>QJYB01000064.1 GCA_003247835.1 Gammaproteobacteria bacterium | reverse complement strand
CACAGGTGGTAGAGCGTGTCCTCGTAGCCGGGTACCACGTAGGTGTCTGCCAGTTCCAGGGTGTCCGCCAGTGTGGTGATGAATCGTCTGGCGTCCTCCGTGTCGAGCCCGCGGGCGCGCTCATTGGTGTCGATCCACTCGTCTGCGCCGACGATGGCCTCGCCGTCGGTGCGCCAGAACAGAGACAGCGCCCAGCGAGGCAGGGGTTCTCCCGGGTACCACTTGCCCTGGCCGAAATGCACCACGCCCCTGGGCGCGAAGCGCGTCTTGAGCTCGAGCAGCAGTCTGGTGGCGAGATCGAGCTTTTTTTCCGACATGGCGGTGTAGTTCCACTCCGCGCCGTCCATGTCGTCGATGGAGACGAAGGTCGGCTCGCCGCCCATGGTGAGTCGGACATCCTCACGATCGAGGTCCGCTTCGATCCGTTCCCCGAGGGCGACGATGGAGCTCCACTGCGCGTCTCCGTAAGGCCGGGTGACCCGCGGATCCTCGCGGATGCGTTCCACACGATTCTCGAACTCGAACGTCACCTCGGCCATGTCCGTGCCACCGGTCACCGGTGCCGCGCCTGCCGGATCCGGGGTGCAGGCCAGGGGGATGTGGCCTTCCCCGGCCAGCAGTCCGGAGGTGGGGTCGAAGCCGATCCAGCCGGCGCCAGGCAGGTACACCTCCGCCCAGGCATGCAGATCCGTGAAATCCGCATCCGGGCCGGCCGGGCCGTCGAGAGGCTTCACGTCCTCCACGAGCTGCACCAGGTAGCCGCTGACGAATCTCGCCGCAAGCCCCAGATGCCTGCAGATCTGGACCAGCAGCCAGGCGCTGTCCCGGCAGGAGCCGGATTTCCGTGACAGAGTTTCCTCACAGGTCTGAACGCCCGGCTCCATGCGCACCAGGTAGCCGATGTCCCGTTGCAGGCGCTGGTTCAGGTCGACGAGGAAGTTAACTATGTGCTGGCCGTCGCTACGGTCCACCCGGGACAGCCATTCCCTGAGCAGCGGGCCGTTTTCCCGGATCTCCAGGTACGGCGTCAGGTCGCGGGACAGCTGCTCACCGTAGGCGAAGGGGTAGTGCTCGGCGTGCTCCTCGAGAAAGAAGTCGAAGGGGTTGATGGCGACCAGATCGGCGATCAGCTCGACGCTGATCGAGAACGACCGCGTCTTTTCCGGAAAGACGTAGCGGGCCAGGTAGTTGCCGAAAGGGTCCTGCTGCCAGTTCACGAAGTGCTCGGCCGGTTCCACCTTGATGGAATAGGAAGGAATGGGCGTGCGTGAGTGCGGCGCCGGCCGCAGGCGGATGGTATGCGGATAGAGCTTCACCGACCGGTCGTAGGTGTAGCGGGTGTGATGCGAGATGGCGACACGGATGGTCATGTGTCACTCCCGGCTGCCGGGGTGGTGCCATCTTCGCGCGCACCTTCGTCCGCGTCCCAGACGGCGCTCCAGGTGATCGGCGGCAGGCGGTGGAACGCGTCCCGGAGGTTCTGATCCCAGACCTTGTTGAGCTGCTTCAGGTAGTCGCTGTCGGCTCGAAAGACGTAGTGGCGCTGCAGGTTGAAGCTGTCGCGCTCGTAGACGAGGAGCTCGATGGGCGGGCCGACGGTCAGGTTGCTCTTCATGGTGGAGTCCATGGAAACCAGACCGCACAGGGCGGCCGTCTCCAGGCTGGATCCGGGCCGGATGATCCGGTCGAGGATGGGCTTGCCGTACTTGCTCTCGCCGATCTGCAGGTAGGGCGTCTCGGCGGCAGTGGTGATGTGGTTGCCCTGGGGGTAGACCAGGAAGGTGGCCGGCGGTTCGCCCGGGATCTGGCCGCCGATGATGAAGCTCGCCTCGAAGGTGGTCTCGTTGCCGTGCTTACCCTGCTGAAACTTGCTCACCTCGCCGACGTAGTCCGCCGCGTCCGACATGTCCGCCACGGTAGCCAGGTTGCGGGGCTTGGACTGCTTCAGATCCCGTTCCATCTGGGCTACTACACCCTGGGTCGTCGCCAGGTTGCCTGCCGAGAGGAGCACGAAATGACGGTCGCTGGTGGAGAAGGCGTGCATCTTGCTGTAGGTGCTCACCCGGTCCACCCCGGCGTTGGTCCGGGAGTCGGAGATGAAGATCAACCCCGAATCCACGGCGATGGAAAGGCAGTAGGTCATTGCGCGCTCTGATGACGGCTGGCAACTCGGAACCGACCAAAATACGTCACTGACGGGAGCGCGTCGAGGGTCGCGTAGGGGCCCGCCCGCTTCAGAAGCGCATAGCGCTGACCGCCCGGTAGCTGGTGCGGATCGACGCCATGGCGTCGGCCGGCTGGTCGTGCTCGACGAAGTAGTGCTTGAGCCCCGTTCCCGCAGCGAACAGTGCCGGGAAGTCGAGGGTTCCCTGGCCGACGTCCATCATCTCGCCGCCCGGGCTGCGGTCCTTGACGTGACAGAGCGGGAACCGGGCGGGATCGGCCGTCAGCATGGCCGCCGCGGACACACCGGCCTGGGCTGCCCAGTACAGGTCTAGCTCGAAGCGTACGAGAGTTGGGTCGCACTCGGTGAGCAGCAGCTGGTAGGGAATGTCGTTGCCGAGCCGTGTGAACTCGAAGTCGTGGTTGTGGTAGCAGAGCTGGATACCGGCGGCGGCGCAGCGCTCGCCGAACCGGTTCAGGGTGTCGATGACCAGGCCGTAGCCCGCCGGTGTCCGCTGTTCCGGTGGCAGCCAGGGCATGACGAGATAGCCGTAGCCGATGATATCCGCTTCTTCCAGCACCGCATCCGGCTGTTGCGCCATCCGCTCCAACGGTACGTGCGCCGATGGTGCGGTCAATCCGGCGCTGCCGAGCGCATCGGCGAACCGGGCCGGAGTGAGGCTGCCGGTGCCGGCGGTCTCCACTTCCGCGTAGCCGACCCCGGCCACCGCCGCCAGGGTGGCTGCCGCGTCCTTCGCCATGAGCTCGCGCACGGTGAAAAGCTGTAATCCGACGCGCTCTATGCGCCGTCCACCGGCGGCAATCAGCGGACCTGCCAGCGCCAGGGCCGGCCCGGTGGCGAGCAGCCTCAGGCAACGCCGTCGCGTGCTGTTCATACACCACCCTCCATCAGCGTCCGGGTTTTAGTGGCAGTCGGAGACTCGCGGAAGACGGCCGTAAAAACGACGGTCACCACCGCTGCGAAGCTGCAGGGCAGGAGCCAGATCGACTGCCAGTCGTGGCCGTCGCCGACAACGTTCATCTCGACGACATAACCGGCGAGGTAGGTGCCGATGGCCATGCCTGCACCATAGGTGAGGAGCGCAATGAGACCCTGAGCGCTGGCACGGATCCGGGGTCCTGCCCGCTGATCCACGTAGATCTGGCCCGTCACGAAGAAGAAGTCGTAGCACACGCCGTGCAGCAGGATGCCCAGGTAGAGAAAGCCGACGAGGTCCAGTGAGCCGTAAGCGAAGAAACCATAGCGGACGACCCAGGCGAGCATGCCGACGAGCAGCATCCACTTCACACCCAGCCGGCGGAAGCAGAACGGCATGGCCACCATGAACAGCACCTCGGACGCCTGGCCGAGGGTCATCTTCGCCGCCACGCCCGTCATTCCCGTCTCGTTCAGATACAGGTTCGCGAAGCTGTAGTAGAAGGCGAGCGGTATGGAGATTAGCAGCGAGCTCGCTGCGAACACGGCGAATGCGCGGTCCTTCAGCAGCGACAGAGCCTGCACGCCCGCGATGTCCGCCAGCGTCGTCCGTACGCCGCGACCTGCCGGCGGCGTGTGCGGCAGCGTGAAACAGTAGAGGCCGAGCAGCGCGGAGCAGACCGCAGCCATCTTCATCGGCAGGTCCGAGGCTTCCACGTTGGTCGTCCTGTTTCCCAGTACGAACGTGATGGCGAGACCGGCCGCGATCCAGCCGATCGTTCCCCAGACCCGTACCCGCGGAAATTGCTCGTCCGGCATTGTCATGTGGGCGAAGCCGATGCCGTTGGCCAGAGCCAGTGTCGACATGTAGGCGCTGTTGTAGACGAGCAGCGCCACGATGATGGCGCCGGGATCGGAGAGGGTGGAGGCGTACAAAAGCACCGCCGCGCCGCCGAGGTGCAGGAGCGCAACCACGCGTTCCGAGGCGAAGAAGCGGTCGGCGATCATGCCGACGAAAAAGGGGGCGATGATGGCACCCAGATTGTTGGTGAGATAGGCGAGGCCGATATCGGTAGCGGCGAAGCCGAGCGCATTCAGGTAAGTACCCAGGGTGACGAACCAGGCCCCCCAGACGAAGAACTGCAGGAACATGAGCGTGCTCAGGCGGGCATACAGAATCGTCGTCATGAAGCGCGGTCGCAGGTCGTTAGACGGTGCCTGGAAGAATATCATGGTCGCCTGCGACAACCGGGAGAGAACGAGATGGCGTTGATTCGTGAGCCGTATGGTGTCGTGCATACCGACCCGGATCCCATGAAGGATACCTACGGCGGCTCAACGGGTGTGGTGTTCGTCGAGTGCATGCGGATCTATTCCTCCGAGCGACCCCGGGCGAAGAGCGTGGTCATCTTCTCTCACCCCATCGGCGGCGGTGCGTTCCTGCCCATGGTCAATTCGCTCGCCCGGGCCGGGACACACATCATCTACTGCAACCCACGCTACCGGGGCAACGATACGGCGCTCATCATGGAGAAGTGTGTGCTCGATCTGGGTGCCTGCGTGCGCGACGCCAGACAACGCTTCGGCTACGAGACGGTGGTGTTCGGCGGCTGGTCCGGCGGCGGCAGCCTGTCGCTGTTCTATCAGGATCAGGCAGAGCACCCGACCATCACCGAGACGCCGGCGGGAGATCCGCTGAACCTCGTCGACGCCGGCCTGATTCCCGCCGATGGCATCATGCTGCTCGCTGCGCACATCAGCCGGGCGGTGACCTCCACCGAATGGCTGGATCCGTCGATAACGGACGAAAGCCGTCCCTTCGAGCGGCTGACGGAACTCAATCTGTACGATCCGGCAAACCCCAATCAGCCGGCCTACAGCGACGCCTTCGTCGAACGGTTCCGCGCTGCGCAGCTGGCGCGCAATCGCCGCATCACCGCCTGGGTGAAGGAAACGCTGGCCGGATTGCGCCGCGATCCCGACGGCGTGCAGGAACGTCCCTTCATTGTCTACGGCACCATGGCTGACGTCCGCTGGCTGGATCCCGCGCAGGATCCGTCAGACCGGCCTGTGGGCACGTGCTACCTGGGTGATCCGAAGACGGTCAACGACGGGCCGGTCGGCCTGGCACGTTTCACGACGTTGCGATCCTGGCTGTCCCAGTGGAGCTTCGACGAGACCCGGGCCGACGGGCTCGGCAACGCCTCGCGGATCTCCTGTCCGGTGCTGGTGGTGAGCAATACTGCCGACCTGGCGTGCACACCGAGCCACGCCCGGCGGCTGTTCGCCGCGGTCGAGCACCATGACAAGGAGCTCCACGAGATCCAGGGTGCCGATCACTACTACACCGTCAGCCGCGACAAGGTGCACGAAGCGGTGTCCGTGGTGCAGGGCTGGCTGGCACGGAAGGGCCTGGACTGAGGAGCAGCGCAGCTATCCGGCATGCGACCAGTCGGCACCTGTCACCGGCCCAGCGGGATGAGCAGGCGTTTGAACGCATTTTCCGCTTCGACGAGATCGGTGCGTTCCGAAACCTTATCCACCATGTTGAAAAGTGCTGCGCTGAAGTGAACGATCAGTGGGGTGTCCATGTCAGCAGGCTCTTCTCCCATTGGTGACAGAGGGGACTCAGCGCGGGCTGAGACGATCCATCTCCTCCTGGAAGCTGGACCGGTTCTGAGTCAGGCCGAGCGCCCGCCAGATCGGAACCAGCCGTCGCACGCGGTCCTTGAATGCCTCCTCGTAGTACTCCTCGTCGACGAAGCCCTGCTGGTACTGCTGATAGATGTTGTCCCAGTGCGTCTGCTGCGCGATCTGCCACTGCCGGAAGCGTCCGAGCTCCTCGGCATTGAGGGATTGAAGCGACTCGACGCGTTCCGGGTAGCCTGCAGATGCGAGCTTGACGATGATGGCGCCGATGGGTCCGTTGGCGGCACTGACCATCATGTCCGACAGGCCGTCGGCCCGCTGCTGGTACGCCTGAGCCAGCGCCAGCCGTCGACCTTCCGCCATGGCCAGGGTGTTCTGGCGGATCTGCACTGCCAGATAACCCAGGGTGACGATGACCCCGATCGCGCCCAGCAACTCGCCGATGGCACCGATGGCCTCCCAGAGATGTTCTCCGCTCACGTTGCACTCCCGATCCTGTTCACGCGAGACTCTAGCCGAAGCCGTTGATCGGACACAAACTCCTTTGAAATCAGTCACATCCACTGGTACTCCTGCGGCGCATACTTAAACATTCCGGGGTGGCGACTGGAGTGGGGAAGATAGAAGGGTAAGGTTTGCGGATGACCCGACCGGATACCGTCGACGACTTCCGAACGCGGACTGCGCGGCTCGCGCTGCTGCTGACGCTGGTGCACGCCGTACCCGTGGTGTGGCTGACCCCAGTTTCAGCCGGCACGGCTCCGACGGCGGCACTGCTGGCCGTGGGGCTGGCCGGACTGTTCTCCTTCGACGGCGAAGGACTGGCGATGGGGCTCATGGCCCTCGGTCCGGCCCTCGTTTATCTGGCGCTCGCGGTGCTCCTGGCGCGGCTCCTTACCTGGGGCGCGGGTCGTCTGCCACGGCGGCTTGGATTCACGGTGCTCGCGTTGCTCTGCGTCGTGCCGCTGGTTGCGGTGTATTTCCCCATCTACGTTGCCGGGGGCCACAGCAGCACGACAGCGGGGAGCCTGGTGGACCTCGTTTCCGGTTACGGCCCGCCATGGTGGCTGCTGGCGTACTGGGTGGGCGTGCAGCTCGTGATCGGCGGCCTGCTGATCCTGCAGCTGGCGAACCCCGGATCCCCGTCCTGGCCTGGACTGCTCCGCTGCACCCCCTGGGTGCTGCGTGTTGCCGGATTGTGCTTCGTCGTCGTCCTGGTCACGGCGAACTATCGCGTAGTCATATGTCGTCCCTTCGCTCATCTCGGCTTCGATGTGGCTCAGGTCTGCGTGGCGAGGGCCGGCGGAGCGGATGCCCGGTACTGGTACGAGCGTGCAGCCCGGGACGGTAACGCCGAGGCGCTGCTCTGGATCGTCGACAATACGCCGGATCGCAATCGTCGACTCGAATGGCTGCGGCTCGGCGCGGACGCGGGCGTGCCGGCCATGCAGTACGAGCTGTATCAGTTTCTGCAGAGCTACGGTGGTGACTCGGATCGTGCCGATGCGGAGCGCTGGCTCCAGGCTGCGGTGACTGCGGGCTACGGGCCGGCCCAGATGGCGGAAGTGGAACGTCTGACCGCCGAGATCCGCCAATCCGACTCCGTGGCGCTGCTGTCACGCCGCAGCACGTTGCTGGACGCCGCGGTTGCGAATGGCTCGGCGCTGGCCCGGCTGCGTCTCGCCGAGCACTTGAGCCGCGGCAGTATGGGCTACCCGGTGGATCTCCCGCGGGCGCGGCGCTACTACGAAACGTTGGTCGAAGAGGGTGGTCCGGAAGAGCGGGCACCCATGTTGCGCCTCGTCGGTGGGTCGTATCAGGATCGGCTGGACGAGATCGACCGCTGGCAGGCCGGTCTCGCCGCAGGAGACATCGCCGTCCTGGCGGAGCTGGGCCGCCTCTATCTCGGCAGCGAGTTTCCGGGTCCCGGTGTGCGGGAACAGGGTCTGGCGCTGCTCGAGCAGGCCGCTGAATCAGACCCGGAAGTACGGCGATCCCTCATCGTCATGCTTCGGACCGGCAGCGACGGAGCGGACCGGGACCTGCATCGGGCGCGCGGCTGGCTGCTGAGGGCTGCCAGCGATGGGGAGGTGGATGCCATGGCACGGGTGGTAGACAACTACCTGAGCGGGCGCGAAGGATTTCCACAGGACCTTCCCGAGGCACGGCGTTGGATCGATGTCCAGCGGGACCACTACGAGCAGCACGGCGGGGGGGACGCTGCCCGGCAGCTCGAGGCGCTGGCCGCGCAGACGCGTTACATCGAACGGCTCGCATCGATCACGGGCAGCGCGCTGCTGGGCGCGGACGAGCTCCGTGCGTTGGGGCAGCGGACCGATGCCGACTCGCTCTATCGGGTCGGGCTGCAGCAGCTGACCGTGGGCGGTCCCGCTGTCCGGGCCGAAGGCATCCGCCGTCTCCAGGCGGCTGCGGACCTCGGCCATGCCGAAGCATCCTGGCGCCTGATGCAGGTCTACGAGCGGGGCATGTCCGCGGAAGTCGATCCGGCAGCGGCGCGACGTGAGCTGGAACGTGCGGCTGCACTCCATCATTTCGAGGCGACAAAGACGCTGGCGGCCCGCTACGAGTACGGCAGCGACGGCTTCGAGCAGGACCTGCCGCGTGCCATCGGCATGTACGAGGCTGCACTCGACGCGGGTCACGACAACCGCTATGGCTGGAACCTGTCACCGGAGATTTTCAATCATTTCGCCTGGCTGGAATCCCGGCTCAAGCAGGCCCGCCTGAAAGCTGCCCAGCTGACAGTCACCCCCTGACAGGTTGCCAACCCGTGCGCTGGCATCTCGACCGGACACAGGCTAACTTTGCTGGTTTGGTTTTATAGAACGAGGACTGGCCGTGAGTGAAGCAACCGAATTCCGCGCCGAGGTGGCCGCGTGGCTGAACGAGAACTGCCCAGCCGGGGCGCGGGGAGTCGGGCAGATCGCCACCGGGTCGACCAAGGTCACCCTGGAGCCGGATGTGGCGCTCTGGCTCGAGCGGATGGCCGAGCGTGGCTGGACCGTGCCCACCTGGCCGAAGGAATACGGTGGCGGCGGCCTGTCACCGCAGCTCGCGAAGGTTCTGTACGAGGAAATGGCCCGGATCAAGGCCCGCTCGCCGCTCATGGGTATGGGGACGTCCATGATCGGCCCGACCCTGCTCGAGTACGGTACGGAGGAGCAGAAACAGCGGCACATCCCGAAGATCGCCCGGGGTGAGGTGCAGTGGTGTCAGGGATACTCCGAGCCCAATGCCGGATCCGACCTGGCTTCGCTCAAGACCCGGGCGGTGGACAACGGTGATCACTTCCTGATCAACGGTCAGAAGATCTGGACCTCCGGCGCCGCCACGGCGGACTGGATGTTCATTCTCGTGCGCACGGATCCCGACGCACCGAAGCACGACGGTATCAGCTTCATGCTGCTGACCATGGACCAGCCTGGCGTCACAACCCGGCCGATCAGGCTGATCTCCGGATCGTCCCCTTTCTGCGAGACGTTCCTGGATAACGCCATCGCCAAGAAGGAGGACCTGGTCGGTGAGCTCAATAGGGGCTGGACCATCGGCAAGCGCCTGCTGCAGTTCGAGCGTTCCGGTATCGGCGGCCTCACCGGTGGCGCCCGTGCGGCAGATCCCTCCGCGGGACTCGTCAAGGTCGCCAAGCAGTACGTCGGTGAGGACAACGGTCTGATCGCCGACGCAGCCCTGCGAAGCGCTGTGCTGAAGCTCAACATGCGACGCCGGGCGCTGAACCTCACGGCGCTGCGCGTCAACGAAGAAACCCGCTCAGGTACGCCGGGCGAAGCGACGTCGATCTTCAAGCTGGTCGGCGCGACGCTGCAGCGCGACACCGCCGACATGAAACGCGACCTCATGGGATTCCGCGGTCTCGGCGCGCACGAGGAGGTGGGTTTCACCGCCGAGGAGCTCAGGGCGACGGAGGAATTCCTGCATCTCAGAACCACCACCATCTACGGCGGCAGCAACGAGATACAGGCCAACATCATCGCCAAGCGCGTGCTCGGCCTGCCGGACTGAGGGTGTCAGGCGGTGACGATCTCCGCGCCGTCCGGACCGACGATGATGGTGTGCTCGAACTGAGCCACCAGCGCCCCGGGTGATACCGACAGCGTCCAGCCGTCCCGACCCTCTTCCACCCACGTGCGACCGGTGGTGAAGAATGGTTCGATGGTGAGCACCAGCCCTTCCTGCAGGGTCCGCCGCTCGGACGGATTGGCGAGCGGTACGTAGGACGGCTCCTCGTGGAGTGAGCGGCCGACCCCGTGGCTGCCCAGATTACGGACGATCCCGTAGCCCTGCCGGTCGGCGACGCGCTGCACGGTGTTGCCGATCACGTTCAGTGATTCGCCCGCTCTGGCGTTGGCTGCGGCATCCAGCACGGCGCGGCGTACCGCCTCGCAGATCCTCTGTTGCGCGCGCCGGCCCCGGCCTACTACGAAGGATTCACCCATGTCCGCGACGTAACCGTTCAGCTCCACCGACACGTCGATGTTCACCATGTCGCCGTCGCGCAGCTTGCGTCGGCCCGGAATGCCATGGGCAGCCTGCTCATTCACGCTGATGCAGGTGTGCCCCGGAAAGTCGTAGAAGTGCCGGGGTGCCGAGCGCGCACCCGCTGCCGCGAACAGGTCGCCGGCGATGACGTCGAGCTCGAGGGTGCGCACGCCCGCGCGTGCCGCGGCCTTCATGCGGTCGAAGACGGAGCGAACGAGTGCCCCCGCGGCGCGGATACCGGCGAGCTCTTCCTGGGATCGGGCGACCATGATCAGAGCATAGTGGAAAGGTTCGGCGCCGTCCTGCACCCTCCACCACCCTGGATCGCACCGTGGCGGTCTGCTTAGATGCGGCTTTCAGTGACAGGTAGGGTGACATGAGCGGGGCGCTCGGCAGTCTCAGGATCGTCGATGTGAGCGGTACGGTGGCGACCGGCTACTGCGCCAAGCTGTTCGCGGATTACGGCGCGGAAGTGATCAACCTGGAGTCCGACGGCGGGTTTCCGACGCGGTCGCTGCCACCCTTCCTGCCCGAGGCACAGTTTCCCGAGGCCAGTGCTCTGCACGCCTACCTCAGCACGAACAAGTACAGCGTCCGTGCCGGCACGCTGTCGCGGGAAGAATGCGCCCGCCTGCTCGACGAGGCCGATCTGGTGCTCGACGACGGAACCAGCACCCTGCCGGTGGCCGACTGCCGGAAAGTAAGGTGCAGCATCAGCTGGTATGGCCTCACAGGCCCCTACGCCGGTTATGCCGGGACGGACGCGCAGTGCTACGCGCTGAACGGCATGCTGCGCCTGATCGGCAGGATCGAGGGACCGCCGATCATGCCGACCGGTTACCAGGCGCAGTTCGTCGGCGGGATCACCGCTTACATCGCTAGCCTCGGTCTTCTGCTGGCAGGTGAGCTGGGTAATCGACACGGACCGGTGCATCTCGACACCAGCATCTTCGAGTCGACGATGTGCTTTACCGACGTCGGCGCCATCACCGCACACAACACGGGGTTGCAGGCGAGTAGGATGGGTGTGAACCGACTGCCGCCGACCTATCCCATGGGCGTCTTTCCCTGCCGTGACGGCTGGATCGGTCTGTCCGTGCTCACACCGAAGCAGTGGCACGCGTTCTGCGCGCTGCTCGACATGAACGATTTTGCGGCCGTCCCGCTCTTTCAGTCGGCCATTGCGCGTAACGAGGCGGCGGACGTGCTGGAGCCGATCTTTTCGGAGAAGCTCCTCGACCTGTCGGCGGAGGAACTGTTCTATCGGGGGCAGGCCGCCGGCATTCCGCTGGCGCGGGTACCGACCATGGAGGAGCTGTTCGGTGTCGATCAGTACATCGAGCGGCGGGCGTTTACCGAGGCGACGATAGGCGACAGAGCACTGACAGTACCCTCGGTGCCGTTCCGGCTGTTCGCGACGCCGCCGAGTTTTGGAGGTCCCGTGGCGGCTCTCGGAGCTCACGATGCGGAGTACGCAGGGTGACCCGGGCGCTGGAAGGCATCCGTATCGTCGATCTGACCATGGGCTGGGCAGGCCCGCTTGCCACCCGCAACCTGGCCGACATGGGCGCGGACGTGATCAAGGTCGAGAGCTGCGAGCGTTTCGACTGGTGGCGAAGCTGGGAGGCCACACCGGAATGGATCGCCGACGACGGTGCGGAGAAATCCAACCAGTTCAACATGGTGAACCGCAACAAGCGGGCGATAACGCTGGATCTGGAGCACGCGGAAGGAAGACGCCTGCTGCTGGAGCTGGTCGCCACCGCCAATGCGGTTGTGGAAAATTTCTCCGGTGGGGTTCTGCCGAAACTGAACCTGAGTTACGACGTGTTCCGGGCAGTGCGCAGCGACATCGTGCAGCTTTCCATGCCGGCTTTCGGCTCGACCGGTCCCTGGCGACTGTTCCGTGCTTACGGCAGCACGGTCGAGCAGTCTTCAGGACTACCGCATCTGCACGGCTATCCGGAAGATCCGCCGACCATGGTGCACGTCGCATACGGGGATGCGGTCGGTGGGCTGAACGGGGCGGCAGCGCTGCTGACCGCGCTTCGCCACCAGCGGCGCACCGGCGAGGGCCAGTTCGTTGATCTGTCACAGGCCGAAAGTCTCTTTCCTCTCGCCGCGCACGGGATTCTGGCGTACGCCGCCACGGGTGTCGTGCCTGCACGCACCGCGAACCGTGTGCCCGACGCGGCTCCGCATGGCGTCTACCCGTGCGCGTCTGCTGCCGGCGAACCAGACAGCTGGCTGCTGATCGAGGTGCGGACGGAAATCCAGTGGCAGTCGCTGACCGCGGTCATTCCGGAAACAGGCGGGTTCGGTGATCTGGCCGATCGGCTTGCCCGAACCACGGCGCTGGACGCGGCCATCTCGTCCTGGACGCGGACACGTCCGGCGCGCGAGGCCATGGCGCTGCTCCAGAGGTGCGGTGTGCCGGCGGTTGCCACCAACGCGATGAGCGATCTGATCGCGGAACCGCAGCTCCGCGCCCGGGGTTACTGGCAGTGGCTCGACCGGGCGGTGGTCGGCAACCAGCCCAATCCCTCGCCACCTTATCGACTGGGCGACGATCCCATCCCGGTCCGTTGCCCGGCGCCGACCCTGGGTCAGCACAACCGGGAGGTGCTCGGCGGGATCCTGGGGTTACCGGACGAGGAACTGGCTGCCCTCGAGGTGCAGGGCGTGATCGGCACCAGGCCGCGGATGCCGACCAGCTGATACCGACGGGTCCGGGTGCAGCGCGAACGAATACACGCTATGAGGCCTGGCCCGGTTACCACTTGGGATAGATAACCACGTCGATCCGACGGTTCCGCTTGCGGCCCTCGGGTGTCTCGTTGTTGGCCACCGGCCGGCTCTCTCCGTAACCGAGCGCCGTCAGGTTGGCCGGTGAGACCGGCGTGTGGTCGAGCAGGTACTGCTGCACGGCGTCGGCCCTCTTCTGAGACAGCACGAGGTTGGTCGTATCCGAACCGAAGGCGTCGGTATGACCCTCGACGACGATGTTGCTCTCGGGAAACTCGTTGATGGCCCGTTCCAGGCTGCCCAGCAGTACGGCGTGCTCGGGTTTGAGTACTGCGCTGCCGGTATCGAAGTTCAGACCCACCATGCGGATGATCACGGCCTCTCCCTGACGCAGGACGATGGCCTCGTTCTCCGTGAACAGCGCCTCGACCTTGGCGAGCTTCTCCTGCTGCCGCTCCTGGCGGGCGACCAGCTTGGACAGACGCTCCATGGACGCCGTTTCCTGGATCAGCGTCTGCAGTTGGAACTCCCGGTCCTCGAGTTTCGCGTTCAGCGACGTGTTGGAGGCCTGCAGCTTCTGAATCTCGGCCCGGATCTGCTCCACCGCATCGGTCTGTCCTTCATCGTAGTAGACGGCCAGATCGAACAGATCGGCCAGCGTGGTGATGGATGACTCCCAGTCGAGCAGGATGGTCTCGAGCGTAGCATCGCCGGACCTGATGGCCTGCTCGAGGCGGGCGACGTAGATCGCGTGCAGCACCTGATGTTTTGCGGCGCTGGCCAGGCTTCTCGGTTCGTCCGTGTCGTAGCGGTTGGTGTCGAGCGCCGTCGTGGCCTGTTCGAGCAGGCTGGAGGCGCGCTCGTAGGAGCGAGGCGCGTAGCGGGGTGCCCGCACGTCGCGGGCTGTGTCGAGCAGCGTCCGGGTTTCGTCGAGGTAGTTCACCTTGATGGCGGTAAGCTCGGCAGCGCGAAACTCGTTCTCGGCCAACGTACCTTCCCGCTGAGCACGCTCCAGGCTGCCTTTCTCGAGCCGTATGGCGGCATCCCGGAAGCTCACCTCGGCTTCCTGCCACTGGTCGGTGGCGTAGTTCTGAGCATTGGCACTCATGGCGTCGTCACGGGCGCTGATGGCAGTTTCGAAGGTCGTCGCCGCCAGCCCCGCCTGCTCTGCGGCTTCCAGGAAAGCCTTGGTGGCCCGGTCCAGATCCCGGCGGATGGATTCTATGTTGCCGCCGCGCGTCAGCGTCGCCTCGGCGGACCGGTAGTATTCGGCACCCTTGGCATAGTTCGTGGGCGACAGCAGGTTCGCCTTGGCGCCATTGGCCCTTTCCAGCGCACTGTTGGCAGATTCGAAGAGCGACGATCGGAGCTCCGCGATCACCTCGGAAGGTTGCGCGTGTGCCTGCGGCAGGGTGGCGGTGGCGAGCAGCAGCAGGAAGAGAAAGCAGACGGGTCGTGCCATGGAGTTCCATTTCCAGAAGCTTTGCAGCAGGGCGCAGGGTATCACTTTCCTTTCTGTCCGGCGCCGGGTCGAAAATCGATGGGCTGACCTGACGCTCGGGCCGGCTTAGACTGAGGTGTTCCAGCAGGGAAGTGCAGCATGATCGATCTCAACCCGGAGTCCGTGAAACAGATCATCGACATCGCCCGTGAGTTCCAGACGGACGCGTCAATGGACGAGGAGACGGAGCCGGTTACCTTCGAGGACGACGAGGCGTTCGAACGCCTCACCGAATGGCGCGGCGACGATCGCTTCATCGAGCTCAAGACGGCGATCGAAGACCTGGAGCCCGACCAGCAGCGCACGCTGGTTGCCCTGATGTGGCTAGGGCGCGGCGATTACGACATCGACGAGTGGGCGGAAGCTCTCAAATCGGCGGCCGACGCGGAAGGGGTGGCGACGTCGGACTATCTGATCGCGAGCCCGCTGCTCGCGGACTATCTCGAGGAGGGTCTGGCACTCCACGGTTACGAGCTGGAGTGAAGGCTATGACGGAGACATTCGAGGCGGATCCGAAGAACTTCTTCGCGCGGTTCGACAGCAATCCATTTCATCGCTATCTGGGACTCTCGCTTGTGGAATCGAAGCCCGATCAGGCGAGGCTCCGGCTGACCATCTCGGAGCAGACACCGACGGGCGTGGGTGGAAGCGTCAATGGTGGTGTGATCGCCACCATGATCGACATGGCGGCCATTCCGGCGGTGTTCGCCGGACTCAGGGAGGGCAGCCGGCCGGCGGGCACCGCGGACCTGCAGGTCACATATTTACGACAGGCCCACGGCGCGTGGATCGACGCGGTGGCCACGGTGATCAAACGGGGTCGTCAGCTGTGCGCCGTGGAGGTGAGCATCGTCAACGACCAGGGCGAGCTCTGCGCGCGCGGTCGCGTGCTCTACGCGTTACGCTCCACCTGAGCGGCCGTTCCTTTCGAGCAGGCATCGCCCGTACAATCGTCCGTTTGCGCGAGTAAGGATCCGCATGTCAGATCTGTTCGACCCCATGACGTTCCGTCGCGGACCCGCCATGAAGAACCGCTTCATGCTGGCGCCGCTGACCAACTCCCAGAGTCATGACGACGGCGTGCTCTCCGAGGTGGAGCAGCACTGGCTGACGTTTCGAGCCGAGGGCGGATTCGGACTGACGATGACGTGTGCGGCGCACGTTCAGGCGGCAGGCAGGGGCTTTCCCGGTCAGCTCGGTATCTTCGGAAACGAGCACGTACCCCGGCTCGCCGAGCTCGCAGGCGCCATCCGGGCCGCCGGCAGCAGGTCGGCGGTTCAGCTGCATCACGCCGGCATGCGATCGCCTGCCGTGCTGATCGGTACGACACCCGTATGCCCGTCGGTCAACGAGGAGTTCGGTGCGCGGGCACTGACCACGGATGAGGTAGCGCGGCTCATCGACGACTTCATCCGGGCTGCCGAACGAGCGGATGCGGCGGGGTTCGACGGTGTCGAGCTGCACGGCGCCCACGGCTACATTCTCTGCCAGTTCCTGAGTCCGGAAATCAACCGTCGCGACGACGAATACGGCGGCAGTCTGGAGAACCGCGCGCGGCCGCTGCTCGACATCATTGCCGGAATCCGGGCCCGGTGCCGGTCGGACTTCCAGCTCGGCGTGCGCCTTTCACCGGAACGTTTCGGTGTGAACACGCTCGAAATCAGAGACCTGGCGCAGATGCTCATGCGTTCCGGCGACGTGGAGTACCTGGATCTGTCGCTCTGGGACGTGGACAAGGCGCCGCTGGATGACACGCTGCCGAACGCCACGCTGATGTCGGTGTTCACGATGCTGGACCGGGGTGAGACACGGCTCGGGGCAGCGGGTAAGGTCTACTCGGCATCGACGGCACGGCGCTGCCTCGACGCGGGTTGCGATTTTGTCCTGCTGGGACGGGGGGCGATTCTGCACCACGATTTTCCACTGCGGGTGGCCGAGGATCCGGATTTCGAGATGGCATCACTGCCGGTGACGGAGCGTTATCTCCGGGACGAGGGTCTGGGCGATGCGTTCATCGCCTACATGCAGAACTGGAAGGGGTTCGTCGCCGAAGAGTCGTGATCAGGCGTCGTCCCGGGTAACCAAGCAAGGGAGGGAGAGATGACTACGGTTCTCGAACTGGATACGGACGGCCACACGGCCATCCTGACGCTCAACCGGCCGGAGAAGCTGAATGCGTTGTCTTCGGATCTGCGTGACGCATTGACGAACACCCTGGACGAGGTGCGGCAGAAAGACGAGATCCGCGTCGTGATCATCACCGGTGCCGGGCGCGGATTCTGCTCCGGCGCGGATCTCACCGGACCCCGGCCCGATTCCGGCCAGCCGGCCCAGAACGATCTTCTGGACGAGATGGGCTGGGTGGGGCGTCAGGCCATGAGCGTCTACCGCCTGGACAAACCGGTGATTGCGGCAGTGAATGGCGTCGCCGCCGGTGCAGGGATGAGTCTCGCATTGTCTTGCGATCTGAGGGTGGGTTCGGAAAAAACCCGCTTCAAGTCGGTGTTCATTGAGCGGAACCTGTCGCCGGATTCGGGGATGAGTTTCTTCCTGCCGAGAATCGTCGGCCAGTCCCGGGCGGCAGATCTCATCTACACCAGCCGGGCCGTGGGGGCGGACGAGGCCTACCGCATCGGCCTGCTCGACCGTCTGGTGGCGCACGAGGAGCTTCTGGATACCGCCCTGCGCGTCGCGGCTGAGATGAGCCAGTGGCCGCCGCTGGCATTGCGCTCGTCCAAACGGGTGCTGCAGCACAACCTGGAAGTGGATCTGGAGACGGCCCTGCGCTACGAGATGACCGGTCTATCCTACGCCCGCAAGGCGAAGAACGACGCCCAGGAGTCCCTGGCCGCGTTCCGCGAGAAGCGTAAGCCCGACTACACGGGAACGTGAGCCGTCCAGCCTCCAATTAAGAATATTAACTATGTAGTATTGCTACATACTATTTGCTGAGCTAGGATGCCCGCCTGATTTCACCGGAGTGGAGGCGAGCAGCATGAGCGAGGCCCTTGACCTAAAAAAAGACCCGAGCACCGACCTGCCCCCGGTTCAACCGGACCCCGAGACCATGCCCCTCGAAGCGATCGACGTTTCGAATCCGGATCTCTTCGTCAACGATACCTGGCATGGCTACTTCGCCCGGCTGCGCCAGGACGATCCGGTGCACTACCAGGCTGAAAGCCCGTTCGGCCCGTTCTGGTCGGTGACCCGGTTCGAGGACATCGTCCACGTGGACAAGCACCACGAGATCTTCTCCTCCGAGCCCTCCATCCTCATCGGTGACAACCCGGAAGACTTCGAGCTGGAGAGCTTCATCACCCGTGACCCGCCGGTGCACGACGTGCAGCGCAAGGCGGTGCAGGGTGTGGTGGCACCCCGTAACCTGGCGGAGCTCGAGCCCATCATCCGCGGCCGCGTGCAGGCCATTCTGGACGGACTGCCGGTGGGCGAGACCTTCAACTGGGTGGACCGGGTATCCATCGAGCTCACCACCCAGATGCTGGCCACGCTGTTCGACTTTCCCTTCGAGGACCGCCGCCTGCTGACCCACTGGTCGGACGTGGCGCTGGCCACCCCGGAGCTCACCGGCAGTGACGGCATCACGGAAGAGCAGCGACGCGTGGAGCTGGGGGAGTGCCTGGCGTACTTCACCCGCCTCTGGAAGGAGCGGGAGCACCAGCCACCGAAGTTCGACCTGATCTCCATGCTCATTCACGGCGATGCCACGAAGGACATGGTCAACCAGCCCTTCGTTTTCCTGGGCAACCTGCTGCTGCTGATCATCGGTGGTAACGACACCACCCGTAACTCGATCTCGGGCGGGATCGTGGCCCTCAACCGGAATCCCGATGAGTACCGGAAGCTCCGTGCGAATCCGGCGCTGATTCCGAACATGGTCTCCGAGATCATCCGCTGGCAGACGCCGCTCGCGCACATGCGCCGCACGGCGAAAGAGGACACGGAGCTCCGGGGCAAGCAGATCCGGAAAGGCGACAAGGTGATCATGTGGTACGTCTCCGGCAACCGTGATGCGGATGTCATCGACCGCCCCGACGACTTCATCATCGATCGACCCAACGCGCGCCACCATCTGTCGTTCGGCTTCGGCGTGCACCGCTGCATGGGCAACCGGCTGGCCGAGATGCAGCTCAAGATCGTCTGGGAAGAGATCCTCAAGCGCTTCCACACGGTGGAGCTGGTGGGTGAGCCCGTCCGGGTCCGCTCGAACTTCGTCAAGGGATACTCGGAGCTGCCCGTCCGAGTGCATCCGATCGGCTGAATCCTTCAGGCGTCCAGAGCAGCAACGGAGATCATGGCAGTATGGAGGCATCCACACCGCTCAAGATGAAGGATCTGGAAGCGCTGACCGACGTCTCCCGGGAGGCCATTCACTTCTATCTGCGTGAAGGTCTGCTGCCCGAACCCAGCCGGCCCAAACGCAATGTGGCGCACTACTCCCAGGAGCACGTGGTGCGCATCCGGCTGATCAAGCGGCTGCAGGAGGAGAAGTTCCTGCCGCTCGGCGAGATCAAGAAGATCCTGGACCGGGCGGAAGGTCCCCTGGCACCGTCGGCGAACGGCCTTGCCGCCTTCGAGCTGATGGTCCTCGCGCTGCTGAACGGCGACATTCCGGAGCCCGATCAGCCCGTCGCAGCCGTCGCTGCCCGCGCGGGAATGTCTGTGGAAGATCTGAACCGCCTCGCGGAGCAGGGTGTGATCCGCATCCGCTCGGAAGGTGGGGCGCGGCTGCTGGATTTCCGGGATGCCGGTATCGTCATGCAGTGGGGCCGGCTGCTCGCCCTCGGATACGGGGACAAGTCCGGCTATGACGCCACCTACCTCGGTCGACTGGCTGCCATGGTGCGCGAGCTGGCGGACATGGAGGTGTCGCTCTTCCTCGAGAATTTCGATCAGGATCTGAACGAGGAGAGTGCGGCTCTCGCCAGCCGTGGTATCGAGCTGTCCAACGAAATCCTGGTACGCCTGCGCACCCAGGCGCTACTGCGCCGGCTTTCCGAGGCTGCCGGCGACACCGGGGAAGAAGCAGCTCAGCCGTAGCCCGGGGGTGGCACGAAGCCGCCGATTTCCTCTGCGATGAGCCTCGCGAACTCGATGGTCCGGTAGTCCCGGTATTGTGCGCTGACCGCCTGTACGCCGATGGGGAGACCCTCACGGGAAGGTCCGGTGGGAAACACCGTGCTGGGGAGGTAGGCGTTGACGATCATGCCCGCCCAGAACAGCTGCTTCCAGTAGGCCTGCTCCTCGTTGTCCACGGTGATGGTCCGTTCCTCGAAAGGTCGGTGATCGTGGGGGAAGGCAGGGGTCGCCATCTGCGGGCACAACAGAATGTCCCAGTCCTCGAAGAACGCCTGCCAGGCGAGCCGCAGCTTTTCCCGGGCCAGATTGGTGCGGATCCAGTCCCGGTGGGGCAGCACGACCGCCCGCGTCTGTACCGCGGCGATGGAATCGTCTGCCGGGTCCAGCGCTTCAGCTGCAGCCCTGGCTTCTGCCACCTGGGGTTCCGGCAGCGCTGCGGACATGACGGACGTGAGCAGCGTCTGGTAAGTGCGGTGGGCATTAGCGACATCGAAGGCAGGTCGCGCGGTGTCGGAAACAGTGGCACCGAGCCTGGCCAGGACTTCGCCGATCATCACGACGCGATCTGCCACCTCGGTAGCCACGGGCGCTGCCTCGTCTGTCGGCCACACGGCAACGCGCAGCTCCGATAGCCTCTCGAAGCCGGCTGCCGGCAGATCGAGCTTCCAGCCGACGGCATCCCGTGCCGTGGGTCCGGACATGATACCGAGCGCGACGCGCAGATCGTCCGCACCGCGAGCCAACGGACCGCATACCGCCAGATCCGCATCCGGAACATTGGGAACCAGCTCGTGACCCGACATCGGAATGACCCCGTAGGTCGGCTTGTGACCATAGACGCCGCAGAAGTGGGCAGGGTTGCGGATGGAGCCGCCGATGTCCGAGCCTGCCTCGAGACCGCAGAACCCGGCGGCCAGCGCCGCGGCACTACCGCCGGAAGAACCACCCGGTGTCCTGTCCGTATCCCAGGGATTACCCGTGGTGCCGTAGATCGGGTTGTAACTCTGAAAGTCCGCCAGGTTCGTGGGTACGTTCGTCTTGCCCAGGAAGTGAGCACCGGCGTCCTTGAACCGGCGTACGGAAAGCCCGTCCTTCGCTGCCACGTTGTTTCTGAACGCCTCGATACCCCACGTCGACGGCGTGCCGGCGATGACATACGACTCCTTGATGGTCATGGGTACGCCGTGCAGGGGGCCGAGATCGCGGCCGTCCGCGAGAGCCCGGTCCGCCGCGGCCGCCTGCTCGAGTGCCTCGTCGAAGATACGGACGACCACCGCGTTGATCTTCCCGTCGTAGCGTTCTATGCGATTGATGTAGTGCCGTGTCAGCTCCGTCGAACTGATCTCACCGGCCCTGATTTTCGCGGCCAGCTCGAGTGCGGTGAGGAAAGCGACATCCGTCATGGGAATCTCCTGGTTTCTCAGCCGGTTTCTTAGGCTTAAGCCGGCGACTTCGGCTTTAGCCGGCTTCTGCGCTGATGGCGTCCTGAACGGCCGGTCGCTCGAGCATACGCTGCACAAGTGCATGAATCGTGGGGTAACTGGTCGAGGTGAGCCCGTGCGCCGGAAGCCACTGGGTGATGGTGAAGAGGTAAGGATCGGCCACGCTGTACGCCTCACCCATGACCCAGGGTCCCGTTACCATGTCAGTCTCCATGAGCCGGAAACAGGAGTCCATCACCTCCGGCGCTTTGCGCTTCATCTCGTCGATTGCCGCCTGGTCATCCGCCCATCGCTCGCCTCGACGGCTGTGAGCGTGGGCCACATGCACCGTCGAGCAGAGATAGGCGTTGAACGACTGCAGGCGGGCGAACTGGAAGGGGTCGTTGAGCGGTGCGAGGCCCGCGTCGGGATAGCTCTGGGCGATCCATGCCAGGATCGCCGGCGTTTCGGTGAGCAGGCCGCGATCTGTCTCCAGTGCCGGGACGCGCCCTTTCGGGTTGATGGCCCGGTACGCCTCGGAGCGCTGCTCGGCGCGGGTAAAGTCCACGAGCGCGAGGTCGAATTCGGCGCCGGCTTCGCGCAGTGCGATGTGAGACGCCCGGGCGCAACTGCCTGGTGCGTAATAAAGCTTCATCCCCGTCCCCTGTTTTGGTCTCCCCGCAGCTTACGCTGTGCGCGTCGGCGGGGCCAGATTCGACCTCAGCGCGAGAAGCTCAGCATCCAGCGGTATATGTCGTCGTGGGTCTCTCCGTCTGCACCCTTGTTTGTATCCCCATGCAGGTTGTCGTAGACGCGCGTCCACTGCCCGTGACCCGCGTCGTTGAGCACCGTGAGCCGCGGTGCGGGCTCCAGCGGCGGCACGCAGGCGCTCAGCACGTCGATGGGCAGCCGGCCGCTCGCCAGCCGGATCAGAGGATCCCGGTCGCCGTGAAATGCCCAGATCCCCATGCCCCGGAAGACGTCACAGGTATCGTTCAGGTCGCCGGCCCAGCCGCTCACCGGAACGACCGCGGCGAACTCACCGGAAAAGTTCCTGGCCAGCCACCAGACGCTGCGCCCACCCATGGAGATACCGCTGAGGTAAACCCGGCGCCGGTCGACGCGGTATGCCGAGCGCACGTGGTCGAGCACGACACGCACCTGGTGTCCGCTCCACCACGGCTCGATCCCCCCGCTCTGCGGCCCCACCACGATCAGTGGCAGGGACGGATCCCAGTGTCCGTCCCGCATCGTGCGGAACGGGCCATGGTTGGCCACCTTCTCGAGGGATGCGGCTGAGCCGTCGCCTTTCTGGATGATGCCGTGAAGAAAAAACAGCAGCGGAAAAGCACTCTGCGTCTGCTCGTAGTCCTCGGGCAGGTGCAGCAGATAGCCGGGCACGCCCCGCGGCTCTACCGCCACATAGGGCGGCGCCGGCGGCTCAGGTGTCCCATCCGGCTCGGTGGCGAGCAGCGAACCGGATGCGAGGAGCAACATGGCCAGGGCGAGGGTTCGCCCCATTCAGCTACCGATCACGTCCGCGGCGAGTTTCTGGATGCCTTCCACCGGGTTCGGTCCCAGAGCCATCACCGGCACCACGACCCTGGACACGCCCGCGGCTGCCAGTGCGTCGAGAGATTTCCGGCCGCCCTGGCCCGGCCACATGCAGGTGATCTCGATCTCGCTCGGATCCCGGCCGATGGCGTTGCAGGCAGCGGCCAGCTTCTCGAGGGCCGGCTTCAGATCCTTGGGATCGCCGATGGGCGCGAACCAGCCATTCGCATGTTTTGCAGTCCGTTCGAAGATCTTGCCGGCAGCTCCGCCGGTGATGATGGGTAGATGGGGCTTCTGAACAGGCAACGGATAACTTTTGAAGCCGGACCAGGAGACGAAATCGCTCTGATGCTCCACCACCTCGCCGGACCAGACTTTCTTCATCGCCTCGACGTAATCGTCGAAACGCGCTCCCCGTCGTTCGAAGGGCACACCGAGGGCTTCGAACTCCTCCTTCAACCAGCCGATACCCACGCCCAGCATGAATCTGCCGTTGGAGACGAAATCCAGGCTCGCGGCCTGTTTGGCCATATAGAGGGGATTCACCTGGGAGAGGATGTTCACACCGGTGCCGAGGCGCAGGGTCTTCGTGGCGCCCGCTACGGCGGCAAGGGCAACCAGCGGGTCGACCATGACCGTCTCCGGTACCACGCCCATCTTGCCGCTCGGGTTGTAGGGATACTTCGACTGATAATCCACCGGCACGATGACGTGCTCGAAGGTCCAGACGGATTCGTAACCACACTGCTCCGCGAGCTGCGCCAGTCCTACCATCTGCTCTGCGTTCTCGATGCCGATGTTCACGGGAATGAGTCCGATCTTCATGTTTGCTCCGTGCTCTGTGTGTCCCGAAGGAATGGAGGCGGCATTCTCACCCGCACGGGGAGGGCGGGCAAACCGTTCAGCCCTGGTGTTCCGTCACCCGGCCTGCGAGCCAGAACATGGCGACGAAGAGCACCACATACGTTGCCGCGGCAGTGGCATAGGGCAGCGGCGGGGCGAGCTGATACAGCGCACCCCCGGCCAGCGGTCCGATGGTGAATCCGAGCGGACCGCAGGAACCGGCCACTCCGGCTACCGAACCCTGCTCCTCTGCGGGCACCGCAAGGGATGCGCCCGCCATGAAGCCGGGGCCGGCCAGTCCCATCCCCAGGCCGAGAATACCCATGGCGGCGGTCAGCCAGAACTGGGAATCGGCGAGGCTCAGGATCGCGAAGGCCAGAATGAGCAGCGGCATCGCCAGCCTGAGCAGCGTGAACGGACGGAAGCTCATGCGCTGCACGATCACGCCCTGTGCCAGCAGCGAGCAGGCAGCGGAGAGCATCATGGCCAGCCCTACCTTCTGAGCGGTCGCAGCCGCCGACAGTCTAAGCGCGTCCTGGAAACGGAAGCCCATGGTCTGCTGGACGATACCCATGCCCGTGAACATGAGCACCCCTACAATGACGAAGGGCAGGATGCGGGGATCGCTGTATTTCAGTCGCGAAGGGCGCCGTGCCGCGCTATGACGCGGCGGCTCCGGCAGAAAGCGCCAGACGAAGAAGGCGTTGAGCAGCGCGACGGCTGCCATCACCCAGAGCGGGGTGAGCAGGGAGACGACAGCCAGCCCGCTGACGGCCGGACCGAGAATGGATCCCAGGTTGTTGGCCGCTCCGGCCGCGCCCATACCCTTGGTGCGGTTGCTCGCGTCCGTGATGTCCGCCATGTAGGCATTGGCGGCAGGCATGGAGGCGGCCATCACCGTCGCGTGCAGCATCCGGGAGAGGACGAGCGCCAGGAACAGGGCGGTTCCCGTGAGCAGCCCTGTCAGGCCGACGAGCAGCATGCTGGTGAACAGCGTGGTGCCGAACGCCACACCGAACAGGCCGATCAGCATCACTTTCTTGCGACCCCACTGATCACTCATGCGTCCCCATATCGGGCTGGCCAGGAAAACGATCAGCCCGGATGCGGAAATGATGCTGGTGATCTGGATTTCGGACAGGCCGATCTCCCGGCCCAGGGGAGCCAGGACCGGAAACAGCACGGTGAAGCCCATGCCGACGCTGACCAGGGAGACGAGCAGCGTCCTGCGGGCATAGGGGACGGAAAAAGTGGTCACGACTGCAGCGGACTCAAAAACGGCGCAGTTTACCTCAGGTCATTCCACTATGATGACGGGCCCATGCGTGAGCGATTGCCAAGGAAAGCGTGATGACCGAATCCCAGCCGGAAGCGAGGATCGTGGAGCTGGAAACGCGCCAGGTCTTTCTCGACGACGCCCTCGCAAGTCTGAACGATGCGCTCGTGCATCAGCAGCAGCGGATCACGCATCTCGAGCAGATGCTGGCGCTGGTGGTCGAGCGGCTGCGTGGGCCGACGCTCGATCTGGATCTTCCCACGGTTGAACCACCTCCGCCTCACTACTGATGCGAACTGGAGCAGCAGACGCTTGATCTCTGCAGTCGTGCTCTGCGGTGGTGCCGGTCGCCGGTTCGGTGGGAAGGACAAGCCGCTCCTGGAGCTCGCCGGCAGACCGCTGGTTGCTCACGTGCTCGAGCGACTGTCCTCACAGGTGGACGAGGTGCTGGTCAGTGCCAACCGGCACCTCGACCGTTACGAAGCGCTCGGTATTCCGGTGGTTGCGGACGCGGCTGAGGATGTCGGTCCACTCGCGGGGATCGCGGCGGCCCTGACGGTCTGCCATGGAGACAGGCTGTTCGTCTGCCCGGGAGACTCGCCGGTGCTGTCGCGCGAGCTGGTGGCGGCTCTGGACACCCGGCTGCGTGAGGCCGGTGAGGGGGTGGACGCCGTCATGGCCAATGACCGTGTTCGTGATCAGGTGCTGTTTCTGCTGCTGCGTCGGCGGTCAGCGCCGTCGCTGAACCGCTATCTCGCGGAGGGTCGCCGCAGCGTACACGGCTGGCTCACAACGCTGTCGGTTGAACGCTGTGTCGTGGCCGATACGGCGCAGTTCTTCAACATCAACACGCCTGAGGATCTGATCACGCTCGAAGCGCGCTGGCATTCGGGCGGGCTCTGAGCGATGATTCGGTCGCTTCTACTCGACTGCATCTTCCGGGCGCGATCAGTGGCCGGAGGGAGGAGGGTCTCAACATGACGGTATCGACACCTGACAGGGGCGGGGTGCTCTGACCCGATCGATCCGTGCCGGGATCCGCATCTCGCGGTTCCCACTGTGCTGACGCCACGACCGGCCACGCTTTCCGCCTTCAGTTGACTCACTGAGATGATCTCTCGGGCCGCGCCTGCGCGCCCGGGTACGGGAGTTTCTCATGGCTGACGACGGAACCATCGATCTGATGGGCGGTGGCTTCACCCGCGGCATGCTGGCCGAGCTGGAGCGGAAGATGCTGATGCAGGTTTTCTCGCGGCATATTGATGCCGTGGAGGCGCGGATCAACGACGGCAAGGAGGCAACCGTGTATCTGTGCCGTGGGGCGAGAAGCGACGGAGCCGAGTGGTACGCAGCGAAAGTCTACCGGGCCAGACGGTTCAGGGGCTTCGCCAACAATGCCGAATACACGGATGTGGGCCGTATCCGTGACCGGAGGATGGCCAAGGCGATACGCAAAGGCACGCGGACCGGGCGGCGAACGTCCCAGCGACTGTGGGTAGACCGCGAGTGGGCGGCGATGCAGGCACTGTTCGAAGCGGGCGTGTCAGTGCCGGAACCGCTCGATCACGGTCCGGATGCTGTGCTCATGGAGTTCATCGGCACCGACGGTGAGCCCGCGCCCATGCTCGCGCACGTTCGTCTCGATGCCGGGGAAGCACGCGCGATCTACGAGGCGCTGAAGCAGGATGTGGCCGCCATGCTCGAATGCGGGTTCGTACACGGTGACCTGTCCGCGTACAACGTGCTCTACCAGGCCGGGCGGCCGCGGATGATCGATCTGCCGCAGGCAGTCTCTCTCGACGATGCGCTGGACGTGTGGACCCTGTTTCACCGGGACATGGAAAACCTGGGCGGCTTCTTCCGGCGTCAGGGGCTGGAGCTGGACATCATGGCGGACGCTGTGACGTTGTGGTCGCGCCATGCTCTTTAATTCGCTTTCGCGCCGCTGCGGCGCACGGCTACCATGGTGCCCATGGGGAGAACACTGCTGGACAAGGTCTGGGATGCCCACGTGGTGGCCGAGCTCGACGGCGGCTACCAGCTGCTGCATGTGGACAGGCATCTGCTGCACGACCTCGGTGGCGCACCGGCGCTCAGAGCGCTGGGCCAGCGGGGTCTCCGGGTTCGGAATCCCGAGCTCTGCTTCGCGACGCCCGATCACTGCGTGGCTACCTCGCCAGGTCGCGGCGAAGGCTCGGCCGCGGCGGGCAGCCGGCTGATTCCGGCACTCAGGTCCGCGTGTGTAGAGGCGGGCATCCGCCTGTTCGACCTGGGCAGCCGGGATCAGGGTATCGTCCACGTCATCGGTCCGGAGCTCGGCCTGACGCTGCCCGGCTTGAGCCTGGTGTGCGGTGACAGTCACACCTGCACGCACGGTGCGCTGGGCGCGCTGGCGTGGGGCATCGGCACGAGTGAGGTGGTTCACGTTCTTGCGACCCAGACAATCGTCGAGCGGAAGCCGGCGCGTCTCCAGGTGGAGTTCAGCGGACGGCTGCCGGTGCGCGTGCACGCCAAGGATCTGATCCTGCATCTCATTGCCTCGGAAGGTGTGGAGCTGGGTGTCGGTCACGCGGTGGAATATGCCGGTGATACCGTGCGGGGGATGAGCATCGAGGAGCGGATGACCCTGTGCAATCTGTCCATCGAGCTGGGGGCCAAGATCGGCATGGTGGCCCCGGACGACGTGACATTCGAATACCTGTCTGGCCGGCGCTACGCACCGTCGGGACGCGAGTGGGATGCCGCCCTAGACCAATGGCGCTCCCTGCCCGGTGATGACGATGCGGTCTTCGATCGAACCGTCCACATCCGAGCGGACGGCGTGGCCCCTCAGGTTACGTGGGGTACCAGCCCCATGCATGGGGGGCCGGTAGATCGGCCGGTGCCCGATCCGGCCGCGTCTGCCGATCCCGCCGGGACGCGCGCGGCCCTCGACTATATGGGGCTGGCGCCCGGTGCTCCGCTCCTGGGACTACCGGTGGACTGCGTGTTCATCGGCTCCTGCACCAATAGCCGGTTGTCCGACCTGCAGGCAGCTGCCGACCTCGTCCGCGGTCACAAGGTGGCCGACGGGGTGGAAGCCTGGGTGGTGCCCGGCAGCGAAGCGGTGAAGCGGGCAGCAGAGGCATTGGGACTGCACAGGGCCTTCCAGGCCGCGGGATTCGAGTGGCGGGAGCCGGGATGCTCGCGATGCGTGGCGAGCAACGGTGAGTACGTGCCGCCGGGCAAACGCTGCCTGTCCACGTCGAACCGTAACTTTGTCGGCCGCCAGGGGCCACGGTCGCGCACCCACCTGGCGAGCCCGGTCACAGCCGCCGCATCGGCCATCGCCGGTGCCATCGTCGACGTGAGGCACTGGCCCTGATGCAACCGTTCGAACCGCTTCGCTGTGTGCCTGTGCCTCTGCTCGAGAAGAACGTCGACACGGACATCATCACACCGATGAAACGGCTCACCGGCCGCAATGCGAGACCGCTTGCCGACTACGCTTTCGAAGCCTGGCGCTACGATACCGGCGATGCCGACAGCGGACAGCCGCTCCCGGACTTTCCGCTCAACCAGGAGGTGTACGAGGGTGCCGCCATTGCCCTCACGGGTGAGAACTTCGGCTGTGGCAGCTCCCGGCAGAGCGCACCACAGGTGCTGCACGACCTGGGATTGCGCTGCCTGATCGGTACGAGCTTCGGGGATATCTTCTTCAACAACTGTTTCCAGCTCGGCATGCTGCCCGTCGTCGTGTCAGCCGAGGTGATGGCCCGGCTGACCGCGTGTACGGGCGCCATCTCTGTGGAGCTGACGACGCAGACGATCTCATGGGAGGACGGGTCGGTGACTTTCGACGTCAATCCCATGCGGAAGCGCTGCCTGCTGGAGGGACTGGACGACATCGCGCTCACCCTGGGCCATGAGCCGGACATCCAGGCTTTTCAGCAGGCCGATCGCGCGAAGCGTCCCTGGGTGTACATGCCATGAGCATCGACGTCAGGAAACGGGTCGCCGTCATCGAGGGAGATGATGCCTCACCGGAGGCGGTGCGGCCGACGATTGCGCTGCTCGATACCATGAACCTGCCGATCGAATGGATCTACCCGCTGGTGGGTGACCCTGCCATGGCGCAGTACGGCTCGCCGTTCCCTGCCGAGAGCCGTGCGCAGATCGACGGTGCGGACACGACATTCTTCGGCTCCACCAGCGGCTCGAGCGGTGCGTCGCTTTTCTACCTGCGCTGGGGCAAGCAGACCTTTGCCAATGTCCGGCCGGCGCGTTACCTCACCGGCGCCCGTTCACCGCTAGCGGATCCGGCAGACATCGATCTGGTGATCGTCCGCGAGAATCTCGAGGATCTTTACGTGCGAGCGGAAGGGGAGCTGTCGACGCTTGCCGAACCCGCGCCGAGGGGCGCGACCATCCGCCGGTCGGTGAAGGACCTGGCGCCGGGACGTTACGCCGTCAAGGCCATCACCGAAGCAGGCAGCGAGCGGGTGATCCGCTTCGCCTTCGAGCTGGCCCGTCGGCGACGGGGATGCCTGACGGTTACCGCCAAGTTCAACATGCTGCCACTCACCGACGGTCTGTTCCGCGATGTGGCCCTGTCGCTCGCCCAGGAGTTTCCGGACGTGACGCTGGAAACGTTCATCGTCGACGATTTCGCCTGCCGTCTGGTCAGAGAGCCGCAGCGTTTCGATGTCGTCGTGATGCCGAACCTCTACGGGGACATTCTCTCGGACGCTGCGGCCGGGCTGATTGGCGGCCTCGGCATGGCACCGAGCGGCTGCTACGGCAATGACTACGCCTACTTCGAGACGGCGCACGGCACGGCACCGGACATCGCCGGCACCCACACGATCAATCCCACGGCCAATCTGCTCACCGCTGCCATGATGCTGGACCACCTTGATCTCGGCGAGGCGGCGTCGCGGTTGCGGGCAGCGGTGGCGCGGGTCTACCTGGAAGGCCGGGTGCTGACTCCGGACCAGGGGGGTACGGCCGGCACCGAGGCTTTCTGCGCGGAGGTTGCCCGACAGCTCGAGTGTGTATGATGCGCGGCAGACACAAGGACGTCAGCAAGGAGGATCCATGCGTCATCTTCTGCTCGTGACGCTTCTGATCGGGCTCTGCGGTTGTGATTTCATCGGCGGTGCAGACACACTGGTGCGCGGCAGCCACAACGTCATCGGCAAGGACGACGCGCCGGAGCTGGTGGCTCGTGATCTGGCCGAGCTGGAAGCCGTGCCCATGGTGACCGACGAAGAGCTGCTCGCGATCTATGGCAACATCCGTGAGCGCGCCATGGCCGGCGAGCTCGACGCGGTCCGGATACTGCTGCATCTTGCCGCTCTGCAGCGATCCGTAGAGGAAACTCCGGCCGACGACGAGTGAACGTTCCGCCGACCGGCGGTTCCGATAGGGGACGACGCCGGCTGCCGGCATACTGGGGTCGCAATCCCTGGTGGATACCACCACATCTGCTCGGTCGGATCCCCGCCGAGATCGGCCCGGCCGAGCTGAAGGTGCTGGGGTTCGTCACCTTCGCCCTGCTGTTCGAACATTTCGACACGTCGCTGCTCGGCAACGCGCTGAAGTACATCCGCGAAGACCTGGGTATTGCGGAGACCGATCTCGGTTACTTTCAGATGCTCATCCGTCTGGGTGCGCTACCCGCGTTCCTCATCGTCCCGTTCGTCGACCGCCTTGGCAGGCGACGTTTGTTTCTGTTGTCCATGGTGGGCCTGAGTATCGGCACGGTGCTGACCGCCTTCAGTGGCAGCGCATTCCAGTTTGTAGCCTGTCAGATGATCACGCGGACGTTCGTCCTCACCGCTTCGGCAATCGCAGTGGTCATCGTTGCCGAGGAGTTGCCTGCGTCGGCGCGTGGCTGGGGTATCGGCATGCTGGCCGCGGTGAGCGCCATCGGTCATGGTCTGGGGGCTGTCATGTTCAGCCTCATCGAAATACTGCCTTATGGCTGGCGGTCGCTCTATGCCATGGGCGCACTGCCACTCCTGCTGCTGCCCATATTCCGGCGCCAGATCAGGGAAACGGCCCGCTTCCGTGCGCACCTGGCGGAGCGTGCGCACCTGGCGGAACGGATGGAGCCGGGAATAGCCTGGTGGGGCCCGGTCAAGGCCTTTGCGAGCGAACGCCCGCAACGGGCGCTCGGCATGGCGGCGCTTGCGGCGACGGCCTCGCTCGGGCACGTGGTCGTACTCAGCTTCACGGGCTACTTCGTCCTCGAGTATCACGCCTGGGAGGCCTATCAGCTGTCGCTGATGGTGATCTTTGCTGGAGCTGTGGGCGTGGCAGGGAACGTGGTGGCGGGACGCCTGGCGGACCGGGTCGGCCGACGCCTTGTGGGATTCATCTTCCTTGCGGTCTTTCCGCCCGCTTCCTGGCTGTTCTACAACGGCCCGGGCTGGACGCTCACGGTCCTCTGGGCTGTGCTCGTCTTCACCATGATGGGTGGCAACGTGATCATCCGGGCGCTTTCCTCCGAGCTTTTCCCGACGTCGCACCGGGGCACCTCGACAGGCATGCTGGTGCTCATGGAGACGCTGGGTGCTGCTTTCGGGCTGTTTGTGCTCGGTACGCTGCAGCAGCAATCTGGCGACCTCGCCGTGCTGATTCCTGCCATCTCAGTGGTCACCCTGCTGGCGGGGCTGCTGATCTTCCTGTTTCCGGAAACGCGGCAGCGGGAGCTCGAAACGTTGAGCGGGTCGGACGCCTGAGGCGCTTCAGCGCACGGAACTCCTGCCGGAGAACTCGGCTTCGTGAATGCCGCATTCGCGTTTCAGCCCGAAGAACCGGGTGGCTTCCTCATCACTGACCTCGGACAGCGGTCGGGTGGTGTGGACGTCGCCGATGGACACGTAGCCCTGCTGCCACAGCGGGTGGTAGGGCAGGTCATGAGCCTTCAGATAGGCATGCACGTCGCGATCCGTCCAGTCCGCGATGGGACATACCTTGAAATGGGTGCCGTTGTACTGCAGAAACGGTGTCTCCCGCCGGCTGTCCGACTGCGATCGACGCAGACCGGTGAACCACGTGCCCACGTCGAGCTCGTCCATGGCCCTGGCCAGCGGTTCCACCTTGTTGTCCTGGTTGTAGCGGTCGAGACCCTCCACACCCTGGGTCCATCGCTGGCCGTAACGGGCCTCCTGCCAGGCCGGGCTCATCTGCGCCCGGTAGACCTTGAGGTTCAGTTCCAGCCTGTCGCTGAGCTCATCGATGAAGGCGTAGGTCTCGGGGAACAGGTAGCCGGTATCCAGCAGAATCACGGGTATGTCCGGTCGCTCGCGGGTGAGCAGGTGCAGGCTCACTGCCGCCTGGGCGCCGAAGGACGAGGTCAGCACGTGAGTGCCCGGCAGGTGATCGAGCGCACAGCGGACCCGGCCGGCGGCATCCAGCTCGCCGAAGCGCTTGTTCCAGTTCGCCAGATGCTCGGCATCCGTGAAGGCCGGTTCGGGTAGGGTACTGCAGGGCATGAGTCGGCTCTTACTGTCCAGTCCCTGCAAGGTAATGCGCCACCGGGGACGCGAAAAGGAACGAATGGCTATGTCCTGAGAAGGCACCGTTATATTCGTATCGGCGCCAGTCGTCGTTCCATGCGAATCGGTCAGCCCGCGTTCTGCACCTTACGATTCCACTCCGCGAGATTCTTCAGGGGCACCTGCACGTAGCTGCTGATGCGGATGAGAAAGACGAGCAGCCGATTCACCAAGGTACCGATCCGATCCATGGGCCGGTCGAAGTCCAGAAACAGCACCACCCGGCGTTCGGAGGTGTCGTTCCTGACCTCGTGCTCGTAGGTATCGTCAAAGACCAGACATCGGCCTTCTTCCCAGGTGCAGATCCGATCGTCCACCCGGATCCAGCAGTGGTCGCGGTCGGCGGGGACGATGAGCCCCAGATGCAGCCGGATGACGGCCCGGGTGGGGCCGTGATGCGGCGGGATGTGATAGCCGGGAGCCAGAATGGAGAACCAGGCGTTCTGCAGACCGGGTACCCGATCGATGAGCGCCGAGGTATGGGGGCACAGCGCCCGGTTCTCCTCGATCCGGTGGCCGTAGGCGTGAAAGGTGAACACCTTCCAGTTGTCCCCCTGGGAGATCCGCGCCTGGTCCGGCGAGATCTGGTGGAACGTGGGAATACGTTCAGGGTGCTCGAGCAGTGTGGTGAGCTCGGCACGGATCGCAGGATAGGCCGCCTCCACCTCGCCGATCCAGGGAAACTCGGTGTTGTCCAGCACCGGGCCCGTACCAACCAGGGAATGTCGGGACTGGAACTCCGCGACGCCGCGCATGAGCTTCACGCCCAGCTTCTTGACTGCCGGATAGATCTGCATGTTGGTCGCACCGTGATCGTTTTCCGCTGAGCATCATAGCTGTTCGAATGGTTCCCGGAAGCGGCGGAACCGCCCGGCCGGTGAGTCGTAGTCGTTCACCCAGACGAAGCCGAGCCTGTCGATGATTATGAGCGATGCCACGTTCTGCTCGTGCGTCCGGATCTCGATGTTGCCGAGCCCGAGTGTGCTCGCCCCGAACTGGTAAACCACCCGAGCAGCCTCGGTGCCGTATCCCTGGCGCCAGGCCCATGGTCCGTACTGCCAGCCGAAATCGACCCAGGCTGTATCCGGCGGCAGGTTGCCGCTCGCGTCTCCCACCAGCGCCTTGAAGCCGCAGTAGCCCAGAAAGACGCTGTCGGACCGACGGACAACGGCGTATCGACTGACGCCGGAGAGACGATCGCGATCGATGCAGTCGATGACGTAGTCGCGCGCCTGCCGCGGCGTTCTGGGTTCACCGCCGAGATAGCGCATCACCTCCGGTCGCCCGACCACGCGGGCATAAGCGGCGATGTCTCCGGCGACGAACGAGCGGACGGTCAGGCGCGGCGTGATCAGTTCCATACCGTTGCCGATTCCTCTGTGCCTGCCGAAGCAGGATAGCAGCCGGATTCCGTCGTGTATGAGCAACGGAGCGGCGGCGGGGGGAAGCCGATATACTGCGCGCCTTTCACGACGGTCGCCGCTCCATGTGGCACGTCGGCGCAGCAAGCGTTTCCGACGATCGGCAGTACAGAAGGATCACAGTGTGAACAGACGTCTCCATCCCATCCCGGCTGCATTCCGCGGCGCCGGATTCCGGCTCACCGCTGTGAGCTGCTTCTGCGTGATGTTCCTGGTTGCGGTACAGGGTGTTCGAGCGGAGCCGGCGGATCGCTGGTACGTGGCTTTCGGACTGGGTGCCAACTACGGTGAGCGCGCGGAGCTGGAAGGGCCGGATCTGAAGATGGACTACGACCTCGGCCTGCCGCGGTACCGGGGGAGTGTCGCCAGACGGTTTGGTGATAGCTGGTGGCTCGATCTCGGACTGTCGCAACGCAAGACCAAGGGCGAATTCTTCTATCCGTCAGCCGGCGGCCCGAGCAGCGATCCGGGGCCGAACGACCGTTACACCAGCGCCAGTATCATGCTGAGCGCGATCCGTGAGTTCCAGATCGGCCCCTGGCTCAAGCCCTATCTGGGGATCGGCGTGGGTCCGACCTGGCTCACCTACCAGCTGGGCGAGGTCCAGCCGGGCAGCCCGGACGAGACCTACCTCATCGATGACAACACCACCGCGCTGGCCTGGCAGGGGACGGCAGGATTCCGGTTCCCACTCACCCGCAGTCTGGATCTCGGGCTCGAGTACGAGTACTGGCGCACCCCTGATGTGAGCCTCAAGGACCTGGAAGGCAACGGCGTGAAGCTGGATCAGACCATCCAGTCGGGCTGGCTCAGTCTCTACTGGTACCCGGGTACTGCGCGGACGACCGGATTCGGCGCGGCCAGGGCGACGGGTGACGCGGGCCGGGGTTTCTACATGACGGGCAATCTCGGCGTGAGCTGGGCCCGGGACTCGGAGACCGGGCCGGTGACGTTCGATGCGTTCGCGCCGGGTGGACTGCTGACGTTTGCGGTGGGCCATACCCTGGGAAGTCACTGGCGGGTGGAAGCCGAATATGCCTATCGCCACAACGACGCGGAGCTGCTGGATTTCGGTTTTGCGATTGGCGAGCGGCGGGTTCGGGGCGACCTCGATTCCTCGAGCCTCGGGGTCAACGTCTACTACGACTTCCTGCCACACGCGGCGGTCCGTCCGAACATCGGCTTCGGGGGTGGTGTCACGAGACTCAAATACGACATGCACTACATCGACCGCACGCAGTTCGTCGACGACAAGGTCAGCTCAACATTCATGCAGCTGCTGGCGGGTTTCGACGTAGAGCTGAGCCGCCGCCTGACATTCCACACCGGCTGGCGGGTATGGCTCTCCGACAGGCAAGACGTGGATCTGAGCGACGGTGAGACCGTCAGCGCGGATCACTGGGTGCACTCCGTGGAATTCGGATTGCGTTATCAGCTCGGGCAGTGAACGCCAGTGGGCATCGCTGCTGAATTCTCGCCTCGAGTCAGCGGCGTGTAGCCAGCGCCACGGTGTTGCCACCCGGGTCCTTGAAGAACGCCATCCACTCCTCGGTGCCCGGATTGTCGAACACACCCTGCTCGTCACGGTGGATCAGATGCGGCGGTCCATCGAAACTCACACCTTTCTCGGCGAGCGCGGCATGCGCGTCGTCGATGTCGTCCACCCAGAAGTAGAGAGTGGCGGGCGCGGCATTCCTGTCGAACAGAACCCGGGTGCCCGTAAACTCGTAGAACAGCAGGCCCGGAGGGTCGAACTGCCCGACATAACGCGCACCGAGCAGGTCCGAGTAGAACGCCCGTGTTGCTGCCAGATCCCCGCATCTCGCCGCCACCTGGTGCAGCCTTGTCAAGCGCATGGGAGTTCCCCTTCGATTCTGTTAGCATTGCTAACTTAATCCCTGGAGCCCGATGATGTCAACGAAGTCGAGTCTGCTGACGCTGAACTCCGCCATGACTCAACTGATGCGTGCCATCCGACGGGTGGACGATGCCCAGGGCCTGGGCCGTGCCCGGCTGTCCGCGCTGGCCGTGCTGCACTTCGGCGGCAGCTGCTCGCCGTCGGAGCTTGCGGAGCAGGAGATGGTAAGCAGAGCCACCATGCACCACGTGCTCACAGGGCTGGAGGCGGACGGCCTGGTGGTGAGACAGCCGGACCGGAGCGATGGGCGCAGACAGCTCGTCAGCCTCACCCGTCGCGGACGTGCGACGATCAGGAAAGCGCACGCGGCGCGTATTGCCTGGTTCGAGGAACTGGCCTCCGGGATCGACGCTGCCGCGCTGGCTACTGCTGCCCGTGTGCTGGACGATCTGCGTATGCGGGCACGACAACGTCTGCACTGAGGAGGAATCGTGGCAGGGGTGACCATCATTTCGGGATGTCCGGGCAGCGGCAAGACGACGCTGTCCGCTCGGCTCGCGGCAATGCACAGCAGAGGCGTGCATCTGCTCACCGATGAGTTCTACCGCTTCGTTGCGCACCTGGTCGACCCTTCCAGCCCGGAATCCCGAGATCAGAATGGGGCCATCGTGCGTTCGTTTCTGCAGGCAGCCCGGTCGTTTGCAGAGGATGGTTACGACGTCTACGTGGATGGCGTGATCGGACCCTGGTGGTTAGACGAAGTGCGCCGGTACTGCCCCGACTATCGCTATGTGCTGCTGCACGTTGATCTGGACACGGCGCTCAGTCGGACCAAGGCGCGGCCGCAGCAGCCCTCGGCGAGTGCCCGGGTCGTTCGGACCATGCATGCCCAGTTCGCGGCGATCAGCGGGCTTGATGCCTGGCGCCTTAACACCGCGAATCGAACGCCGGACGCGATCCTGGCGGAATATCTGCAGCGGCGCGAGGCGGGTGGGTTCGGTCCGGTGGCATCCGTGCTACCGCACCGCTAGCATCCGGATCTGAAAAGGAGAGACGAATGGACACCCTGGCGGATCAGGCGCTCCCGGAAGACCAGGTGGGGCTGCTGGAGGGACTGATGACCACGAGGGCCATCCGGCGTTACGTCGATGAGCCCATTCCACCCGCCGCGCTCCGAGCCATGCTGTTCGCTGCGACTCGAGCACCCAGCGGTTCGAACCGGCAGCCGTTCCGCTTCATCGTACTCACCGATGGACCTCGGGCACGCGAGGCGAAACGGCTGATCGGCTCGGTAGCACGGGCGTTGTGGGCGTCGAAACGCAAGGCCGACGGGTATGACGAGGGCAGTGGCGCGGAGGCAGACTCACCCAAGGCACGGATGGCGCAAACCATGGCGCATTACGTGGACAACTTCGAGCGGGTGCCGGCACTGGTACTGCCCTGTTTCGTCCGCTACCGCGCGCCCAGCACGTTCGAAGGGGCATCGATCTACCCGGCGGTGCAGAACCTGCTGCTGGCGGCGCGAGCGCTGGGCTACGGCGGCGTGATCACCGGCTTTCACGGCGGCGTCAACGATGAGCTGAAAGCGCTGCTCGAGATTCCGGAGAACACGATCATTGCCGCGACGGTGACTCTCGGCCGGCCCGTGGGTCACCACGGTCCGGTTCGCCGACGCCCCATGTCGGAGCTCGTGTTCGAGGAATCGTGGGGAGAGGTGCCCGACTGGGCCGTGGACCCGCCGGGTACGCGGCATACCAGCGCAGGCCCGCCCCAGGGGCGGCGCTAAGGCCGCCACCTGAACGGCGGCAGGTCTGCTGCCGTTGTCAGACGCTGCTCACTCGAACTCGAGGATCGGCTGGTCCACTTCCAGACTGTCGCCTTCCGTGACGAGGATCTTCGCGACCTTCACGTTCTCCGCGGCCCGGAGGCTGTTTTCCATCTTCATGGCCTCGACGGCAGCGAGCTCCTCGCCGGCCTTCACCTCGTCGCCCTCGGCCACCGACAGCCGCACCAGCAGCCCCGGCATCGGCGAGAGCAGGAACTTGGACAGATCCGGCGGTGGCCGTTCGATCATGTGCCGGGTCAGGTCGGCGGCGGTCGGGGAGAGCACCAGGGTGTCGATGACCGCACCCCGGTGATACAGGCGGAATGCGGCGCCGCGGCGGTCGATCTGAACGACGATGCTGTCGCCGTTGATCTCAGTTTCGACCACGGGATTGCCGAGGGTCCAGTCCGTGGTGACCCGGTAGACGTTGTCGCCGTGCCGGACCTCGAAGCCATGCGCCACCGTCTGCACGTTGACGGCATAGTGCTCACCGTTGGCGATCACCACCCAGTCGTCCCGATCGGTGAGCTCGAACCGGCGGGTCTGACCGCTGATCTCTGATGCCCGCGCGGCATGGATGCGGTGGGTCACGGCGGCAATGGCCACGGGAACGAGCGGGTCTGCCTGAGGGACGTCGGCAGCGTGGAAACCGTCCGGGTACTCCTCGGCGATGAAGTTGGTGGTCAGGCGCCCCTCGCGGAATCTGGGGTGCGCGATGAGTGCGTTCAGAAAGCTGATGTTGTGATTGACGCCGCGGATGTAGTAGGCATCGAGCGCGTCGCACATCCGTTCGACGGCCTGTTCCCGGTTCTCGCCGTAGGTGATCAGCTTGGCGATCATCGGGTCGTAGAACATTGAGACTTCGCTGCCTTCCTCGATGCCGGAGTCGACACGCACGGATGCGGTCTGCCTGGGCGGCCGGTAGTGCACCAGACGGCCGATGGAAGGCAGGAAGTTCCGGAATGGATCTTCCGCATAGACTCTCGCTTCGATCGCCCAACCGGACAGCTTGATGTCGTCCTGGGTGAGCGACAGCGGTTCGTCATTGGCAACGCGGATCATGTGCTCGACGAGATCCTGACCGGTGACGAGCTCGGTCACGGGATGCTCGACCTGCAGCCGCGTGTTCATCTCCAGGAAGTAGAAATTCCGTTTCGCGTCGACAATGAACTCCACCGTGCCGGCGGAGGCGTAGTCCACTGCCCTGGCCAGCGCCACCGCCTGCTCGCCCATGGCACGTCGGGTCTTCTCGTCCAGGAAGGGCGAGGGCGCTTCTTCGATCACCTTCTGGTGCCGTCGCTGGATGGAGCACTCCCGCTCGCCCAGATAGATGACGTTGCCATGCTTGTCGGCCAGCACCTGGATCTCGATGTGACGCGGTTCCTCGACGAACTTCTCAGCGAAGATCCGATCGTCTCCGAAGCTCGAGCGGGCTTCGGCACGGGTGCTGTTGAATCCCTCGCGACACTCGGCGTCGCTCCACACCACCCGCATGCCCTTGCCGCCACCGCCGGCGCTGGCCTTGAGCATCACCGGATAGCCGATCTCTTTCGCGATCTTCACCGCATGATCCGCATCCTCGATCACGTCGGTGTAACCGGGGATGGTGTTGACCCCGGCCTCGGCGGCAAGCAGCTTGGAGGCGATCTTGTCGCCCATACTGGTGATCGCCTTGATGCCCGGGCCGATGAACGCTACGCCGGCTTTTTCCAGCGCCTTAGCGAACTCCGCATTCTCGGAGAGGAAACCGTAACCCGGGTGCACGGCCTCGGCACCCGTCTGCTGGATGGCGGCCAGCACCCGGTCGATGCGCAGGTAGCTGTCCGTGGAGGCTGAACCACCGACGTGGACGGCTTCGTCCGCCATACGTACGTGCAGCGCGTTCGCGTCCGCATCCGAGTAGATGGCAACCGTGCCGATGCCCATGCGACGGGCAGTCTTGATCACACGGCAGGCAATTTCGCCCCGGTTCGCGATGAGGATTTTATTGAACATGTCTGGCCTAAAGCGGAATGTTGCCGTGCTTGCGCCACGGGTTCTCGAGCTGCTTGTCGCGCAGCATGGCGAAGGAGCGGCAGATCCGCTGCCGCGTCTCCCTGGGCATGAACACGTCGTCCACGTAGCCGCGGCTCGCCGCAATGAAGGGGTTGGCGAATCGTTCTTCGTACTCCTGGGTCCTTGCCTGGATCACCTGGGCATCGCCGATGTCGCGCCGGAAGATGATCTCCACGGCGCCCTTGGCGCCCATCACCGCGATCTCCGCACTCGGCCAGGCGAAGTTCACGTCGCCGCGCAGGTGCTTGGAGGCCATCACGTCATAGGCACCGCCGTAGGCCTTGCGCGTGATGAGCGTGACCTTGGGCACCGTGCACTCGGCATAGGCGTAGAGGAGCTTGGCGCCGTTCTTGATGATGCCGCCGTATTCCTGAACGGTACCGGGCATGAAGCCGGGAACGTCCACGAGTGTCAGAATGGGAATGTTGAAGGCATCGCAGAAACGGACGAAGCGAGCCCCTTTCTTCGATGCGTCGATGTCCAGGGTGCCACCGAGCCACATGGGCTGATTGGCGACGACCCCGACGGTGGATCCCTGCAGCCGGATGAAGCCGACGACGATATTGGCGGCATAGCTCGGCTGCAGCTCGAAGAAATCGCCCTCGTCGGCGATCTTGGTGATCACCTCCTTGATGTCGTAGGGCTTGGTGGCATCCGTGGGCACCAGGGTGTCCAGGGAAGGCTCCTCCCGGGTCGCCGGATCGTCGGTCGGCCAGCGTGGTGGCTTTTCCCGGTTGTTCTGCGGCAGAAAGTCCATGAACCGGCGGGTCTGCAGTATGGCCTGGACATCGTTCTCCATGGCTAGGTCCGCCACACCGGACTTCTTGGTGTGAATGCTGGCGCCACCGAGCTCCTCCGGCGTGACGATCTCGTGAGTCACGGTCTTCACCACGTCTGGGCCGGTGACGAACATGTAGGAGGAGTGCTCCACCATGAAGATGAAATCGGTGATGGCGGGCGAGTAGACGGCACCACCTGCACAGGGACCCATGATCAGGCTGATCTGCGGGATCACCCCGGAGGCGAGCACGTTACGCTGAAAGATCTCCGCATAGCCGCCGAGGGAGGCCACACCTTCCTGGATACGGGCACCACCCGAGTCGTTCAGGCCGATGACCGGGGCGCCGACCTTCATGGCCTGATCCATGATCTTGCAGATCTTCTCGGCATTGGCCTCGGAGAGCGCGCCGCCGAATACGGTGAAGTCCTGGCTGAAGACGAACACGAGACGTCCATTGATGGTGCCATAGCCCGTGACGACACCATCCGACGGGATCTTCTGTTCCTGCATGCCGAAGTCAGTACAGCGGTGCTCGACGAATCTGTCCCACTCCTCGAACGAGTCCTCGTCGAGCAGCAGCGCGATCCGTTCCCGGGCCGTGAGCTTGCCCTTGAGGTGCTGCTGATGAATCCGGTGTTCCCCACCCCCCAGCTCTGCGGCCAGGCTGGTTGCCGCCAGCCGGTCGATGATTTCCCGCTTCATAGGCGTCAGGTTGTCTCGTGAGTTGTCGGAAGGGGTTGGAGGATACGCGGTGGGGTTGTGAGCGGCAACGCTGGTAGAATCCGCTGCCCCGAGATACCCCTTAAGATCGGACGAGCCATGCCAGCTTTCGTGAATTCCCCTCGATCTGCGGTCCGCGGTCCGGCCGTTCTGCTCATGTGCCTGCTCCTGGCGGCCGGATGCTCCGAAACGCCGGAAGACACCCTCGGCGACGGAGATGACGCAGCACGGCTCCCGTCGCGGAACGTGGATGTCTCCCTCATGAACTCCGCCGTGGCGCCGGGAGACGATTTCTACCGCTATGCCAATGGCGGCTGGCTGAACAGTTACGAGCTGCCGCCGGACAAGACGGCCTTCGGTAACTTCTACGAGCTCCGGGACAAGGCCCAGGACCGCGTTCAGCTGCTCATCGAGTCGCTGGCCGAAGGACCCCGGGCGCCGGGCAGCATCGAACAGAAGATCGGCGACTACTACCTGAGCTTTCTCGACACTGCGACGCTCGATCGGCTCGGACTCGAGCCGATCCGTGGTGAGCTCGACGCCATCGCGGCCATCGACAGCACCCGCGCGCTCACGGTCGCGTTCGGGCGTTCGGAGCTCGTCAGCAGCATCTCACCCATCGGCTTCGGCCTCGAGATCGATCGCCAGGATCCGTCGCGCTTCATCGTCGGGCTCTACCACTCCGGGATCGGCCTGCCCGAGCGGGACTACTACACCGACGATGCCCAGCGGTTCGTGGACATCCGCAGCGCCTATCAGGCTCACATCGCCGAAATGCTCACCCTGGCCGGCCAGGCTGAAGCAGCGGCGCTGGCACCAGACGTGGTCGCGCTGGAAACCGCCATCGCGTCCGAGCACTGGAGCCGGGTGGACCGGCGCAACCGGGATC
>QJYB01000053.1 GCA_003247835.1 Gammaproteobacteria bacterium | reverse complement strand
TCCCGCGTCGCCATGAGCCGGGAAATCGCCGGGCTGCCTGACGGAATCTGGCGCCAGGAGATGGCAATCGACGGTTACCGGGAACCGGTCCGCCTGGTGGCCGAGCTCACGATCGACGGAGATCGGCTGGCGGTCGACTTCACCGGCACCTCACCGTGCTCGGATTCCGGCATCAACGTGCCTTTGCCTTACACCCAGGCTTACGCGTCGTTCGGCGTGCGCTGCATCGTCGGCAACGAGGTGCCGAACAACGCGGGATCGCTGGCGGCCGTGACCGTCACGGCACCGGAGGGCTGCATTCTGAACGCCCCGCCACCCCGGGCCGTGTCGGCCCGGCACTCCGTCGGTCAAATGCTGCCGGATGTGGTGCTAGGCGCTCTGGCCCAGGTGGTGCCGGACCGCGTACCGGCGGAAGGTGCCTCCTGCATCTGGAATCCCGTGTTCCTGAGCGCGCCGGCCGCTTCGGGCGCCAACGCGACGGCAGAGGCCTTCGTCAGCAACCCGATTTTCAACGGTGGGACAGGTGCACGGGCGCAGAAGGACGGATTGTCCACCACGGCCTTTCCCTCCGGCGTGCGGACGACGTCCACGGAGATCAATGAGGCCACCACACCGCTGGTGATCTGGAAGAAGGAGTACCGGACGGATTCGGGTGGTGCCGGCAGCCGCCGCGGCGGTCTCGGACAGACCATCGAGATCGGACATCGGCAGGGCGCGCCGTTCGTGGTCTCGAAGATGTTCGATCGGGTCGATCATCCGGCCCGCGGGCGTTTCGGCGGCGCGGAAGGCGCGCGCGGTGGCGTCTACATCAAGGGGGGCGCGGTGCTGGCCGGCAAGGGCAGGGACGTGGTGCCGGGCGGCGGAATCCTGGTGCTCGAGACGCCCGGTGGCGGGGGTATGGGCCCAGCGGCCGAACGGCCTAGCGCTCAGATCGAGGCGGATCTGGCAGCGGGGCTGGTCTCTCGCGAAGCCGCGCAGACGATCTATGGATGGAGCGGCGTGGACGAGGAGGCCGGATCCTGACCGGGTGTTGCGTTTCCCGGTGGTTTCTGGAAAATAGCGCTCCCTTCAAAGGCTCCCGGCGGGAATAGCTCAGCTGGTAGAGCGCAACCTTGCCAAGGTTGAGGTCGCCGGTTCGAACCCGGTTTCCCGCTCCATCTTCCCCAATCCGCTCAAGCGAATCGGCGCCCGGCTCAGCCGTCGGTCACCCTGCGGCCGAAGCCGCTACGGGCGTCGTTGGGGTAGTCCTTCACCGGCAACCCGACGTCGGATTCGCGGCGCGCTTCCGTACGACGGTCGTCGAAATGCTGGTACCTGCAGCGGCAGTCGGCGCGGTTGCTGCAGCCGGCTACGGGGAGCATGGGTGCATCGTCAGCCAGATAGCGGATGTTCGCGAGTGCGTTCACCGCCTCGCAGGAGTGGTCACGGCCCGGAACGATCGCCACACCGTGGAAGAGTCGCCTTGCCGTGGTGGCACGTGCCGGGTGGCTTGCTCTGTTTGGGTTTCTGCGCTTCTGCTTCCGTTGTTTCTGCCACTTCAGCCTGAACATCCATACCTCCCTGGTTGTCCTTGTCGTCTCCCCCATGAGACCGATCTATCTTCGATCAACCTCGTCATGCTGTAAATAATGCGAATTGGCTAGTCCGACGAGGGTAGACACGATGAGATTGGCACAGGCTGGATCCGTTCGATGTCAAGCGCATGACACGAGGCACTCAGTCTGCTTTTTTCAGGCTTCTCCAGGCCTTCTCCGCTAAGGTGTGCGCCATGAAATGGCACCCGGACCGGACCCTGCACCTCGTCGTCTGGCTGTATGCGGCCGTCCACCTGCTGCTGGCTGCAGAACTGCCTCTCGCGGCCCACGAGGCGCACTACACGCTGTATGCGCGGGAACCGGCATTGAGCTACCTCGACCACCCGCCACTCGCCGCCTGGCTGCAGATCCCTGTGGTTCTCGTGACCCATGCAGACTTCGCGCTGCGCCTCGTGCCCATCTCTCTGTCCATCATTGCTCTGTATACCCTCGCACGGCTGACCCGGGTGGTCTACTCAGGGGATTCCACATGGTTACCCGTGATCTCGGTGCTGGTGCTTGAGGGAACCCTGATCTTTCACGGCAGCATGACCCTGTCCCCGGACAGCCCACTCCTGCCGCTGGCGCTGGGCACGGTGCTGGCCACGATCCGGAGTCTGGAACGCGATCGATGGATCGACTGGCTGCTACTCGGGGTGATCGTCGGCCTGGCCGGCCTGGCTAAATACACGGCGGTGACCCTGGCATTTTCGATAGCGGCGATTGCCATCCTGCGTCGCGGCTGGCGCATCCTCCTGCCCGGGCGTTTATGGGTCACCGGCATGGTCGCGCTGACGATGATCTCTCCGGTGCTCTGGTGGAACTGGCAGCACGACTGGGCCACGGTGGACTTCCACGCCGATTACCAGTTCGAGGACATCCAGGCCTGGTCGCTACCGGCGTTTGTCAGAAGCTCGGTGGAGCAGCTGCTGTACTACTCACCGCTGCTGATCATCGGTGGTCTGGGTGCGCTCTGGGTGCGGTGGCGGGAGAATGGTCGGGCGGTGCTCGCCGGCCGCGAAGGCGTGCTGATCGCCTTCGTGCTCCCGGTCCTCGTTCTTTACGGCTTGACGGCGCTGGAGAGTCGCGCATCGCCACACTGGTCCATGCTCGGGTGGCTGCTGCTCATTCCTGTTCTGGCTTCCTGGCTGGTCGCGGCGTGGCGTCGCCGTCCCGCTCTCCGGGCCCTCACCTGGCTGTCGGGGACGGCTTCGGTGGCTCTGCTGGTCTCGCTGCCCCTGCTCGCTTCGCCGCTCATCACCTGGCCGGACTTCCGGCATCCGGCCCGGCAGCTGATCGGCTGGGCGGAAGCCTCCGATCGGGCCGTCACCCTGCTCGAGTCACTGCCGTCGAAGGGTTTTCCGGGTTCGCCCGTGCTGCTGGCGCGCAACTGGCATCACGCGGGTCTGCTGGCCTGGTATGCGCCAGACGTGCCGGTCATGAACCTGTTTCACGACCTGAATCCGTACAACCTGAAGACGGGTTATTCGGATCAGAACACCTGGGGCGTGCTGGTCTATCCCAGGCTCGACCCAGAGCCACGGGGTGCCGACCTGACCCGGGATTTCGACTGCCGGCCCATCGAGGCGCTTCCCACCTACTACGGCAGGAGCCTCGTGCAGGTGTTTCATTTCTATGCCTGCTATTCCCGAATGCCGGATCAGGCGTCCGGTCGCGTGGTCAGCCCCGGACGCTGACGGTATATTCCTGAGCTTGGCCGTTGAGGGGAGCCTCATGCATTCCGTACTGATCGTCCTGCTCGGATTGGCGGGCATGGCCTTCGGCTGGTTCGTCTACTCGAAGTTCATCGCCAGCAGGATCTTCCGGCTCGACGCGGAATTCGTCACGCCGGCTCACCAGTTCAACGATGGCGTGGACTTCGTTCCCACCAATCGCTACGTGCTGTGGGGCCACCATTTCACGTCCATCGCCGGAGCCGCCCCCATCGTCGGGCCAGCCATCGCCGTTTACTGGGGGTGGCTGCCGGCGGTGCTGTGGGTAACCCTGGGGACGATCTTCTTTGCCGGCGTCCACGACTTCGGGGCGTTGTGGGCGAGTACCCGGCACAAGGGCCGGTCCATCGGTGCTCTGTCGGAAACTGTGATCGGCAAGCGGACCCGATCCCTGTTCATGGTCGTCATCTTCCTGCTGCTGCTGATGGTGAACTCGGTGTTCGGGGTGGTAATCGCCAACGCCTTCGTCGCGACCCCTCAGTCCGTGTTTCCCGCCTGGGCCGCCATTGCCGTCGCGCTGGTGATCGGCCAGCTCGTGCACCGTCGCTTCAACCTGGTGGTGCTGGGCGTGGTGGGTGTGATCGTGCTGTACGGCACCGTCTACGCCGGCAGCTTTCTGCCCCTGACACTGCCGGAGATGTCGCTGCTCACACCTCAGGCCAACTGGATCATCATCCTCTTCGTTTACGCGGCCATCGCCAGCATGCTGCCCGTGTGGATGCTGCTGCAGCCCCGGGACTTCATCAACGGCATGCAGCTTGTGGTGGGTCTGGTGCTGCTCTATGGCGCCGTGTTCCTGTTCCTGCCCGACATCTCCGCGCCGGCCTTCAACAGCCGGGTGAGCGAGGTGGGTCCGGCCATCATCCCGCTGCTGTTCGTCACCATCGCCTGCGGCGCCATTTCCGGTTTCCACGGCATCGTCGCCTCCGGCACGAGCTCCAAGCAGCTGGACAGGGAGACCGACGCCCGCTTCGTCGGTTATCTCGGCGCGGTGGGTGAAGGGACCCTGGCCCTGATCACCATCGTCACGGTGAGCGGCGTGGCGCTGGCGGCGACGCCGGAGGCCTGGTACCAGATCTACGATGAGTTCGGTGCGGCAGGGGCGGGGTCCTTCATCACCGGTGGCGCACACCTGATCGAAGGTGGCTGGGGCATACCCGCCGGCGTGGCCGAGACCCTGCTTGCCACCATGGTCGTGCTCTTCGCGGGCACCACCATGGATTCCGGGGTGCGGCTGCAGCGTTACATCATCGAGGAGTGGGGCGAAATCTACGGGATCCCGATTCTCAAGAATGGTGTGCTGGCCACCCTGGTCGCGGTAGGCGCCTGCCTGCTGCTGGCGTTCGGCGCAGGGGGCGCGTCGGGAACGGGTGGTCTCGTCATCTGGCCGCTGTTCGGTTCCACGAATCAGATCCTGGCGGGTCTGACGCTGCTGGTCATTTCGGTAATGCTGATCAAGCTCGGACGACCGTCGTACTACACGCTGCTGCCCATGCTGTTCGTGCTGACCATGTCGTTTCTCGCCGGCTGTGTGACCCTGGCGCAGTTCTTCCAGGCGGGCAACTATCTGCTGGTCGGGCTCGACGTCGTGGTGCTGGCGACGAGCCTGCTGGTGATGCTCGAGGCCGGCGCGGTGATCGTCGAACACAGAAGAAATGGAAAACAGATTATAAATACTACGTAAGCCATTGATTCGATGAAATTTATATCCCGGTAACTAGAATTTACTTGAAAGGTGTGAATGAGCCGCGTTAGAGTTACCTGGCTTCTGGGGGGAAGCGTTAGCGCGGTCGTTCTCAAGGCTCCTGCGAGAGATCCGGAAAGAACCGACCGCGCTTTTTCTTTTCCGCTTCATGAAATTCCGTCATCAGACCGTGCCGGCCCGTTGCGCGCGGTCTACCATGGTCGTTCGACTTGCACGCGCTTGTCATAGGCGCCGGCCTGGCGGGGGTATCCACCGCCTACTATCTGCATCGCGCCGGGGTGGAAGTCACCGTCCTGGACCGCGGCACGGCACCCGCCCGGGAAACGAGCTATGCGAACGGCGCCATGCTCACGCCGAGTCTGGCCGATCCCTGGAACGCGCCTGGTGTGCTGCGCACTCTGCTCAGATCCATCGGCCGCGACGAAGCGCCTCTGCTGCTGCACCTGCGCGAACTGCCGCGAATGGGGCGCTGGGGGCTCGAGTTCCTGAGCAACGCGCGACGCCATCGCTTCGAGTCGAGCTTTCTGCACAACGTGTCGCTGGCGCGTTACGCGCAGACGCTGCTGGCGGATGTCCGTGGATACACGGGGATCGAGTTCGAGTTCCGCGAAGGCGGCATCCTCAAGGTATTCGACGACGCGGTGGCGATGGAGCAGGGGGTGAAGGTCGCGCACTGGCTGAAGCAGGCCGGCATCTCGCACCGGGTGCTGGACGTTCCGGCGCTGATTGCTCTGGAGCCCCGGATCGCCGACGGGGCGGACCGGCTGGTCGGTGCCGTGCACTATCCCGACGATCAGGTCGGCAACGCCCGACTGTACTGCGAGGCGCTGGCCCGCTGGCTGGCGGAGGCCGGCGTGCGCTTCCGGTTCAGCGAGCCGGTGCTGGAGTTTCAGCGCTCGGCGGGTAACCCGCTCGCGGTGCGCACAGCCAGGGGCATCATCCAGGCCGATTCGGTGGTGCTCGCGGCGGGCAGCGACAGCGCCCGACTGGGACGACAGCTCGGACTCCGGGTGCCCGTCATGCCGGCCAAGGGGTACTCCATCACGGTGCCCGTCGAAGAAGACATGATGCCGGCCTACCCGGTGGTGGACGAAGGGCTGCATGCCGCCGTGGTGCCCCTCGGTGATGACCGGCTGCGGGTCGCCGGCACCGCGGAGTTCGCCGGCTTCGATCGCAGTGTACGGCCGGCGCGTATCGACAACCTGCTGCGGCTGCTGCAGCGGATCTACCCCCGTGTGCAGACCGAAGGACGGCAACTCGAGCCCTGGGCCGGCCTCAGGCCCATGTCGCCGGACGGTCGACCGCTGCTCGGCTCGACGCCGCTGGCCAACGTATTCCTCAACACGGGCCACGGCGCGTTGGGGTGGACTCTGGCGACCGCGTCGGGGAAAGTGGTGGCGGAACAGGTGCTGGGTGAGCCGCCGTCCTTCGACACGACGCCGTTCTTGCCGAGCCGCTTCTGAGGCTTCACAGAGGAGGGTCGATGGCAGCCGCGTCACACGAGCAATGGTCCTCCCGCACCGGATTTCTGATGGCGGCCATCGGTTTTGCGGTCGGGCTCGGCAACATCTGGCGGTTCCCCTATATAACGGGTGAGAACGGCGGCGGCGCCTTCATCCTCGTCTACCTGTTCTGCGCGTTCTGCATCGGCGCCCCGATCCTCATCGGCGAAATCATGATCGGCCGTCGGGGTCATATGAGCCCCATCGTCGCCATGCGGATGGTGGCCGAGGCAGAGGGCCGCAGCCGGTCCTGGGGCTGGGTGGGTGCGATCAACCTGTTCACCGCTTTCATCATCTCCGTGGTCTACATCGTGGTGATCGGCTGGGTGCTGTACTACCTGTCCGTTGCGGTGACGACGGGATTCACCGACGCGAGCGGCATCGCCTCGGCGGCACGGTTCGAAAGGCTCATGGGCAATGTGCCGGGGATGCTGCTGTGGACCGCCGTCGGGCTGGTGCTGACCGGGATCATCATCTACTTCGGCGTCCAGCGCGGCATAGAACGAGCGGTCCGGGTGCTCATGCCGACGCTCTTCTCGCTGCTGGTGCTGCTCGCCGGCTACAACCTGTTTGCCGGCGGGTTCGGTGCGGCGGCCGACTACGTGTTCTCCGCGGACTTCTCCAAGGTAGGACCCGCGACTGTGCTGGCCGCCGTGGGGCAGGCGTTCTTTTCCGTGGGTGTGGCCATGGCCGGCATGATGACCTTCGGTGCATACCTGCCGAAGAACGTTCCCATCGGCGGGAGCGTGTTCATCATCGTCGCGGCGGACACGGTGGTTGCACTGGTTGCGGGGTTCGTCATCTTCCCGGCAGTGTTCAAGTTCGGGCTGGATCCTGCCGGTGGGCCGGGTCTGGTCTTTCAGACCCTGCCGGTGGCCTTTGCCCAGATGCCCGGCGGTCACATCGTGGCGGTGCTGTTCTTCGTGCTGCTGACGGTGGGCGGGATCACGTCGATGGTCGGCCTGGTGGAACCCGTGGTGTCGTGGCTCGAGGAGCATCGGGGACTCGCGCGTCATGCCAGCACGCTCCTCACCATCTGCACCATCGGGGCGTTGAGTGTCTTCAGCGTGCTTTCCTACAACGTCCTGGCCGGCTATCAGGTTTTCGGCCGCGATCTGAACGGTGTTCTGGACTACGTGTCGAACCAGATGCTGCTGCCGCTCGGTGGGTTCCTGATTGCCTGCTTTGTCGGCTGGTTCGTCAGCCGCGGATCATCGGAGGGGGAGCTGAACATGGGCAATCCGATGCTTTTCAGGCTCTGGTACTTCTCTATCCGTTACATGGTGCCTCCGGCCGTGCTGCTGATCCTGGTGACCGGTCTGTCCTGGTGAACGTCGAATCCGATGTACAAGCTCTGCTACTACGTACCTGTCTCGCACCTGGAGGTGACCAAGGAGGCCGTGTTCGACGCCGGCGCGGGTCGCGTCGGGGATTACGACCGGTGCTGCTTCCAGGTGCGTGGTGAGGGGCAGTTCCGCCCGCTGCCGGGCAGCAGACCGTTCGTGGGCACGGAAGGTGAGGTTCTGCGCCTGGAGGAGTTCCGGGTGGAGGTGGTCTGTGCAGACGACGTGGTGAAGGATGTGGTGGCCGCGCTTCTGCGCTCCCATCCCTACGAGGAGCCGGCATTCGATCTGATCCGGCTGGTGGAAATCTGAGCCATCCCGGGCGGCTTGACCTTCAGCCACCTTTCCTTTCCCATGGCCCTGATGATCCCTTACCAGTGAGACTTCGATATGGCCCGATTTCCTGCCACCTGGGTGCTGGTCGCGGACAGTGCCCGAGCCCGCATCTTTTCCTGGTCCAGTTTTCAGGGCCCGCTGGTGGAGGAACAGGATCTGTTCAATCCGGAAGGCCGCCGGAAGGACCGCGATCTGGCGTCGGACCGGCCAGGCGTCACCTACTCCTCGAAAGGCCACAGTGCGCACCGGATGCAGGGCGGCTCGGTGGCGGAGTCGGCCGTGGACGGATTTGCACGCACCCTGGCAGAGGCACTGAAAGGAGGGCTCGACAGCCGCAGGTGCGAGCGTCTGGTGCTCGTTGCGCCGCCCGAGTTTCTCGGACGCCTTCGCTCTCACCTCGACAAGCAGACCGAGAAGGCGGTGGTGGAAAGCCTGGCCAATGACCTCAGCCGGGAGACCGCCGAAACGATCTTTTCCCGCCTGCCCCGGCTGAACAACCTCTGAGCGCTCCCTGGCCCGCGGGAGGTGCGGGCCGGCAAGGGTCAGCCGGGAATCCGCACCGGCAGCTCGCGGATACCGTGGATGAAGCTCGACTTCAGGTAGACCGGATCGCCGACCACCTCGATCAGCGGGAAGCGCTTCATGATCTCCTCCCAGAGGATCCTGAGCTGCATCTCGCCGAGTCGGTTGCCGAGGCAGCGGTGGATGCCAAAACCGAAGGACAGGTGCTTGCGGGCGTCAGGCCGGTCGATGCGGAAGCTGTCCGGCGTCTCGAAGGCATCCTCGTCACGATTGCCCGAGATGTACCACATGCAGATCTTGTCGTGCCGGGCGATTTTCTGGCCGCGCAGTTCCGTATCTTCGAGTGCCGTACGGCACATGTGAGCCACCGGTGACTGGTAACGGATGATTTCCGAGACCATGTTGGGAATGACCCCGGGGTCGTCGCGCAGCTTCTGATACTGATCCGGGTTCTGGTTGAGCGCCAGCACGCCGCCGCTGATGGAATTGCGGGTGGTGTCGTTGCCGCCGACGATGAGCAGCAGGATGTTACCGAGATACTCGTTGGGCGGCATGTTGCGTGTGGACTCTCCGTGCACGAGCATGGAGATGAGGTCACCGCCGGATTCTTTCTCCGCAGCGCGCTCCTTCCAGATGTTGTCGAAATACTGCCAGCAGTTCCAGAGCTCCTTGAAGCCGTCCTCGACCGATTCGAATGCTTCCGGGTTGGACAGGTTTTCCACGCTGTCGGACCAGTAGATGAGCTTGTCCCGATCCTCCTGCGGCACACCGAACAGAGTGGCGAGCATGCGTCCGGTCAAGTCCTTGGAGACCAGGTCGACCCAGTTGAAGGTCTCGTTGCGTGGCAGACCATCCAGTATCTCTCCGGCCCGCTGCCGGATCAGCGGCTCGAACTCCGCCAGGTGCCGGGGCGCGAACATCGGCGCCACGACCTTGCGCTGCTCGTCGTGCTTGGGTGGATCCTCCATGATGAACATGGGCAGGTGGAACATGGGATCCGGCTCCGCGTCCTCCGGTTGAACCTGCCCACCGAGCCGGATACCGCCCATACGGATATCGGAGGAGAAGAGGTCGTGGTGCGTGTCGACGTACTTGATGTCGTCGTACTTGGTGATGCTCCAGTAGGACCCGAACTGGCTGCCTTCGCACTTCTGAACCGGTGACTCCGCCCGCAGGCGCTCGAAGTAGGGCCATATGGCATCCGCTTCGAACAGGCTCGGGTGGGCGGGATTGAGTTGCCCGAGGGGCAGGGTGTAAGGGTCGACGGTGACGTCGATCTGCCACTCCTGCCAGAGTTCCTTGTTGGAACGTCGCATCCGCTCTTTCGGGGTGGATTCGGTCTCTTTCTGTTGCTCTTTCTGCTCTGCCACAGCGCTGCTCCGACGATCGCTCGAACTGGCCCGATTATAGCGGGTATAGTCTCCTGCGGAGACAGCGGCGGGAAAGACCATGGTTGATCTGGTGACCGATGAGGATATCGAGAAGCTCCTGCGTCCGTTCCGGATCGATCAGCCCGGCAGAGTTTCACTGCAAGACTTCGACCCGGGGGATACCGACTCCCTGCCGTCCGGTGACAGGAAGGAGGCCGATCAGCACCTCAAGCGGGGGGTGAAATGGATGGCAGAGCAGCAGCCCATGCTGGCCGCCGACAACCGTGAGGCGCTCCTGATCATCTTTCAGGGCCGGGATGCTGCCGGCAAGGACAGCATGATCAGCCACGTCATGAGCGGTGTGAATCCCCAGGGCTGTCACGTCACATCGTTCAAGCACCCGTCCTACGAAGCGCTGGATCACGATTACATGTGGCGCTACCACCAGCGTGTGCCTGGTCGCGGCGAGATCGGCATCTTCAACCGGTCCTACTACGAGGAGGTGCTCATCGTTCGGGTGCACCCGAACATCCTCGCAGCACAGAACCTGCCGGAAGGGCGCGTCACCGCAAACATCTGGCAGGAGCGCTTCGACGACATCAATCACTTCGAACGCTATCTGACGCGAAACGGGGTTCACATCCTGAAGTTCTTCCTCAACATCTCGCCCGAGGAGCAGAAGAAGCGCTTTCTGAAGCGTCTCAATCACCCCGAGAAGCACTGGAAGTTCTCTCAGGCGGACATCGACGAGCGCAGTTACTGGGACGACTACACGGCAGCGTACGAGGACGCGATCAGCCATACGGCCATGCCTTATGCCCCCTGGTACGTGGTGCCGTCCGATCACAAGTGGTTCGCACGGCTGCTGGTGGCGGCGGCGATCGTCGCCAAGCTCCGGTCACTGAAGCTGGCGTATCCACCCATCAGCCCCGAGGATATGGGCGCCTTCGAAACGGCCCGGAAGGCGTTGCGAGGCTGAGAGTGGTTGCCTCGTTACTCGGGGCGACCGCCTGTCCGCAGAATGCCGACGTCCGGCGGCTGAATGGACGGCGAGGCGCTGAGCCCTTGGCTTCGGTGCCGGGCGGGCGTACAATCCGCCGCCATGAAACGACCCACCATGCAAATTCGTAGAGAGATCGGCCGCAGCACCTGGTTTGTGCTGCACGCCGGTTGCTCCGCCGTCACCGCGGCGTAGCGTTTGCATCGTCTCCCGGTGTGAACGCCGGGAGAAAACATCCAGTCCTTTCCATCAGAACTGTTGTTGACTCTCCGGCGGTCTCCTCCGGGGCGTTTCATGATGCGTTCTGAACCGATGGAGATGTAGACATGGAAATATTCGTTGCAGTTCTCGTCCTCGTGATCACGGTTGCCTATGCCGTATTCATCGCAGTGAGCATCGAGAAGGGTAAAAGCTGGGCAGTGGAGATCGCCCGCGCAATCTCCATGCTGGATCCGCAGTCGGTGAGCTTCGATCTGCAGCAGCGCGCCATGGAGTCGGTGACGGTGCGCGCCAGGACCCGGGGGGTGTCGAAAACCTCTCTCGATCCGGCGGACGACCGTCTGGCCGCCTGACCCTGGTGCTGATCAGAAGGCGCTGTCGACGAGCAGTTCGATCAGCGCCGCGCCGACCCAGGTCAGTGGCGGAATCACCAGATACAGGGCCAGGCGGCCCATGACGCTGGTGTCGAAGGGCCATTCTCCCGCCGTGGTGATCTCGCGACGGTAGGTCAGCAGCGGCGCCAGGTCGCCGTAGGCGCGAACCGACTGCCCGTCGCGTCCGGCGAAGCTGCGGATGAGGCTGCCGATTCGGTCCAGCTCCAGTCGCTTGGCGGCGACGATACGGCGGTGCACGGGCCACACTGGGGCCACGAACAGATAGATCATCGGCAGAGCCGTAGCGATGAGCCCCGGTGCATAGCTCAGGTAGCTCACTTCCGCCTGAAGGAACATGAGCGGAAAGGCTGCCTGGGCGCCGACCATGGCCAGGGTGGAGCTCGCGGCAACGCTGCCGAACGGGGTAAGGGCGCGGATGTCGAGCAGCGGCACGGGCACTCGCGAACCGAGGCGGGCGAACAGCACCGCGTTCTCGATCAGCGAGGAAATGGCCGCCGTCATGACGACCCAGATGAGCACGGTCAGGAAGATGGTCAGCGCCGTCGGCGCGTGCGACAGCACGAGACCGATGTCGGTACCTGCCAGCAGCAGCATGGTGTGGCCGATACCGGCGACAAGGCCGATGCCCAGGGTTCTGAACACCCAGGCTCTGGACTTGTTGAGCAACCGGGTGCGGCTCTGCTCGACGTCGGGGGTCAGGGTGGGAAAGCGCGCGTTCAGCACTGAAAGCGCCCGCAGCGAGCGGCTGACGATCAGGTGATGGATGGGCGGCACGTAGGAGAGGATCAGGGAGAAGAACAGCATCACCCCGATTCCCACCTCGTCGAGCCCTTCGCTGGATGCGCCACCCGCGACCCAGAACAGGGTCAGCAGGGCAACCAGCAGTGAGACGCCGGTGAGCCCGCGTCCCCAGCGCCCGGGCAGCACAATCCGCAGCAGCCAGAACTCGGCATGACGTATCTCGTCGTTGGAAGGCTGATCGATCAGTCGCGTGTCGGCGTTCACGGCCTTAGATGACACCCTGATGCCTTCTTTGTAAAGTCCCTTACTGATGCGGCCAGGTGCTGCGCCGGGAGCAGAATCATCCGTGGGAGATGAGATCGAACGCCGTTACTTCGACGCGGAAGATTTCAGCGAGTTCAGGCGGCGTCTGGACGTGGAGACGGAGCTGCTCAAGCAGCAGTTCGCGGCGGGCGAGTTCAGCGATCGGGGT
>QJYB01000052.1 GCA_003247835.1 Gammaproteobacteria bacterium | reverse complement strand
AAAGAGCCGAAAAACGGCGGCTCCGGTCGGAGCTCCAGTGGCGCAATACGACCATCAACGGCAGCTATCAAATAAAATGAATCTGCGCCCGTAAAAAAAATTCGTCGAGATCCAGACGGGTGGCCTGAATCAGATCAAACGAATTTGCGCGTTGACCAACCCCGGCTGCCCCTCCGCGTCCACGGAGATCCGCTGCACGTCGATGTTGTGCGTGGTCGAGAGACGGTCCAGCCATTGAACCAGCATGTTGAACGGCTGTGCCTGCACCACCACGCTGACTGCGCCGTCCGACTCTGGCTGCAGCCGGTTGAGACGGATGCCGAGTGTATTGGCCTCCCGCGTAACAAGCGGCATGAGCGATCGTTCGCTGGCGGGGGCGCCACCGGGCTGGGTCGCACGGGCTCGCGCCTTGGACTCGTTGGCCTGCATCCACTCCCACGTGCTTTGCGCATTCTGGTAGCGGTTGGTCTCCACGGCCCGCCAGTCACTGATGGGTTTCCAGATGGCGATCCAGAACAGTGCGGCGATGATGATCAGAACCAGGCCCGCGATCACGGGTCGCTCGTGGGGCTCCCTGCCTGCATACCATCGCCAGGCAGCCGTACCTTGAAGCTGCTGACTCAGACGATAGAAGAGACTCATGCGCCACCTCCGGCACCCTGCAGTCGAACCCGGGCCCGTACCCCATCGTCCTGCTGCTCTGCGGAAGTGATCTCTACCTCCACACCCAACCGGTTGAGACGCTGCTTGAGCTGCTCCAGGGCATCGTAGCTGGCGACCAGGAGGTCCGCTGCCAGCTCGTCACGATTGTCCGCGTAGGTGAGACTCCAGATCGTCACCGTCCGATCGATCCCCTGAGCCAGCTGGCCAAGATAGGCGGTGAAGCCGGCGCCTTCTCCGCCGGCAGCCTGGCCCAGCTTCTGGCGCATCTGCCGCTGGACGTTGGTGATCCGGGTTTCCCCGGGAAAGATGTCCCGATACAGCGCCTCGCTCTTCGCTTCCAGCGAATCGGCCTGCATGGAAGCCCAGACCGCCTGCACGGTCATGCCGATGAGCCCGATCAGGATCCAGATCCCGGCCAGGGAAGCCACCGATCGCCACCGGTAGACGTTCTCACTGGGTGGTCTGGCGGGGGTGTAGGCGCCCTGCAGAAGATTGACGACATCGGGCAACGACCGCCAGCGACGCGCGAGATACACCAGCGGTGCATCCGACTCGTCACCTGCCACGATCTCCACGTCCCGATCCAGCTGGCCTGCCACCAGGTCGTCAAGCTTCCCGTTCAGCACCTCGACGACATCCACGTCCAGCGCGCCGAGCGCGAGGCTCAGGTTTTCCAGGTCGACGCTCGCCGCCTGAGACTCGGTTCGAATCAGCGCGGTCTCCGCTTCCAGCAGGACAGCCGCACCATCGCGGATTACCGGCAGCAGCTCTGCATCCGAGACCAGATAGCCGGGTTTCAGGGACAGCTCGCCAAGACAGGCCATCCAGTCATCGAGGTACTGCCGGTCGATCAGGTTGACCCGCACGGGGGCGCCACGCCGGATCGGACCATGCGCGAGATGCATCCGTTCGATGTCCGCCGCCAGGAACTCCTCCACTACGAACGGCAGCGCCCGCCGGATCTGACCGACACTGCGGCCAGGTACCTCGGCGGATAGCGTCAGCACGTGCTCTGCGGGGACGATGATTACGAGGTTGCCGGGGTTCTGCAGCCACTCTGCGGATGGGTCGATGAGCTCCGAAAGCCCGCGGTAGTCCGTCACCCCGCTGGCTCGCACCTTGCCGTCGTTCTCGAGGATCAGCCAGTCACAGGACAAGTCCGTGCCGTCCTCATCCCGGAAGACGGGTGACTGCAGTCGGATGAACAGTGTCGGCATGGGGTCGTCCGTCGGTCGCTCGCGTGCTGCTCGTCAGCCTTCCGTTTCCACATTCAGATTCTCGAGGAAACGGGAACGGAAGGACTTGCCGAAATTACGGGTCAACAAGGTGATAGTGCCATCATTCGGGGCTCTGTGCAGGACCGACGAGAGCTCCACGAGGCTGTCGTCTACCTGGGCGCGGACCTGGATCTCAAAATATTCACTTGCCACGCTCAGCGCATCCCGGGCGGGCACGAGCTCCGGTATCTCGGTCGTCAGCTGAGTCACGTCAGTATAGAGCCGCTCGGATTCCGTGACGGCCTGAAGCTGAGCTTCCGAGAGGCTCGGATTGAGGGCGGCGAGCACCATGGCATCTGCGGTGTTGACGTTCACTTTCAGGACGTCGGTGGGCAGGACGCAGACGTACGGCTCGATGAGCGCCCAGACGTCCCTGTCCACCTCCTTGACCATCCGCAGCTCGCTGACGTCGCCCGCCAGCCGGTCTGCCGTCCGGTGCGGGTACTCCTCCAGCAGATACTCACCATCCTCTGCGCCGAAGCCACTGACCTCCTGATCCGGATCGATCCAGTCCAGCCAGGCATCGCCGATGTTGTCGGGTAGATTGAGGTTCCTGAGCAGCGTCTTGAACCGTGTCAGGTTGATCCTGGCTCCCCCCTGCCCCGTCCGGGTCGACGCAACACTGTTCAGATTGAAACAGCCGTTCAGGTCCCGCACCTGGATCTCCAGGAAACCATTGTCCACCTCCAGAGGTGGCAGAGGTTGTGCCCAGATCTCCGTCAGGTTGTCCACGGCTCCGGTATCCATCCATTCCTGACGCAGCACCTGTCTGGCGAACGCTTCGGCGCCTAGCGCGTACTCGAGCGCCTGATCGCCGGCGAAGGTCTGTCGTGCCTGCGCAACCACCAGGGACTGGCGACCAACAAGCTGGTAAACCAGCGCAGAGAGCAGCGCCAGAATGAGCAGCACGGAGAGCAGCACCACACCCCGGATGCGTCGTTGCCCGATCACGGGGCAGTTCCCCCGTCGCCAATATCACCACCTGGGCCGCCAATCAGACCGGACGTGACGTTCGCATCCGGGTTCGGCACCGTCCAGACGCGCTCGACGACGCCGAACGGTGCCACGTCGATGTGCAGCACGATGGCCGCCAGCTGCAGGCTGGGATCGTTCCGGTAGTCACCTTCCGGGGGCCAGAAGCTGTGTTCATTGCCGCTCACGTCCAGCGCCGAAAACTCGATCTGTTCGACTCCCGTGAGCATCTGCTGCAGCTGCGGCTCAGAATCCGGCGCCCTGTCCAGAACCATCCAGTATGCCCGGTAGAGGACGTCGTCCTGCAGCACGTACCCCACCCGCTGCAGATCGGATCGCGGTCGTCCCAGCGGGTTGCGCCAGCCGAACCGGGTGAACTCGATCATGCCATCGGCACCGATGAGCAGCGGCTCCACGGGGTCACCCAGACCGTCACGCACGCCGCGGCCGGAAAGCTGCAGCAGATCCCGCTGCAGAATCTGCATGGCGCGCTGTACCTCCAGCAGCCGACCGCCCCGCTCACTCAGGGTCTCGTTATTAGCGAGCACACGTTCCACGATGCGGGCACCGATAAGGCCGATGATGGCGAAGATGCCAAGCACGATCAGCACCTCGATGAGGGTAAATCCGCAGGGGCGTCGCATCCCGGCCATCAGTAACGTCCGAGAAACGCCACCATCTGGTCGATGGGGCCGACCGGGCGATCATCGACGATCTCGAAAGCGGCCACCTCGACCCTTCTCAGCCACGGATGAGTGGTATCCAGCACCTCGATCTCGAGCCGCCACTCCCGCCCGCCCATGAAGATCCGCTCCCGGGAGCGCCCCGTCGGCAGCACGTCGTCGCTCGACCCCGAAGCGATCCGCAGCCTGGCCAGGTAGTTGTCGGCCACCCAGTGGGCAACGGTTCGACGCTCGATGTTGTAGGTCTGGCTGACGATATCGCCGACGCGGGCAGAGACTGCGAAGCCGAGAATGGAGAACACCAGCAGCGCCACCAGCACCTCGATGAGGGTGAAGCCGCGGCGACGGATCACGCCGCACCTTCCCGGCTGGCGGTCACCTGGGTCAGACCGTCGCTGCCGACCACCCAGGGTGTGGTGCGCCATTCAGGCTCGATGACGATGCGAAACGGTGTGATCTCACCACTGGAGAAGATGACGATCTGAGGCAGGCCCTCGCTGTTCTCGAAAGGCAGCTCGTCGTACTCCTCGAGATCGAGAACCAGGCGGACCCGGTCAGGCAGGTCGTCCCGATCGAACGGGCGTCCGGTCTGGGTGACCCAGTTCTGCTGCTCCGGGTCGAATTCCGCGAACCGATACGTCTCCGACTCGACGAAGATGCCCCATTCCCGGTTGCGCGTCAGAGATCGCTGACGGGCCAGCTCGATACGCAACGCCAGGCGTTCCGCGGCGCCTTTCAGGGCCTGTTCCTGATCTGCACCGGTGAAGCTCAACATCACGGTGGCAGTGATCAAACCGAGAATGGTGAGCACGATGAGCAGTTCGAGCAGGGTGAAGGCCTGAACTCTGGCAAGTTCAGGTGCCCGAACCCTGGCGGGTTCGCGTGCTAGAGCGTTCCGATCAAGGCGATTCATGATCGGCTCGAGCGACCGCACCCCGGTCAGAGATCCTCGTAGTGAATGTCCGCGTTCATCCCCTCCCCGCCTTCGGCGCCGTCTGCACCCAGCGAGAACAGATTGAATACGTCGCCTTCCCGTTCGTAGACGTACGGAGAGCCCCAGGGGTCCATGGGCAGCTGTTTGATGTAGGCATCCGGGCTGTAATTCTTGGGCTCCGGAAAACCGGCCGGCTTGCTGACCAGCGCCTCCAGACCCTGATCAGTGGAAGGATAGACGAAGTTGTCCAGCCGGTAGATGTCGAGGGCGTTGGCCAGGTTACGGATGTCGCTCTGTGCGGCAGTGATACGGGCCTGGTCCGGGCGCCCGAGCAGGTTCGGGACGATGATCGCACCCAGTATGCCGATGATGACCACCACGACCAGGATCTCGATCAGGGTGAATCCCCCCTGGCGAGGTCGCAGGGACGGATGCGATGGACTACTGTTCATGACGTTTTTACCTCTGTCTTTATGACTTACCGCCAATCCGGTCAGACCAGCTGATTCATGGTCAGGATGGGCAGCAGAATAGCCATCACGATGAACATGACAAGGACTGCCATCACGACCAGCATGGCCGGCTCGAACAGCCGGACCAGCGTGGTGACGATGCGTTCTACCTCGGTCTGCTGATACACGGCCACCTTCTCCAGCATGGCGTCCAGCTCGCCGCTGGACTCCCCGCTGGCAACCATGTGCAGCAGCATGGGTGGAAAGTACCCGACGCCGTCCAGCGCTGCCCTGAGGCTCGACCCTTCGCTGACGCGCTGGGTCGCATCGGCCAGGCGACGTTTCAGCCACTGATTCGACACCACCTCCGCGGCGATGTTCATGGCTTCCACCAGCGGTACGCCGCTGCTGGTGAGGATGGAAAGCGTGTTGGCAAAGCGCGCCGCATTGGCCGAGCGGGAGATCCGGGCGAGCAGCGGCAGGCTCAGCTTCTGGCGGTCCCATGCCAGCCGCGCACCCGGCTGCTGCAGGATCCAGCGCGTCGCCGCCACGAGCCCGATCACGCCGGCGATGATGAGCCACCACCAGGCCTGAGCGAACTCTGACATGGCGATCAGAATCCGGGTGGACAGCGGCAGGTCCTGCCCCATGTTTTCGAGCACGCCCACCATGTCCGGAACCACGTAGATCATCAGCGTGCCGACGATGCCGAAGGCAAAGAGCGTCAGCAGCACGGGGTACAGCAGCGCCATGTCCACATCCCGACGGGACTCGAACTGCCGCTCCTCGTAGTTCGCCAGGTTTTCGAGCACACGATCGAGATAACCCGACTGCTCACCCGCGGATATGGTGGACCGGTAGAGGTGAGAGAAGCTGCGTGCGTAGTCGCCGAGGCTCGACGCCAGGGAATGACCCTCCAGCACCTTGCTGCGGATCGCCATGACCAGCGAGCGCATGCTCTGACGCTCGGATTGCTGAGCGATGGCCGACAGGGCCTCATCCACCGGCAGGCCCGCACCGATGAGCGTCGCCAGCTGACGGGTGAACAGTACCCGGTCCAGTGCCGAGAGCCGCCGTCTGAAATCGGACAGGGAGAAACCTTCGGTGGAGCGCTTCTCGCGGGCAGTATCGACCTCGAGCGGTACCAGCCCCTGATCGCGCAGCAGCTGCCGGATCTGCCGGACGCTGTCCGCCTCCAGCACCCCTTTCTTCTGCTTGCCCCGCGCATCGAGCGCGATGTACTCGTAGGCGGCCATGCTGGCGCTTACTCCTCCAGCGTGACCTTGAGCACTTCCTGAACCGTGGTGACACCCCGGAGAATCTTCGCGACCGCATCGTCCCGGATGCTCGGGGTCCGCCGCCGGGCGTAGCTCGTGAGCTCCTGCTCGGAGGACCGGTCGTGAATGAGCTGACGTATGGTGTCGTCCACGATCACCAGCTCGTAGATCCCCGTCCGGCCGCGATAGCCGGTGCCCTGGCAGGCCTCGCAACCTCTGGGCTCACAGACGGTGGCCGCCGTCTGGCGCAGAAAGGCCGCCTCCGACGCGTTTGCCGGTCTCGAGACCTTGCACTGCTCGCAGAGCACGCGGACGAGCCGCTGAGCCAGCATCCCGACCAGCGTCGAGGACAGCAGGAAGGGCTCCACCCCCAGATCGATCAGGCGGGTGACCGCACCCACCGCGGTGTTGGTATGCAGCGTGGACATCACCAGATGGCCGGTGAGGCTCGACTGGACGGCCATCTCCGCCGTTTCCAGGTCCCGGATCTCCCCCACCATCACCACATCCGGATCCTGACGGAGAATGGCGCGCAGGCCCCGGGCGAATGTCATGTCCGCCTTGGTGTTGACCTGGGTCTGGCCGATACCCGGCAGGTTGTACTCGATGGGATCTTCCACGGTCAGGATGTTGATGGTTTTTGCCGACAGCTCTGCCAGCGAAGCGTAGAGCGTCGTGGTCTTGCCCGAACCGGTCGGACCGGTGACCAGAAAGATCCCGTGCGGCTTGTGGACCATGCTGCGCAGCCGCTCCAGATCCTCGGGCATCATGCCCAGATTCGGCAGCGTCAGGCGCCCGGCCTGCTTGTCGAGCAGCCGCAGCACCACCCGCTCGCCGTTGCTGGCCGGCATGGTCGATACCCGCACGTCCACTTCCCGACCACCCACGCGCAGGGAGATGCGGCCGTCCTGCGGTATCCGCTTCTCCGCGATGTCGAGACGCGCCATGACCTTGATCCTGGAGACGAGCAGCGGCGCCAGCTGACGCTTCGGCTTCACCACCTCCCGCAGCACCCCGTCGACGCGGAACCGGACCACCAGCTCCCGCTCGAAGGTCTCGATGTGGATGTCCGATGCGTTTTCCCGGATGGCTTCCGCCAGCAGCGCGTTGATCAGCCGGATGATGGGGGCGTCGTCTTCCTTCTCGAGCAGATCCTCGGTCTCGGGGACGGAGTCGGCGAGGCTCGCCAGGTCCATCTCGTCGCCCATGTCCTCCACCATCTGTCGGGCTTCGGAGCCATCGCGGGAATAGGTGGTGGTGAGCAGACTGTCGAACTCCTCGTCGCCCACCATCTTGAGCCTGAGCGGGCGGCCGGCAAACCGTTTCAGCTCCGCCAGGGTGGTCAGCGAGGGTTGGGTCTTGCAGGCGACCAGCACCCGATCGTCGTCGAGTTCCGGGTCGTGGACCGCCAGATCAGGCCGGGTGATCAGCACCCCGAAGCGCTTCGCGAATGCGAAAGGTAACAGTGCGGGCTGGTTGCCGGCGGCGTCCCGGATCGGGAGTGCCTCCGCTGCGAATTCGCTCATCGTGGATCATGGATGGTTGCGAAGGCCGCATGATATCAGGTCGGGTGGAACCCCAGACAGCAGTCATGACCGCTTTCGGGGCAGCGCAACCAGCGTCCTGAGTAGAATCAGACCTCCATCACATCCCCGCAAGCTCGCGCCTGCCCCGTGAACAGCCGCTCACCGGGATGTGCGCCGCGCGGCAGTCCTGCCAGCCGCGTACCCATGTCGGGAGCGACGTGTTCCGGACGCAGCACACGGATTTCTCCGTCCGGCGTGATCAGGTAGAACGGCAGGCCGTAGACCCGCACGAGCTCGGCATCTGTGCGGGAAAACACCGTCCGTGCGAATCCGTCGGCGCCGTGGGTATGCCAGAAGCCGATCAGCCGCGCATCTCCCGGCGCACGGATCCGGAACGTTACCTGATCCTGACCCGGACGCCCTCGCCCCTGGGTAAAGCGGATCGATCCCTCGGCGGTCCGGAAGACGGCACCGACGTATTCGACATCCTGACGTATGGATATATCAAGAAACTGGTCTTTCAAACGAGCAAGACCCAGTTCCACCGTGGTTGCCTGCCACTGGAGCGACTCGGTCAACACGTTGGCCGAGACCGATTGGCACAATGCCAACGCGAGAAACACCCAGATGCCGGGTACGGCTCGCTTCAGGGGTTCTGGCGATCCACCATTCATTGCCGCCTCCTTGTGATCTGTGAGCCCACAGGAAGGACGAGTGTCGTGCCCTGGCCCCTGCACCGGCCTGAGCGTTGCCAAATGGTTTCAGCAGGATTTCCTGAAAAGCGCAATTCGTATACTCACTAACCTCCCGAAAACCTGAGGAACTGCTCCCGGACCGTCATCGGCACGATGCAACCCTTTGCCGTGCTCTCGCATCTGTGTACTAGAGACGCCTTCACCGCGCGGGTGAACAACCATGGAACCCCTGCTGCGGCGGGACATCCAATTTGGATAAGGGGAGAGAGAGGGCTCATGGAGACGATCGAGCTCGACGGGATCAGGATCCGGCCGGCCGACAACAGTCTCGACGTCGGCGGTCGGCTCGTTCACCTGGAACCCAAGGTGATGGCGGTGCTGGAGGTGCTGCTCGAGCATCCCGATGCCGTCGTTCCCCGCCAGAGGCTGATGGACCGGGTCTGGGCGGAACGGGTGGTGGGTGAGGAGGTACTCACCCGATGTATCTCGGAGCTGAGAACTGCCCTGGGTGACGATGCCCGCAAGCCGCGCTTCATTCAGACGGTTCCCAAGAAGGGCTATCGTCTGATACAGGCACCTCGTGTCCCACGACAAATCCGGCACGGAGGCCGATATCGGCTCGCGGCAGCAGCATCCATCGTGGTAACGGTCACGTCAGCGGCGATGCTCGGCTGGTGGGCTTCACGACCTGACGAACCGACCCGGATCGCCGTGCTTCCCTTTACCGCCGATGCCGACGACGGTCACCTCGGCTCGGGGATTACCGAAGAGCTGATCAACACCTTCGTCACCCTGCCGGAGCTCAGGGTCACCTCACGTACCGCGGCATTCGCTGCACCGCGGGAAGCGGACCTGAAGCAGGCCGGCGAACGTCTGTCGGTTGATGCGGTGCTGGCGGGTAACCTCAACCGGTCTAAGGCGGGCCTGCGTCTCTCGGTGCAGCTGGTGGACGTCGAGACGGGTGACCATCTGTGGTCCGACACCCTGGAAGGTCCTGCCACGACGCTCTACAGCATGGAAGATCAGATCGTCGTGGGGGTCAGCCAGGCGCTTGGCCTGCCGATGGAGCCGCCGATTCGCGTCGCGCGGACTACGATGAACATCGACGCCCTGGACCTCTATCTGCTCGGCCGCCACCACTGGCACGAGCGCACGCCGGAGGGCCTCGCCCGGGCAGTACGCTACTTCCGTGAGGCCATCGACGCGGATCCGTCCATGGCAGAGGCCTACAGTGGCCTGGCCGATGCCTACCTGCTGCAGGCGAACTACGACGATCGGGATGAAGCCTCCGCCATCGCGCTGGCCGAACCCCTGATCGATCAGGCCCTTGCACTGAATCCGGAGCTCGCGGACGCCTACGCCTCCCGCGGGATCCTGCTCCAGAAGCAAGGCGACTTCGCCGGGGCGGAATCCGCGCTCGCCAGTGCGGTGTCTCTCGATCCCAGTCATGTCATGGCGCATATGTGGCGGGGCAACGCGGCTCTGGCCATGGGACGGCTCAGCACCGCGTACGAGTACTACCGGACCGCCTTCGGTCTGGATCCGCAGCACCCGGCGGTCGCCCACAACTACGTCAACACCTTGATCGAGCTCGGCCGCTACGACGAGGCGCGCAACATCCTGGCCTCCCGCATCGCTTCGGACCGGGCCATGGTCGGACTGTCCGCCCAGCTCGCCCTGGAATCCGGCGACTGGCGCCAGGCCAGCGGGCTGGCGGAAGCCATGGTGCAGGACCCGGTCGGCGCTGAGCTCCTGCGCTGGCGTCTGGAGGTTCAGCGAGGTGACCTCGCGGCCGCGGAGGTTCAGCTCAACGCCGCCATCGACCGGGCACCTGAGGATGAGCGCGTCTATCTGGCCGCGCTCGAGCATCGAACCCTGGCTCCTGGTGTGGCGCAGTTCGACGAGCTGCTGGCGAGCTGGGAGGCGCGAGACGGCATCTCCGACAAGGTCCGACTGATGACCAGGGCCTGGTTGGCTATTGCGCGGGTCCGTCAGGGGGATCCTCAGTCGGCGATCGCGGAGTTGGCTGGTGTGCTCGCCGAGGTCGGCGACAGCTACCCTCCCTTCCGGATGAAGCTCATGAGTCACCTCCTGACAGCGCTGGAAGGGACCGGGCGACGTGCGGCCTACGATCGCTGGCGCGTGGATGCTCTGGCGGCGGTGCAGAGATTCGTCGACAGCGGCTGGGCTTCCTTCGAGTTCGAGGTGGAACGGGGATACCTGCTCGCGGCCGCCGGTGATGCCGCGGGTGCTGCTGCGTCGTTCCGTGCCGCGGATCTGGTCGGCGACCTTTCGACCGTGCGCCTGTCCGGCGATCCGCGCATTCACAACGAGGCGGATCTGCTGAAAGACTTCATCTGATACTGCTTCCGAGTAGAATGCCCCCAGCTTTCCGGGGGACTCGTGTCTTGGATTTCGTTGGTAGCCACATCCTGTCGGTAGATCAGTTCGGACGGGAGGACGTCGAACGCCTGTTCGCCGTCGCGGACGACATGCGGATCTACGCCGACCGCGCCAGGATCACGCGGGTGCTGCAGGGGGCCATCCTCTCGAACATGTTCTTCGAACCCAGTACGCGGACGCGGATATCGTTCGGCTGTGCGTTCAATCTCCTGGGTGGGGACGTTCGAGAAACCACGGAGCTCAAGGCTTCGTCGCTGGCCAAGGGAGAATCTCTCTACGACACCGCCAGAGTGCTGTCCGGCTACAGCGACATCATCGTCATGCGCCACCCGGAGGCGGGCTCCGTGGCGGAGTTTGCGGCGGCCAGCCGCGTGCCCGTGATCAATGCCGGCGATGGTCCCAACGAACACCCGAGTCAGGCACTGCTGGATCTCTACACGATCCTGAAGGAGATGGAGAGTCGCGGCCGGGGCATCGACGGCCTCAGAATTGCCCTGGTGGGTGATCTGAAGTACGGCCGGGCCGTGCACTCGCTGTGCAAACTGCTCGGCATGTACGACAACATCCACTACAAGCTGACCTCACCGATCGGTCTCGGTGCGCCGGCGGAGATGATCGAGGGGCTAAAGGCGCGGGGTCACGAGGTGCGGGAGTACGACCAGCTGGAACCCGGCATTCACAATGTGGACATCCTCTACGTCACCCGCACCCAGGAGGAGCGGTTCCCGACCCAGGAGGATGCAGATCGGTATCGGGGGCTGTTCCGCCTGAACAACGCGATCTACACGGAGAACTGCGAGCCGAATACGGTGATCATGCACCCCCTGCCCCGGGATTCGAGAACCGAAGCCCGGGAGCTCGACGACGATCTCTTTCAGAATCCGAACCTGGCCATTTTCCGCCAGACGGACAACGGTGTGCTGATCCGTATGGCGCTGTTCGCGCTGGTGCTGGATGTGGCCCAGAACGTCCACAATCATGCACAGCCGGTGACGTGGTACACCGCACGGCGGTTTACCAAGGTCTGACGGTTGCCGTCCGGTTCGCCAAGGCCGGGGAGACAGAGAGGGACCACGGTGGGACCCTCGCAACAGGGCTCAAAGGGTTACTTCACCCCGCGGATCTTGGGCATCCGGTCGTTCCAGGCCTTGGGCGCCGCCTTGTAGCCGCGGCACTCCGCCAGGAACTTGGTGGCCTGGCGCCAGGCTTTTTCCGCTCCCAGGCGCTTGACCGAGAATTCCCGTACGTGTGACTTGCCGTTGGTCTGAACCTGCACCCGGAACGCCGGCGACGGCCGTCGCACCAGATTGATGCCGCGCACGCCCGTGGAATGCTTCCGGTCCGTGGAGGCTTCTCGGACCCGCTGGCTGCGCGCTTTCTCCTGGGCCTCTGCCCACGCCTTGTCCAGCGCTTTCGCGTCGCGACGCACCGCAGCCTGCTTGCTCTTGTTGAGCCCGATGAGGCTGAAATATCGCTGCTCGAGTTTCCCGTTGATGCTCCGGGCTACCCGGAGCAGCTGACCGTTGTTCAGTTCGTAAACTGCCACTAATGACTCCTGTCGTTATCGATCCTGTTATCGATTCAATCCTTCGATCTAGAGCGCGGCTTCGAGCTCCGGCAGAGCGGCAAACAGGTCGGCGACGAGACCGTAGTCGGCCACCTGGAAGATCGGCGCGTCCTCGTCCTTGTTGATCGCCACGATGACCTTGCTGTCCTTCATACCCGCCAGATGCTGAATCGCCCCGGAAATGCCTACTGCAATGTACAGATCCGGTGCCACAATCTTACCTGTTTGACCCACCTGCATGTCGTTCGGCACGAAACCCGCGTCCACTGCGGCCCGGGACGCGCCGATGGCGGCACCGAGCTTGTCGGCAATGCCTTCCAGAAGCTTGAAGTTCTCTCCGCTGCCCATGCCGCGTCCCCCGGAAATGACGATGCTGGCGGCGGTGAGCTCCGGCCGCTCCGACTTGGCGATCTCCTCACCCACGAAGCTGGAGAGCCCCGCATCGTGCACACTGGATACGGCCTCCACGCTGGCCGAGCCGCCTTCCGCCGGCACGGGGTCATACGCCGTGCCGCGCACGGAGACCACCTTGATCGGATCGTTGGATTTTACGGTGGCGATGGCGTTGCCGGCATAGATCGGCCGCTTGAAGGTATCCGGGCTCACCACTTCCTGGATA
>QJYB01000086.1 GCA_003247835.1 Gammaproteobacteria bacterium | reverse complement strand
AGAGACTCGGGTGGAGGCGTCCGGTCCGGGCATCCTCCAGCCGCTCGAAAAGGCTGCGCAGGATTCTGAAGCTGGACGGAACGATACCGCCGGCAGCACCCGAGTGCTGACCCTCCTCGAGCACCCGGACGGAAAGTACACCGGGCAGCATGCCGCGCAGTGACGTGGTGGTCCAGAGCTGCTCGTAGTTACCACATTCCGCATCCAGGCAGATCACGAGCTCCGGCCGCCCGATCCGATCCGCCAGTGCTTCCACGTAATAGGGCAGGTCGAAACTGCCGCTTTCTTCACAACCCTCGATCAGCACCACGCATCGGCCGTGGCCGATCCCCTCTGCCTGCAGTGCGGCGATGGCGGTCAGGGAGCCGAACAGCGCGTAGCCATCGTCTGCACCGCCACGGCCGTAGAGCTTGCCGTCCCTCAGTACGGGTTCCCAGGGTGAAAGGCCCGGTTCCCAGCCGAGAAACTCCGGTTGCTTGTCGTAGTGGCCGTAGAGCAGCACCGTACCTGCGTCTGCGTCCGTTCCAGGGATTTCGCAGAACAGCACCGGCGTTCTGCCGGGCAGGCTGACCACCTCGTGCCGAAGGCCGTCGATCTCCACGCTGTCACACCAGGCGTCGAGCAGCGTCACCGCAGCCTGCATGTGGCCATGGGCTTCCCACTGTGGATCGAACATGGGCGACTTGTTGGGAATGCGGATGTAGTCGCAGAGGGTCGGCACGATGCTGGCTTCCCAGCGTTCGTCGACGTAGGCGCGGGTCTGGGCGGTCATGGCCACTCCGATGAATCGTGAGCGGCTTATGTTAAGGAAGCTGTCGTGGCTGCGCATCCGAGGCGGACCTGTGAACCACCGCACGCTGTCGTCCGTCGACTGGCCGCCCGGTCGCTCGGGCCGTCCGGCGATCCATACCGCAGCGGGCCCGAATTGCCGCGCAGTTCACATCCCGTGGTCTCTTCCTTGGTCAGACTGGTCAGCTGGAATGGAGCGTGAGGGATGACGCGTTCCGCAGAAGCGAGATCTCCAGGGACGAGAAGGGGAACGATCAATGGAAACGCTACTCATGCTGACGGACAGCCCCTGGCTGTCCGCGCTGATCTGGATCGTGCTGCTGATGACGGCCCTCTACTTCGGTCGTAGCTCGGCACAGCGGGCCATCATGTCGCTGGCCCGCCTGGTCCGCGGCCTGCTCCGGCTGGCTGCCCGTGGCATCGGCAACACGCGTGACGCGCTGGCGGCGCGGAACCGGGAAGTGCTGCTCGCGCAGGGTCGCGAGGCGAAGGAACGACTGGTGAGCCGGGAGTTCGAACGGATTACCGCCACCGTCGACCGCGATCTGGCACGGTGGCCGGAAACCCAGCGCCTGCTGTCCGAAACCATTCAGCGCATCGACGAGGACCATCAGAATGCCACCGACGTGCCGCCGGAAGTGCCGGGTTGGAGCCGGGCGGTGGATGCCGTGGCGAGGGTCAGCGCCAAGGCCGATCCCACGGTCAGGCACGTGCTGGAGGCCATTCACGGCAGCCTTGCCAAGGCGGAGGCCCGCTCGCTCGCTGCCTACCGGCAGGCAAGCAAGAAACGTCACCAGCTGCTGTCCCGCATGCGGCCGGCCTGGCAGACGATTCAGAGCACGCTGAGGCGCGCAGACCGGGCCATCAGCTCGATCCTCGAGCGCTCGCGCAGCATCGACAGGCACATGGAGGAATACGAAGAGATCGTTCGCGGCAGCGATCACGCCGTGCAGGCTCTGTCGACTTCCGCGCTCGTGCAGTTCGGCATCGCTACACTGGTCATGCTCATTGCCGTCGGCGGTGCGGTGATCAACTTCACCCTCATTGCCCGGCCGATGTCCGAGATGGTGGGTGGTACCAGCTATGTCGGTTCGTTTCAGACCGCGGACATCGCCGCGCTCGTGATCATTCTCGTGGAGATGTCCATGGGGCTGTTTCTGATGGAGTCGCTGCGCATCACCCGACTGTTCCCGGTCATTTCGGCGCTGCCGGAACGTACCCGGCTGACCATGGTCTGGGTTTCACTCGGGCTGCTGACCACCCTTGCCGGTGTCGAAGCCGGGCTCGCGTATCTGCGTGAGGTACTGCTCCAGGACGAGCTTGCCACCGCCTCCGCGCTCCGTGGCATGGACGCTTCGCTGCTCGATGCTGACACGATGTGGATCACCACCGCTGCGCAGATGGGCATGGGGTTCGTGCTGCCGTTCGCGCTGACATTTGTGGCGATTCCGCTGGAATCGTTCATTCAGACATTCCGTCATGTCGTTGGTCTGCTTGTCATGGGCCTGCTGAACCTGGTCCTGATCAGCCTGCGGCTGCTGGGCAACGCGGTCTGGCAGTCCGGCCAGGTGCTGCTGCACGTCTACGATCTGATGATCTTCGCGCCGCTCTGGCTGGAAGGTGTCTTCCGGCGACGGCGTGAGCGTGCCGCTCTCCGGCGTCAGGCGCGGACAGAGGCGTCGGCGGAAGGTCCCGGGGAAGGTCCAGAACAGACGTCCGAATCGGCCACCGTCACGTTCCGCTACGGGGAGAATCCGGCATGAAAACTGGTTCCATGGCACTACTCGTCCGACCGCTGGCCACCGCCATACTGATAATTGGCGTCGCCGGGTGCGGTGAACCGATCAAGCACAATGTGGGTGTCTACATGCTGCTCGATACGTCAGGCACCTATACCGATGAGATCGGCAAGGCGCAGCAGATCATCAACTACACGCTCTCCAGGCTGAATCCCGGCGACTCCTTCGCAATCGCCAGGATCGACACCGCGAGCTTCAGCGAGAAGGACATCGTCGCCAAGGTGACCTTCGACGACCGGCCGAGTGCTGCCAACGGGCAGAAGCGTCAGTTCCAGGAGGCTGTGAATGACTTCGTCAGCTCGGTCGAACCCGCCGGTTATACGGACATCTCAGGTGGTCTGCTGCAGGCACTCGAGTATCTCAACGAGAAAGACCCCGGTCGGAAGACCATCTTCATCTTTTCCGACCTGAAGGAAGACCTGCAGGCGGGTTACGTGCGCGACTTCCCCATGACGTTCACCGATGTGGACGTGGTGGCGATGAACGTCACCAAGCTGCGCTCGGACAATGTCGATCCGCGGGAGTATCTGGATCGCCTGACCGACTGGCAGAACCGGGTCGAGCACGCGGGAGGTCACTGGCGGGTGATCAATGACCTGGACCGGCTGGAAAGCCTCCTGCCCGGTTGAACGCTGTCTGGCGTCATTCAGGCGAAACCGCGGATACAGTCGTAGCCGTAGAGCCAGTCCAGCCGCTCGAGGACGATCTCCGGCAGGAACCGGCTCGTCAGTGACCAGCGTAGATCGCGCTGCCAGCGAGCCGAACCAGGGCGCATCGTCTGTATGGCGAGCTCCGAGCTGGCGAACGTCCGCAGCCGCTCGGCCCGCCCGCGGCGGAAGCGTTCGTATTCGACGAATCCCTGATGGGGCTCGTCCTCCCAGCGTTCCATCATCCGGGACAGGATCCAGGCGTCCTCGAGTGCCGCCGACGGTTCGAGTTCCGGATACACGGGTGCGGCGTGACAGGCGCTTCCCAGCATGGCCACGCGGCCTGCCTGCCAGTGGCTGGCGACGGGGGCCACCGGTAGTTCCTCATAAACCGCTTGCAGATTCTGCGTCAGGCCGGCGAGATGGGGATGGCAGCCGCCGAGCAGCGACCGGCAGGCGGTCTCGGCGGATTCCTCACCCCTCGTTGCCATGAGCACGACCAGCAGCTCCACGGGTTGCCGGCTGCCCTCGGGATCCGTATCCGGTCGCTCGACGATGGCGAATCCGGCACCGAGCCAGGTGTTGAGGAACCGTCCGTGATCCCTGTCCGGGTCAGAGCGGAAGCTGCGGGCGCGGATCAGTGTCGGTGCGTCCGGCACCTGCCAGTTCCTCGACTCCAGCAGGGAAGAGAGTCCGGGCGCGGAAGCGTTGCGTGGCCGGCCGGCCGCCACCGCGACTGCCAGATGCGGGATGGAGCGGCCGTCTGCCAGCCTGATGGTGGCGCTGGCGGTTTCCACGTCGGTGACTTCGACAGCCGTCTCCACAGGAATCTCCTCGTCCTGCACGGCGTCGAGGAGCAGTCGCCTGAGATCGGCGGCTCGCACCAGGCAGCATGGCGCGCCATAGCGGGCTTCGGAAAAGGGTCCCAGCGGGCGTTGTCCGAGGAGGAAGCCGGTGCGGCTGCTGCGGAGGGTGGCGAACGACGGAAATCGGGCGACGCGTGACAGCGATTCCTTGAGGCCCAGGGCGTGCAGCACCCGGGTACCATTGGCGGTGAGCTCGACGAGCCTGCTGTCATCCTGCGCCTGCGCATCCGTTCCGTTGTCGTACAGGCGGACGGCCAGTCCGTTCTGGCGGCAGGCGATGGCCAGCGCCGTACCGGCAACGCCGGCACCGACGACGGCGATCTCGCTCAGTCGCCCGTCGTCTGGATCACCTTCCAACGGGTGCCCTCCCGCGTATCCTCGAGCTCGATCCCTTCGGCGAGCAGCGCTTCGCGGATAGCGTCCGCACCGGCGAAGTCGCGGCTGGCGCGAGCCTCGTTTCTGGCGGCGATCCTGGCTTCGATATAGGACGGATCCAGCCGGCTCTCGGACTTGAAGTACCGTTCACGGGTCTGAGTCAGCAGGCCGAGCAGCCATCCACCGGCCAGCAGCTGCGAGCGGAGCGTGCGCCGGGATTTCTCGTCCTCGGCGCGATGAACGTCGCCGGCCAGCTGGTGCAGCGCTGCCAGCGCCTCAGGGGTGTTGAGGTCGTCGGCCAGGGCGTCCAGAACGGGCGACGGATAGCGATCGACGGCCAGTCCGGCGTAAGCGCTGGACGTTTCGTTGCTCGCGGCATCCAGCGCGCCATAGAGCCGGTCGAGACTGGCCCGGTGCTGCTTGAGCAGTTCTTCGGACCAGGCGAGCGGTGATCGGTACTGAGCCGCCAGCAGGGCATAACGCAGCACCTCGCCGGAATGTCGGGCGCGCAGATCCCGGATGGTCACCACGTTGCCGAGCGATTTCGACATCTTTTCCTGACCCATCGTCAGCATGCCGTTGTGCAGCCAGTAACGGACGTAGTCGGCGCTGCCGTGCGCGCAGCGGCTCTGGGCCGCCTCGTTCTCGTGGTGCGGAAAGGTCAGGTCCGAACCGCCGCCGTGGATATCGATGACCTTACCCAGGTGTTTCTCGATCATGGCTGAGCATTCGATGTGCCAGCCGGGCCGTCCCCGGCCCCAGGGGCTGTCCCAGCCGGGCAGCTCGTCCGTCGAAGGTTTCCAGAGCACGAAGTCCTTCGGATCCCGCTTGTACGGCGCCACCTCGACACGGGCACCATCGATCATGTCCTCGAGGCTCCGCCGTGACAGGCTGCCGTACGCGGGGTCCGAGGGAACATGAAAGAGCACGTGGCCGTCGGCCGCATAGGCATGCCCGGAGGCAATCAGCTGCTCGATCATGCGGATGATTTCCGGAATGTGGTGCGTTGCCCTGGGAACTTCCGTCGGCGGCAGCACCCCCAGATCGGTAAGATCCTGCTCATAGGCGTCGGTGAAGCGATCGGCCAGCGCGGAGATGGGCTCACCGTTCTCGAGCGCAGCGCGGTTGATCTTGTCGTCGATGTCCGTGATGTTGCGGACGTAGACGACCTCCGGATAGAGCACGCGGAGCAGGCGGGCGAGCACGTCGAAGACCACGGCGGGCCGACCGTTGCCAATGTGCACATAGTCGTAGACGGTCGGTCCACACACGTACATCGTCACCCGGTTCGGATCCAGAGGCTCGAACTTCTCCTTCTTTCCGGAGAGCGTGTTGTAGAGGTAGACGTCCATGGAGGCCCCGTCCCGACCTTACCGGTTCGACAAAGGCGGCGGAGTATAAGTCAGGGGGCCTGGGAGATCACCCGCACACGATCGCCGTCCACCGCGAGGTAAAAGCAGCTCGGCCGGTTGGTGTGGCACGCTGGTCCGGTCTGCTCGACGGTCAGCAGCACGGCGTCACCATCGCAGTCGAAACGCACCTCGACCACGCGCTGTCTGTGGCCGGATGTCTCGCCCTTGCGCCACAGCATCTGCCGCGAGCGGGACCAGTAGCAGGCGTAGCCCTCGGCCAGGGTCCGCGCCAGCGCCTCCCGGTTCATCCAGGCGAGCATCAGCACCGAACCATCGACGTGACTTTGCGCGATGGCCGGGACCAGACCGTCGCCGTTGAACGCGAGCGCGTCGAGGATCGTCTTCAGCGTTTCCTCGTGCCCGGGCGGAGCGGTTTCCAGCGCACGGAAGATCTCAGCCACCGAACCGCTCCCTGAGGTAGTGCCAGGCGGCGCGGATGCCCATGGCCTCGCCGCCTTCCGGCCGCGCGGGCCGGGGACGGATGTTGTAGGCCATGATGTCGAAGTGTGCCCAGGGTGCAGCACCGACGAACTTCTGCAAGAACAGGGCTGCCGTGATGGCGCCGCCGTACGGGACGCTGGCCGAGTTCACCGTGTCGGCCACGTTGCTCTTCAGCAGGTAGGTATAAGGCGCGTGCAGGGGCATCCGCCACACCGGATCGAAGACCGTCTCGCCGCCGCGGCAGAGGCCCTCGGCCAGCGCGTCGTCGTTGGCGAACATGGCCGCGATCTCCGCGCCGACGGCGGAACGGGCAGCGCCGGTCAGGGTCGAGTAGTCGAGCACAAGGGCGGGGTCTTCCTCCGCGGCGAGGGCGAGGGCGTCGCACATGACGAGACGTCCCTCGGCGTCCGTATTGTCGATCTCGACGCTGATGCCCTTATAGGTCTGAATGATGTCTCCGGGACGGTAGGCGTTGCCGCTGATGGCGTTCTCGACAGCGGGAATCAGCACCCTGAGCCGCACGGGCAACCCGGCACTCATGATGAGCTGAGCGAGTCCCAGCACGTTGGCCGCACCGCCCATGTCCTTCTTCATGGTGCGCATGGCGGTGGCGGGTTTGATGTCGAGGCCGCCGCTGTCGAAGCAGACACCTTTGCCGATGAGGCTCACCTTCGGGTGGGCCGGATCGCCCCAGCGGATGTCGATCAGCCTGGGTGCATCCGATGCCGCCCTTCCCACCGCATGAATGGTGTTCAACCCGGCGCTCAGCAGCTCGTCGCCGATGATCACGCTCACCTCGGCGCCGAAGCTGTCGGCCAGCTGTACGGATTCCTCCGCGAGGCGCGTGGGGTTGAGCTCGTCTGCGGGCAGGTTGATGAGATCGCGTACCAGGCGGATGGCGGCGACCTCGCCGGTCAGCGCGTCGCCATCCGCGCTGGCGGGCAGAAGCAGTTCCGCCGGTTGCCGCTCCGGGACCCGATAGCGGTCGAACTGGTAGGCACCGAGACCCCAGCCGAGCAGCTGCAGCGGTGTCGTGGCACCGGCGAGCTCATAGACCCCTTCCGGAAGGCTGAACGGCAGGCTGCCCAGGCTGTCCAGCTCGTCGTTGCCGTCCCAGCCGGCCACTACGGAGTCCGGCGCGCCGCTGTCGTCGGGCAGCCAGGCCACCTGGCCCGTCTTCGCTTTGAACTGCTGCCGGTCGATCCACGATCTGACGAGGGGTGACTGACTCCCCGACCAGTGCTCGAAACCCGCCGGCGTAACGAGCTGAACGGAAGTGCGTGGACCGTCGTGTTTGCTGATCAGGGTCATCTGCCTCTGCTGCCAGGCTGGGAACGAATCGCCTATGATCCCCCAGATGAAAGAACGGGTCACCACGTATCACGTCGAAATCGCCGATCCGGCCGGTTTCCGGCCGGCAAGGCCGGGGCGGATCGACTATGAGGTCCGCAGATCGCACGTTCCCATGCCGGAGCTCAACCGTTTTCTCTACGCAACGGTCGGTGCCGACTGGCACTGGTACATGCGTCTCGGCTGGAGCTACGCGCAGTGGGAAGCCTATCTGAACCGGCCCGAGGTAGGCACCTGGCTCGCCTATGTGGACGGCACACCGGCGGGATATTTCGAGCTCGAGTGGCAGGCGCCCCGCTCGGTGGAAATCGTCTACTTCGGCCTGCTGCGCCCGTTCATCGGCCGCGGCATGGGCGGCGCCCTTCTCAACGATGCGGTGCGCACGGCGTGGGCGTTCGGTGGCGAGTTTCTGGACGCTGCCGAGGCTGGGGGCAGGGCGGATGTGCGGGTCTGGCTGCACACCTGTTCGCTCGATCATCCCGGGGCGCTCGCCAACTACCAGGCCCGCGGGTTCCAGCTCTTCGACGTGGTAGAGACGCTGGAAGATGTGCCGGACGGGCCCATGGATCCCTGGCCCGGCGCGTACCCGACCGGCTGAAGACCGCTCTAGAGGGTCGTCACGGGAATCAGCCCGAGATTGTCTCCGTCGAGAATACGATCGGCCCGGTAGCTCGATCGCACCAGAGGGCCGGCGGCCACCTCCCGGAATCCCCGGGCGAGACCTGCCTGGCGGTAGGCCTGGAATTCCTCGGGATGCACCCAGCGCATTACGGCCAGGTGGTTCCGGGTGGGTCGCAGGTACTGGCCCAGGGTCAGCACGTCAACGCCTCGCGCCCTGAGGTCGTCCATGGCCTGATGGATCTCGTCATCGGTTTCACCGAGACCCAGCATCAGGCTCGACTTGGTGAGCACGTCCGGCCGGACGGTCTTGGCATGCGCCAGCACATCCAGGGTCTGGTGGTAACCGGCCCGCGGATCGCGCACCGGGTGCGTCAGCCGTTCCACGGTTTCCAGATTCTGCGCGAAGACGTCGAGGCCGGACGACACCACCGTCGCGACGGCGGCGGGGTCCCCAGAGAAATCCGGAGTCAGCGCCTCGACCGCGGTATCGGGATTGCGACGCTTGATGGCACGCACACAGGCCGCGTAGTGAGCGGCGCCGCCATCGGGCAGATCGTCCCGATCCACGGAGGTGATCACCACGTACTTGAGACCCATGAGCGCGACGCTCTCGGCGGCGCTCTCGGGTTCGTCCGGATCGAGCCAGCCCTTGGGATTGCCGGTGTCTACGGAGCAGAACCGGCAGGCGCGGGTGCATACCGAGCCCATGAGCATGAGGGTGGCCGTGCCTGCGCTCCAGCATTCCCCGATGTTGGGGCAGTGCGACTCCTCACAGACGGTCGCGAGCCGGTGTTCGTGCACGGTCCGGCGCACAGCCTCGTAACGGCCCCCGCCGGGCAGTCTGATCCTCAGCCAGGGCGGTTTCCGTTCCGTCGGCGGCCGGGCATCGGTCGCGGCCGATCGCGACGACCGAATACCGTCCTTGATGGCTCGGATGCCGGTGCCGGTGCGGAATTTTTCACCGCTCGCGACGCGACGCGGCGCGTTTGCAGCCGGCCACTGACGGGGTTCTTCGGTCTTGCTCACGGCGGCGAGTTTAGCGCACTCTCCGACGAAACACCGGGGGCAAGAGCATGAGTGAACACAGGGACGGACGGCGGGTCGTCATCAGCGGCGGTGCCAGCGGCATCGGCCGGGCCATCGTCGATCAGCTGATCGCGCAGGGCAGCCGGATGCTGGTGGTGGATGTCAACGAAGCCGGCCTGTCCGAGCTGCGCTCGGCACACGGCGACCGGGTCAGCACCAGCGCGGCCGACATCAGCGATCACGATGCGGTGCTGCAGGCCGTCAACGGGTGGGCCGAGGAGGGCCCCATCTGGGGGCTCGTCAACAACGCGGGCTGGGACAGGGCCGCGCGGTTCGTGGATACCGAGCCGGGATTCTGGCGCCGGGTGATCGACATCAACCTCTACGGCCCGCTCAACCTGACCCATGCGGTGCTGCCACACCTGATCAGGGGAGGTGGTGGTCGGGTGGTGAGCATCGCCTCCGACGCCGGCCGCGTGGGTTCTTCAGGCGAAGCCGTCTACTCGGCGGCGAAGGGCGGCACCATCGCGCTGATGAAGACGCTCGCCCGGGAGCACGCCCGGGATCGCATCACCTTCAACAGCATCTGTCCCGGTCCGACGGATACCCCGCTGCTGGCCGGTTTCGACGAGACGGGTAAGTTGCAGCAGGCCCTGGAGCGTTCCGTGCCTATGAAGAGGCTGGCGCAACCGGCAGACTTCCCGGCGCTCGTCGGCTTCTTTCTGTCGGACGCTGCGGCGTATGTGACCGGCCAGACGATCAGTGTTTCCGGCGGCCTGACCATGCACGGTTGATCAGGAAGCGCTGACGCTGTTCTGGAACTGCAGCGAGTGCAGCGTGTAGTAGAGGCCCCTGGCCGCTAGCAGCTCCTCGTGGGTACCGAGCTCTTCGACCCGACCGTCGTGCAGGACCAGCACGCGGTTGGCCTCCTGAATGGTCTGCAGTCGGTGGGCAATGAGAATCGACGTGCGGCCACGGGTGAGCTGACGCAGGGCGTCCTGTATGAGCAGCTCGGTTTCCGTATCGATGCTGGCCGTAGCCTCGTCCAGAACCAGGATTTCCGGATCGGCGGCGAGAACGCGGGCGAAAGCGAGCAGCTGGCGCTGCCCCTGGGAAAGGTTCTGGCCCCGTTCGGACAGCTCCGTGTCATAGCCCAGTGTCAACGCGCTGATGAAGCCGTGCGCGTTCACCCGGCGGGCTGCCTGCTCCGCCTTTTCCCGGGTGATTGCCGGGTTCCCCAGCGCGATGTTGTCGTAAATCGTGCCCGAGAAGATGTGAAAGTCCTGCAGTACCACGCCGATGCGTCGACGGAGATCGTGGGTGTGTATGCGGTTGAGATCGATTCCATCCAGAAAAATCTGACCGTCGTCGAAGTCGTAGAAACGCCCCAGCAACCTGATGAGGGTGCTCTTGCCCGAACCCGTGGGCCCGACGATGGCGAGCTTCTCTCCGGGACGGATGGTGAACGTGACGTCGTGCAGTATCTGCACATCCTCGTCGTAGCCGAAGTTCAGGTGCTCGAAACGGACCTCGCCGTGCAGGCGTTCGGGGAGCTTCACCGGACTGGGAGGCTCGTGGATCTTCTCGTCCCAGTCCAGTGCCTGGAATATACGTTCGCCGGATGCCATGGCCCGGAACAGAACGTTGGTCTGCTCGCCCAGGGCGACGATGGGCTGCAGCAGCATGTCGATGAACCGCGTGAAGAGGATGACGCCGCCGAGTGTCATGGTGTTCTGCACGACGTCTCCGCCGCCGTACCAGATGATCACGCCGAGTGACAGATGCGCCATGCTGTCGGTGAAGGCACCGTACAGCGTTTCGATGCGAGCACTCCTGAGCTCGTAACTGCGATTCTCCCGATTGATCTCCGTATAGCGTCCGAGATTGTGCCGTTGCCGGTCGGACAGCTGGACGACGGCCAGTCCCGACAGGTTTTCCTGCATGTTCTGGTTCAGCGTCGAGACCGTGAGACGCACCAGTCGGAACAGCTGTCTGGTCGCCTGCCGGAAGAAGTAGGTGACGAATCCCATGAGCGGCAGCGCCAGCAACAGCAGCAGGGTCAGCCCGACGTCGACGGCGAGCATGATGGCCAGAGCCACGAAGAAGGGAACGAACTCTCCGATCAGGGTGCCGATACCGCGGAGCAGCTCGTAGAGTGCTTCCACGTCGTTCGTCACCCGTGTCATGACGCGCCCTACCGCCACCCGGTCGTAGAACGACGAGGGGCGGGTTTCCAGGTGATTGAACAGGTCCTGGCGCAGATCGCGCAGGCCGTTTATGACCGAGCTCACCAGGGTCATCCGGTGCGCGTGGCTGACCACAGCGAAGACGAGGTAGATCAGACCGTACAGCACGCAGGCCGCAACAAGCGGGTGTACGCCCAGCATGCCGGTGATCCACTCGGTCGCGTCCACCATGCCGAGATCGGGCGTCACCGACCGGGTGGTCCCCATGAGAATGTGGTCGATCACTACGATGGAGAGGATCACCGGCAGCAGCACCTGCAGGAAGGAGGCCAGAAGCACGAGCACCGCACTGGTGCCGAACGTGATGCGGTAAGGACGCATCCAGCCGAGCAGCCGCCGGAGCAGCCGCATGTTGAGCACGGCACCGGACAGCTCCGCATCGAACATGGAGTAGTCCCGGCGGCTGGTCGTGGACCCGGCAGGGGCGCTCATCAGCTGGTCACCCCGAGCACATCGAAATCCGCCTCGTCGGCCCCCTCCCGCTGGATCCGTTCGAGCTCGGCGTAGAGGCCACCACTGGCGACGAGATCTTCGTGCGTACCTTCCTCCACGATCCGGCCCTGATCCATGATCACGATCCGGTCGGAGTGGCGGGCGGTGGAGACTCGGTGAGAGACCAGAATGGTCGTCTGGTTGGCGCGCAGACGGGTCAGCTCGGAGAGGATGTGCTCCTCGGTCTCCGTGTCCACACTGGAGAAGCAGTCGTCGAGCACCAGAACGGGCGCGTGGCGGATGAGTCCTCTGGCCAGCGTCGCGCGCTGCTTCTGGCCGCCGGACAGCGTCACCCCGCGCTCGCCGACGATGGTGTCCAGCCGCTCCGGAAAGTCCTCGATGGTTTCCTTCAGGTCCGCCGACGCGGCGGCCGACCAGATCTCGTCCAGCGCCCGATTAGGATCATCGTAGGTCAGATTCGACTTCAGCGGCTCACCGAACAGAAACGGATCCTGTGGCACCAGTGCCACCTGAGAGCGGAGCTGGGAGAGGGGGTAATGGGTGACATCCACGCCATCTATGAAGACGGTGCCTTCCGGTGTGTCCAGCAGGCGAACCAGCTGCTTGAGCAGGGTGGACTTGCCGGCACCGACCCGTCCCATGATGGAAATGCGCTCGCCCTGCCGGATGGTCAGGCTCACCCCAGACAGTGCGGATCGTGTCTGGCCCGGATAGGTGAAGGACAGATCGCGTATCTCCACGTCCCCGCGGATGGCTGGCGGTGCGTCACCGGTCGGATGATCGGCGATCTCCGGAGGCAGGCTCAGCACCTCGAAAAGGCGATCGCTCGCGACTGCCGCCCTCTGGAACAGGCTAACCATGAAACCGGCGACGCGGAAGGGCTGCACCACCATGTTCACGTAGAAGAAGAACGCGACCAGCTCTCCGGCCGTCATCCGACCCTGGGTGACCAGGTAGCCGCCGTAGCCGAGGATGATGATGGAACACACGGCAGCCAGGGACGGCATCCAGGCGGACATGAGGGAGTTGATTCGGGCCTGCGCGTAGAAGGCATTGGAGTACGCCTGATTCGTCTCCCGGAAGCGGGCAATCTCGTTGTCTTCCTGCACCATGGCCTGAATGGTGCGGATACCTGAGAGATTCTCCTGAACGTGCGCCGCGAGATCGGACATGCGGTCCTGAACGTCCTTCGATGCCACGCCCATCTGACCCGAGGCCCAGCGCGCATAGAAGAATACGAAGGGCAGCGGCGGCAGCAGCAGCAGGGTCAGCGAGGGTGACAGATAGAGCATGTAGCCGAAGCCGAACAGGCTCGCGAAGATCAGTATCACGAGCAGAATGGTGCCCATGGAGATGAGCCGCTGGATGAGCGCGATATCGGCGACGGCGCGGGTCATCATGTCGCCGATGGTGTAGCGGTTGAAGAAGCCGGATCCCTGCTGCTGCAGGGCGTCATAGAGCGCCTGACGCAGGTCGAAGGCGACGCGAATACCCGAGCTGCGCACCAGATAGCGGGCGCTGGATACGATGGCGAAGCGCGCGACCACCACCGCGAAGATGCCGGCCACGGGCAGCAACAGGTTCAGGTTTCCGGCGGCGATCCGGTCGATGCCCGTCGCCAGGAACAGCGGCACCTGAGCTTCGAAGAAACGTGCGGTGCCGAATGCCAGAATGCCGAGAATCAGTCGGGTGCGGTAACGCGAAACGAAGACTTTCAGACGGAAGAGAGACTTCAGCACCTAGAAGCTCGCGTTGTTCGGCACGCGGGGAAACGGAATGGCATCGCGGATGTTCTCCATACCGGTCATGTAGAGCACCAGCCGTTCGAGACCGAGGCCGAAGCCCGCATGGGGTACCGTGCCGTAGCGTCGCAGGTCCTTGTACCAGTCGATGCCGTCGATACCCTGGGCCGCCATGCGGCTCTCGAGGACATCCAGACGTTCCTCGCGCTGGCTGCCGCCGACGATCTCGCCGACACCCGGCACAAGCACGTCCATGGCGGCTACCGTCCTTTCGTCGTCGTTCAGGCGCATGTAGAACGCCTTGATCTCCCTGGGATAGTCGATGACGACGACCGGCCCGCCCACATGCTGCTCGGTAAGGTACCGTTCGTGCTCGCTCTGCAGATCCGCACCCCAGGAAACGGGGAACTCGAACTGCCGACCGGATTGCTCGAGGATCTTCACCGCCTCGGTATAGGTCAGGCGCTCGAACGGTTTTTCGATCACGTTGGTCAGGCGGTCGATGACCGTATCATCCACCCGTTCCGTAAAGAAGCGCAGGTCGTCCGCGCACTGGTTCAGCACCTCGTCGAAGACCGACTTCAGAAGCGCTTCCGCCAGCTCGGCGTTATCGTGGATATCGGCGAAGGCGATCTCGGGTTCGATCATCCAGAATTCGGCCAGGTGTCGGGAGGTGTTGGAGTTCTCTGCCCGGAATGTGGGTCCGAACGTGTAGACGTTCTTGAGCGCGAGACAGTAGCTTTCGATGTTGAGCTGACCGGATACGGTCAGGAAGGTTTCCTGCCCGAAGAAATCTTCACTGAAGTCCACCGGCTTGTCACGGTTGAGGAAATCCAGCGTCGATACCCTGAACAGCTCGCCCGCGCCTTCGCAGTCGCTGCCGGTGATGATGGGTGTGTTCACCCAGACGAAGCCGCGCCGCTGAAGAAATCCGTGCACGGCCATGGCGATGGCATTGCGTACCCTGGAAACGGCACCGAAGGTGTTCGTGCGCGGTCGCAGGTGCGCGACGGAGCGCAGATACTCGAACGTGTGCTGTTTCTTGGCGATGGGATAGTGCTCGGGTTCGTCGACCCAGCCGAGTACCTCCACGGTGTCGGCCTGAATCTCCCGGTCCTGACCCTTGCCTCCCGACTCCACCAGCTTGCCTCGGATCCTGACCGCGCATCCCGTGGCGATCTGCAGAACATCCGATTCGTAGTTCACAAGCTTGCCGTCCGCCACCGCCTGAAGGGAACCGAGGCAGGAACCGTCGTTGACGTGGATGAAGGAGAACCCGCCTTTGGACGTTCTTCTGGACCGGACCCAGCCTTCGATGATCACCTCGGAACCGAGCGGTACCGTGTGATCGAGAATCTGTTTGATGGCAGTATGTGAGGTGCTCAACGTCGGGTGCTCCGCTCGGCGATGCAGGCAAAACTGGAATGATAATGGATTGTTTTCAGGCCTGGGATAATTTACCGGAACCGCAAGTCATAATGAGTCATGCGTAGCAGCTTCCTGATCGCCGGACTGGCCGTTGCCGCGGCCGTCATTCTGGGACTCACCTACTACTACCGATTGTCCGGTCAGGATGAGTCCGGCCAGGAAAAACTGGCGGTGCCGCCACCGGAGAGCGCGCAGCCGCCGGACACCGGGCCGGCTGCCTCCCAGGTCATGGAAGAAACACCTCCTTCTCCGATCATCCGGGCACCGGAACTCGTCCTGCCGCCACTGAACGCGAGCGACGAGTTCGTCCGGGAGAGACTGCCTGCGACCATTCCCGAGGTCTGGATCGAGAAGGACGACCTGCTCCGCCGTCTGGCCACGCTGGTGGAAAACGCGGGTCGCGGTGAGCTGCCGAGACGCCAGCTTGCCTTCCTGGCGCCGGATGGCCGGTTCCTGGTGAACGAGGTTCCTGGCGCAACGCCTGCTGACATGCGTCTGTTCATCGACCCGGCGAGCTACCGGCGTTACGACCGATATGTGGAGGTGCTGGAATCCGTGCCACCGGAAACGCTGGCATCCCTGCTGTCGGATACGGCGCCGCTGATGCAGGAAGCGTTTCAGGAACTGGGGGTGGATGCTCAGGCATCGGACCGGATGAGCGCTGCCATCGACGAGGTGCTGGCGGTGCCGGTGCTGGAAGGCGACGTGGAGCTGGTTCAGCCCAAGGTGTTCTATGCATTCGCAGACCCGGCGCTGGAAGCCATGTCACCCCTGCAGAAGCAGGTGCTGCGCATGGGGCCACAGAACGTGATACGGATTCAGGCCTACCTCACGGCGCTGCGCGCGGAGCTGGAACGGCGCTAGCGGCGGATCGTCACCGGGCGCACATCACTCACGGCGCAGGTCGCCGAGGTCGATGGTGGATTTGAACGGGGTGCGGCGTTCGGTTTCGTCGATGTCTTCCGCCACGTAGCGTCTCTCGTCTTCCAGGTATCGCCGCACAGCATCCCTGAAGCCCGGATCACTGATCCAGTGTGCGCTGTAGGTGGCTTCCGGCAGATACCCGCGTGCCACCTTGTGGCCACCCTGGGCACCGGCCTCCACCTTCCTGAGCCCTCTGGCAATGGCGAAGTCGATGGCCTGGTAGTAGCAGGTTTCGAAGTGCAGGAACGGGTGGTGCTCTATGCAACCCCAGTTGCGGCCGAACAGGGTGTCTCCGCCGATGAAGTTGAGCGCACCGGCGATGTAGCGACCGTCACGTCGGCACATCACCAGCAGAACGTGGTCGGCGAGGCGCTCTCCGATCAGGCTGAAGAAACGACGGTTCAGATACGGCGACCCCCATTTCCGGCTGCCGGTGTCCATGTAGAAGCGGTAAAACGCATCCCAGTGCGCCTCCGTGAGATCGGTGCCGGTCACCCATTCGATCTCTATGCCGTGTGCAACCGCTTCGCGACGCTCCCGTTTCAGGTTCTTGCGCTTCTTCGAAGCGAGGTCCGCCAGAAAATCGTCGAAGCTGTCATAGCCCGGGTTGTGCCAGTGGTACTGCTGGTCCATGCGCCGCAGGTAGCCCATCTCACCGGCGAGACGCCACTGCGGCTCGGGCAGGAACGTGATGTGCAGCGACGACACATCGATCTGCTGGCAGACCTGCACCGCAGCCCCGAGCAGGAGTCGCTCGGCCTCTGTATCCGGCGTCGGCACCAGCAGTCGTCGTCCGGTCGCGGGCGTGAAGGGTACACTCGACTGCAGCTTTGGATAGTACTGCTGGCCCGCCCTATGCCAGGCGTCCGCCCAGGCGTAGTCGAAAACGTACTCGCCCTGGGAATGACTCTTGACGTACAACGGCATGACGCCGAGCAGGGTACCGACCTCTTCCAGCGCGAGGTGAAAGGGCTGCCAACCGGTCCGGGCGGAGACGCTGCCGCTGTCTTCCAGCGCGCTCAGGAACTGGTAGCTGACGAATGGATCGAAGGGTACCGTGCCGCCGGGGTTGGCGCAGCGGTTCCAGTCGTCGATGGCGATCTCGTTCAGCCCGTGCAGGATCCGGGCGGTTCGGGCTGCGGTAGCAGGGTCAGCCAATCGTCGTCCTCCTTGCGGCCACTTGTACCACAGCGGGATCGAATCGTCGCGGATGGGGCCGCGAAAACCCGGTGCTGCTTTGCCTGCGTCGGACAAAGCGTGTAGCTTCCGGGGTCTTGCCGGTCGTACGGGCAGGGGAAACCTGGAGCGGCAGTTCTTGAACAGCGTGGAACCGGGCGCGAAAGATCGCGCCGAGTTACTGAGATCACTGAAGATCGATCGCGGCAGCCAGGCGCCTGATAGACACGGACGTCCCTGGAAGTGGTTCGTGCTGCTCGCCGTCGTGCTCGGCGTGGGCTTCGTCACCTGGGTCATGCCACTCGCGCTTCAGGAGCAGGGATCGGCAGGGATTGCCGTCAGGGTTGCCCGGGCTCAGGCCGCGGCACCTGGTGCGGGGGCGAGCGTACTCGATGCAACCGGCTACGTGGTCGCCCGTCGTCAGGCGACGGTCAGCGCGAAAACCACGGGCAAGGTAGTGACCGTGCTGATCGAGGAAGGGGACAGAGTGGAGCAGGGGCAGGTGCTCGCCGTGCTCGATGACTCCATCCCGCGAGCCCAGCTCGCCCTTGCCGAATCCCAGCTGCAGTCTGCGAAGGCAGGTCTCGAGGAACTCCGGGTCGCGCTCAGACAGGCCGAGCTGGATCTGGATCGTACCCGCGGGCTCGCGAAACGGAATCTGGCCAGCCAGGCAGACCTGGATCGGGATGGCCTCACCGTGGATGGGCTGGTTGCGCGGCTCGAGCGGGCAGACAAGGACGTGGAGGTGGCCGAACGCAGCCGGGCGGTGCAGGCGGCGCTGCTCAAGGACATGGAAATCCGGGCACCTTTCTCGGGCGTGGTGGTCGCCAAGGCTGCGCAGCCGGGCGAGATGATCTCACCGGTATCGGCGGGCGGTGGTTTTACCCGAACGGGTATCTGCACCATCGTCGACATGGAATCTCTGGAGGTGGAGGTGGACGTGAACGAGGCCTACATCAACCGGGTCTACGATAATCAGCCCGTGCAGGTGACTCTGAACGCCTATCCGCAGGATCACTACGCAGCCCGGGTCATTGCGATAATTCCCACCGCGGATCGCAACAAGGCGACGGTCAGGGTCCGCGTGGGTTTCGTCGACCGGGATGATCGCGTGCTGCCGGACATGGGCGTGCGCGTCGCCTTTCTCGAGCCGGAGAACGGTGCGACGGAGCACGAGGAAGCCGGCGTGCTGGTACCCCGGGCTGCCATCGGCAGCGACGAGGACGGAGATTACGTGTTTCTAGTGCGTGAGGATCGCGTGCAGCGACGTCAGGTGGTGGCTGCGGAGCCTGCGGGTTCCAGCGTTCGTGTGCTGGAGGGGTTGAGCGGTGGCGAGCTGCTCGTCGCCGATCTTTCCGCCGGCCCGCAATCAGAGCTCAAGGATGGCGACCGCGTGTCCGTAACCAACTGAGGGGAGATGCCCATGACGCATGTGGTGGAGTGCAGGGAGCTGACAAAGCAGTACACGCGAGGCAGAGAAACGATCGAGGTGCTGAGGGGTATCAATCTCAGTATCGAGCAGGGGGATTTTCTCGCCATGATGGGTCCTTCCGGGTCAGGTAAGACCACGCTGCTGAACCTGATCGGCGGTCTGGATCATCCGTCTTCCGGAGAGATCGTCGTGGGTGGGGCGAACCTGAATCAGCTTTCCAGTCGGGAGCTCGCCAGGTGGCGATCGGAACACGTCGGCTTCGTCTTTCAGTTCTACAACCTGCTGCCCGTGCTTACGGCGCAGCGGAATGTGGAGCTGCCGCTGCTGCTGACACGCCTGTCGCGGGCCCAGCGTCGGCAGAACGCCGAGACGGCGCTGGAGATCGTAGGTCTCGCCGATCGCGCCAGACACCGTCCGGGTGAGCTGTCCGGCGGTCAGCAGCAGCGGGTCGCCATCGCCAGGGCACTGGTGGCGGATCCGGAGCTCCTGGTCTGTGACGAGCCGACGGGTGATCTGGACAGGGATACCGCCGACGAGATTCTCGGCCTGCTCGAGCTGCTCAACACGGAGCATGGCAAGACGATCATCATGGTCACACACGATCCACGTGCCGCCGACCATGCGCGCCATGTCCTGCACATGGACAAGGGCGTGCTGCTGGAACAGGCAGCATGAAGCTCTTCGGTCTGGTCTGGTCGAACCTGTTCCGCAGGAAGACCCGCACCGTGCTGACGCTGCTGTCGGTGGTGGTCGCCTTCATGCTGTTTCTGCTTCTCCAGGCCATCTCCGACGCGTTCTCGTCCGGCGTCAGCCTGGTCGGAGTAGATCGCCTGATCACGTCGCCCAAGTACTCCATCGTCGACAGCCTGCCCGTGAGCCAGAAGCAGCAGATCCTCTCCGTGGAGGGGGTGGATGCCGTCACCCAGCAGCAGTGGTTCGGAGGTCAGTACCAGGATCCGCAGAACTTCTTTCCGAAGTATCCGGTCGTCCCGCTCGAGTACTTCGACATCTACCGGGAGCTGCACATCGCACCGGACGAGCTCGAAGCGTTCGCCAGGACCCGGACGGGCGCCGTGGCGGGGGCAGCACTGGTGGAGCGGTTCGGCTGGCGGGTCGGGGACGTCATTCCAATACAGGCGGACATCTGGCCAAAGGAAGACGGCACCAGGCTCTGGGAATTTGAGCTCGTGGGCACGTTCACCAGCGACGAGGGGCCCGTGCCGCTGCTGCTTTTCCAGTACGACTACTTCACGGAGGCGGTGGAGGAATTCGGCAAGGACCAGATCGGCTGGTGGACGGTGCGACTGAGCGACCCGAGTCGGGCGGAGTCCGTCGCCGCGGCCATCGACAGGTTGTTCGAGAACTCCCTGGACCCCACCCGTACCGCTACCGAGGACGAGTTTTCCCGGCAGTTCGCCAACCAGCTCGGCGACATCGGCTTCATCGCGTCCATCATCATGAGCGCCGTGTTCTTCACCATTCTGCTGCTCACCGCCAACACCATGACCCAGGCGCTCCGCGAACGGGTACCTGAGCTCGCGGTCCTGAAGACGCTGGGTTTCACGGACACCACCGTGTCGCTGCTGGTGCTCGGAGAATCCGTGCTGCTCTGTGTTGCGGGCGGCCTGCTCGGCGTGGCGCTGGCGATGCTGACTGTCGTCGGGGTCGGACCGGGTCTCGAGTCCGTGCTCGGCAGCTTCAACGTCAGCCCGTCGGCGGTTCTGAAGGCCCTCCTGCTGGCGTTACTGCTCGGACTGGTCATCGGCAGCGTGCCGGCGCTCACCGCCCGCCGACTGACCATTGTCGACGCGCTCAGGGCTCACTGACCGTGCTGACTCAGATCTTCGAGATCACGCTGATGAATCTGCGCAACCTGCCGTCGCGGCTCGGCTCTTCGCTGGTCATCGTGGTGGGCATCGCCGGCGTCGTCGGCGTGCTGGTGGGTCTGCTGTCCATGTCCGTCGGCTTTCGCGCAGCGCTCGAGAGCACCGGGCAGCCGGATCGGGCCATCGTTCTCAGGGACGGCAGCAACGGCGAGATGTCGAGCGGTGTGTCCGTCGAGGAGTTCAACGTTCTCTCCAGCATGGACGGCGTGCGTACCGCCAGCGCCGAGCTGTATGTGGTTGCCGACGTGCCGAAGAAGTCCACGGGTACGCCGGCGAATCTGGTGGTCAGGGGCATGCGGACCGAGGGCCTCGTCGTGCGGCCCGAAGTCCGGATCGTTGAAGGAAGGGCATTCGCGCCGGGCAAGGGGGAGCTGCTCGTCGGGATCAAGGCCGCGACGGAGTTCGAGGGTCTCGGTGTGGGTGAGGACGTGGACTTCCGGGAGAGCCGCTGGACCGTCGTCGGCCACTTCAGTGCCGACGGTTCGGCCTACGAATCCGAGGTCTGGACCGATCTGCCCGTCGCCCAGGCGAACTTCCGCAGAGGCGGATTCACCTCCTCGGCCCGGGTGCTGCTCGAAGACCCGGACAACGCAGAAGCGCTGAATGCCCGCATCCAGGCGGATCCCAGACTCGATCTGGCGCTGCAGCGCGAAGCGGATTTCTACGCCGCTCAGTCCGCCTCCCGCGCAGCGCTCATCGACGGCTTCGGCTACGCGGTGGCGATGATCATGGCCATCGGCGCTGTGTTCGCGGCGCTCAACACGATGTACACCGCGGTCAGCGCCCGGACCGTGGAAATAGCTACCCTGCGGGCACTGGGGTTCGGTAACGTGCCCGTCGTCGTCTCGGTGATGGTGGAGTCCCTGGCGCTGGCATCTTTCGGTGGTCTTCTCGGCGGGGCCGCCGTCTACCTGCTGTTCGATGGCTATCAGGCCTCAACCTTGAACAACGCCTCGTTCTCGCAGGTGGTTTTCGACTTTGCCGTTACACCGGACCTGCTCCGGCTGGGCATCACCTGGGCGCTTGTGCTGGGTGCCGTCGGCGGGCTGTTTCCCGCGCTGCGGGCTGCCCGGCTGCCGATCACCACCGCGCTACGAGGGGAGTGAGCAGCGCGCCGTCGCAGGGAGAGTGAGCGTCCCGTCACGGAATTGCTTCGTTTCTGGTCCCAAGATTGGGGGAGCGGCGCGGTACGCCCATCACCGCGTGCGAGGACCAGCAGATGGACACGCGAAGCACACACAAACCAGCGGTGACAGGTCGATGATGGACCCGGTCCAGCTCGCCTGCCTGCTCGAGCGGTACGGTCTTGCGGTGGAACAGCGGGACGGCTGGTTGCGCCTGTATCTGCGGCGCGGACGTCAGCGCGGTATGGCCTTTGTGGCCCTGCTGCTTGGTGCCGCGTTTCTGCTCGCGTCGCTCGCGGTGCCGGGTTCGTTGCTCCCGGATGCGGAGCTCGCCACGACGGCGATCCGGATCACGTCCGCCTGTTTCGGGGCGTGTCTGGTACTGCTCGCGCTTTACCTGCCGTTCAACGCGCTCGAGATCAGAATCAGCAGGCGGAAGATGCTGCGTCTGCGCACCTGGCTCGGTCTGGTGATCCGCAGCCGCGAGATCAGCCTGGACGAGCTGGAGGAGCTCGAGATCGATCGGACCGCGGCGGCGGCCGGCAGCCCGATCACAATCAGCTACGAGCTCGTCGGCAGAGGCCGCTTCGGACGCTTCAAGCTGGTCGAAAGCATCCCGGACCGCTCTCTGGTCGAAGCGGTCCGCACGCAGGTCATGATTGCCGCGGGGCTCAAACCCTCAGCCACCCACTGACGGAGCAGCGCGTCATCGCGCCGGTTCAGGCGGGCCGGGTCGGCATATCCTCTTCGGCAGCGGTGCCGGCAGCATCCTCGGGATTGCCGTGGGTTTCGCTCGCCGGATTCGAGTCCGGCTCATCGGCTGCTGCGAAGTCACCTCGCCACCGTTCACCGCCCACGGCCTCATCCGGCCAGTCGTCGAACGGAAACGGCTTGTCCTCGGTATTGAAGGTCTGAAACCGGATGATGTCGGCGATATAGCGGGTCAGGTTCTGACCGAGGCGCAGCAGTGGCTCGTTGGCGCTGCCGGTGAGCAGAATGAAGACGAACTGGAAAATGACCACCGCGATCATGAGCAGCTCGGCGAGGCTGTAGGCAATGGCCAGCACGATCATGTAGATGAGCCGCATCCACAGATCGCGGCTGGTGAGACGGGCTTTCAGTGCCGGGTCCATGAGGTCTCCTGTAGCGGGGCGGGTGGCTGCCCGCGATACCGGATTGGTTGCAAATCCGGTGCCAGTCAGAAACTATCGTAAAAACAAGGAGATAGATCGGGCGATCGAGCGCCTGCCAGGAATGCTTGAGAGCGAAGTACGAGAAATGGGCAAAGAAGTGGCGAGAATCGCCACTTCGTCCCTCGGCGCGGACGGCCTCAGTCCGCAGGCTGGAAATCGGGACGGCGGCGGACCGCCACCTGACCGATGGAAAGCAGGGACTCCACGCAGTCGCGAATCGACTCGTCGAGGCTCCGGAAGCGGACGCCGGTCACTGCGCGTATCCGGTCGTTGCGCAGGTCACAGGCAGCCCAGATGGCCCGGAGCTCCGCTTCGCGAGCCTGCACCCGCTCCGGGAAAGGATCCGTCACCGCCGGGGCATCATGGCCGAGCTCCGGCAGCAACCGGTCGATGCTGGCACAGATGTCCTCCACGTTGCGCGTCTCCGTCGACCAGGCGATGTAGCGTTCGCCGTTCACCACGTCGATGCTTTCCAGCAGGCCGATATGACAGTCCGCGTCGTCGCGCACGTCGACGGTCATCCACGGTCGGTAAGCGCCGGTCTGATAGTACTTGCCGGTGAGCATCATCTCGATGTTGTGCTGCCAGGGCCCGCGCTCCTTCTGGTGGGCGGACTGGATCGGCCCCACGTTGTCGCCCGGGCAGCAGGTGATGGCATCCCAGCCGCCGTGCTCTTCCGCAGCCCGGGCAAAAGCCCGCTCCGCGAGCACCTTGCCCATGGAGTAGCCTTGACCTTTGGCCGTCGAGCGCCTCGGATTCTGCTCGTCCGGAAAACGGTCTTCGTAGAAGACAGGACGCCGGACGTAGTCCTGAAAGTCCACTTCGGACATCACCGCGGCAATGCTCGAGGTGAGGACCACGCGGGAAACGGAGTCGGACGCGTTGACGCTGGCGATGACGTGATCGCAGACGCGCTGCACGTAGTCCTGGTCGTCGTAATCGCTGACATGGGAAACGTGCGCGACGCCATGACAACCCCGGAACACGTTGTCGAAGCAGCCAGGTTGGTCGAGATCGGCGGCATGCAGGGACAGACGGGAAGATGCGTAGCCGGGCATGGACCTGAGGAAGGAGACCTTGCCCTCGTCGCCGACGTCGCGGACGCAGGCGCGCACCCGATAACCACGGTCGAGCAGGCCTCTGACCACCCAGCCGCCGATGAATCCCGCCGCGCCGGTGACGGCTACCGTGCCGCCTCTGGGAATGGGGGCCATGCTGCTTCCTCTTTCGTGTCGGTCCGGCATCGAAGCACATCGGCTGATGCCGGTTCAAGACGCCGGTGGTATCGATACGTCAGTAGATGCCGGCGTCGAGTCCCGCGGCCAGCGTCATGCCCAGTTCCTCTGCCTGCTGGAGATGCTCGGGGTGTATCTCGCCCTGAACGACCAGCGGATCCTGGACCTCGCGGAACGGGTAGCCGTTGGCGATACGGCGGATGGCGCGAAGCGCGCCGCTGCCGTCGTTTCCCGCGCTGATGAAGATGGCGTAGGGCAGGGACAGGATACGACCTTCGACCGGATAGAACGTCCGGTCGAGGAAGTCCTTGAGGCCACCTGACATGTAGCCGAAGTTTTCCGGGGTTCCGAGCAGCAGACCGTCTGCCCAGAGCAGATCTTCCGGTCCCGCGTCCGCAGCCTTCAGGCAGCGCACCTCGACACTGTCCAGCAGCTCGTGACCGGCGCCCTTCGACACCGCGGCTGCCAGTTGCCCGGTGTTCCCGGTCTGTGTGTGGTAGACGATGAGCAGGTGCTTCATGGTCTGATCGGGCCGTAGTGCATGCTCGCGAGTATACTGCGCCCCGTTCACGGCGCCGGCCGTCACCGAGGAGACGCCCTGATGGAACTCGAAGACATCCGCCAGGCGGCGGTGCGCATCGACGGACAGGTCGAACGAACACCACTGACGCGATCGGAGACTCTGTCCCGACTGACAGGCGCGGAGATCTGGCTGAAGTTCGAGAATCTCCAGTTCACGGCTTCGTTCAAGGAGCGAGGGGCGTTGAACTGCCTGTTACAACTGAGCGGCTCGGAGCGGCGTCGCGGCGTAATCGCCATGTCTGCAGGCAACCACGCCCAGGCGCTGGCGTACCACGGCCAGCGCCTGGGGATACCCACGTGTATCGTCATGCCCCGTTCCACGCCCAACACCAAGGTGGAGCAGACACGGATCTTCGGCGCGGAGATCCATCTCGAAGGCAGCGTCTTCGATGAGACGAGGGAGTTTACCCGGCGCCTGGCGGAGGAGCGGGGCCTCGTGCTCGTTCACCCCTACGATGATCCGCGTGTGATGGCGGGGCAGGGTACGGTCGGTCTGGAGATGCTCGAACAGCAGCCGGACCTGGAAGCCGTGGTGGTGCCCGTCGGCGGCGGTGGTCTGATCAGTGGCATCGCCGTTGCCCTGAAATCACAGCGACCGGACATCCACGTCACCGGAGTCCAGGTCGAGCGGTTCAATGCCGCGGCCGCAGCTTTTCGCGAGGAGAGTGCCAGGGTAGCGAAACCCGCGACGGTGGCGGAAGGCATCGCGGTGAAGTCACCGGGTACGAACACCCTGCCGATCATCCGGCAACTGGTCGACGAGATGCTCGAGGTGAGCGAGGAGCAGGTGGAAGACGCGGTGTTCAAGCTCATCGAGATCGAGAAGACGGTAGTTGAGGGCGCTGGTGCGGCGGGCCTTGCGGCCATCATGGCGCACCGCGATGCATTCACCGCGCGCAAGACCGGCGTTGTGCTCTCCGGCGGCAACATCGACATGCTGGTGCTGGCGTCGATCCTGGAGCGCGGTATGGTCCGCAGCGGCCGTCTCGTCCGCCTGCAGGTGGAAATCGCCGACGTGCCGGGTGCGCTGGGTGAGCTTACCCGCCTGCTGGGCGAGTTCGGCAGCAACATCATCGACATCGCCCAGGAGAGGACGTTCGGTGGGTCCTCGGTGCGGGCCACACTGGTGGATCTGTCCCTGCAGATGCGTGGTGAGGAGCAGATCGATCACGTGGTGGACGGACTCGAGGCCCGGGGTTACGAAGTCCAGCTCATATAGAGCCCTGTTCGGTCGTCAGATATTGCCGAAATCGCCGTGGCGGCCGGCACCTGCTGCGAAACGGCTGGCACCGGCCCGGGTCTCTCCGGAGCGGATCACGCCCAGCCCGAGCCGGGTCTCGTTCTGGAGCGCGTCGTATTCCGAGAGCTGCCACTGCTGATAGGCACTCTGACGATCGCTTCTCAGACAGCCCTGCGGGAAGCGCGCAAGCCCGTCGGCGAGCTCGAGCGCGGCATCGAGCGCTGCGCCTTTCGTGGTGAGACGGTTGGCGAGCCCCATCATTCTCGCCTCCTCGCCGGAGACCCCCCGACCGGTGAGGATCAGGTCCATGGCATGACTCATCCCGATCAGCCTCGGCAGGCGTACGGTACCGCCGTCGATGAGGGGTACGCCCCAGCGACGGCAGTAAACGCCGAAGACCGCATCCTCTGCGGCGATCCGTAGATCGCACCAGAGCGCCAGCTCCAGCCCGCCTGCGACGGCGAAACCTTCCACCGCTGCCAGCACCGGTTTGCCGAGCTGCATGCGGGAAGGTCCCATGGGCCCATCGCCGGTCTCACGCACCCGGTTGCCACGGCCGTCGGAGACGGCCTTCAGATCCGCCCCGGCACAGAACGTGCCGCCGGCACCGGTAAGAATGGCTACCGCCTGGCTGTTGTCCGCGTCGAACGCGCGGAACGCCTCGGCGAGCAGTGCGGCGGTCGGTCCATCGACGGCGTTACGCACGTCCGGACGATCGATGGTGACGACGGTGGTGGTTGCATGGCGCTCGACACGGACGGTCATCGTAGTTCTCCTTCGGGTATGGCACGCAGCGGCAGGGGTTTGTTACTTTGGCGCAAACCGACCAATCCTTGAAGGGGGGATGCATGAGGCTTTCGGAACCGAGAATCCCGGCGCTCGACGAGAGCGAGTGGAACGACGAGCAGAAAGCGCTGCTCGAGCCGTTCGTGGCCCGAGGAAACGTCTTCAACATTTTCAAGACCATGGCGAATCACCCTGATCTGGCAAGGCGCTGGATGGTGTTCGCCAATCATGTGCTCGGCAAGTCGACGCTCGACATCCGGGAACGGGAACTGGTCATTCTGCGGATCGGCTATCTCTGCCAGTCCGGATACGAATGGGGTCAGCACGTGCTGATCGCGCGCGCGGCGGGGATGAGCGACAAGGAAATCAGAAGCTGCAGGACCGGACCCGACACCCCTGGGCTCTCCGATCTCGACCGGCTGCTGCTCAAGGCGACGGACGAGCTTCATGAGGACGCCTTCGTCAGCGACGCGACCTGGCAGGGGCTCGAGAAGCACTTCAACCCGCAGCAGATGATGGATCTGGTATTCACCATAGGCCAGTACAACCTGGTCTCCATGGCCCTCAACAGCTTCGGCGTACAGGCCGATGAAGGATTGCCGGGATGGGACGTCTGAGTGACAAGATCGCCGTAGTGGTAGGTGCCGGGCAGACACCTGGCGACACGATCGGTAACGGGCGGGCCACCGCGATCCGTTTCGCGCAGGAGGGCGCAACCGTCGTCTGTGTCGACCGGAATGCGGAATCGGCCCGGGAAACGCTGTCCATGATCGAACGGGAAGGTGGCTCTGGGTGTGTCGTGGAGGCGGATGTCACCCGTGAAGCCGACTGTCAGGACGTCGTTGCGCAGTCCGAAGGCCGGTACGGTCGAATCGACGTGCTGCACAACAACATCGGCATCGGCCGGGGCGATGGTGGTGCCACGGGCATGACCGAAGCGGTCTGGGACGCCATTTTCGATACCAACCTCAAGTCCATCATGTTTCTGTGCAAGCACGCGCTGCCGGGCATGCGTGAGCGGGGTTCCGGGGTGATCACCAACATCTCCTCCGTCGCCGCCGTATGCGCGGTGGGGATCGTCGCCTACAAGACCTCCAAGGCGGCGCTCAACGCGTACACCCATGCACTTGCCACCGCGAACGCGCGTTTCGGCATTCGCGCCAACGTGATCATGCCGGGGTTGATGAACACCCCCATGGCCATCGAGGGCAACGTGGCGGCCGGGGCCGATCGTGCGGAGCTCATCGCCCGCAGGAACGCGCAGGTTCCGCTCGGGCGGCAGATGGGCACGGCGTGGGACGTGGCCAACGCGGCGCTGTTTCTCGCCTCCGACGAGGCCAGATTCATCACCGGCGTGAATCTGCCGGTGGATGGTGGCCAGTCCGCGCGAATCGGTTGATTTATTCAATTTGGAAATAATAAAAACACTGTAAATTACTATGACTTATAAAAACTCTGAATTCAGCCTGGAAGACTGCTGGATCTGCGCACTGGCGTACTGAACGTGGCGCCTGAGCCGTGTCTAAATGGGTAGAACCGTATCCCTGTGGGGGATTTGTCACCAACCGTAACAAAGTGGTTGACTGTATGGGCACGATTTTGGACTATTCGAATAAGCTGCAACGAAAAAGACATATGGCGTTGCAGCGGTGGAGCAGCAGCGCAAAGATTGCTGCCGAGCAGTACCCGCACGGTCAGGGACGCCGTCGGAACGGGTCGGTTGCCAGGTCAGAAGCCAAAAGGGGGCGGTTCGGCTATATGCAGTACATCAACGGGTTCATCGGTGTTGTTCTGGTCGTCATGGCGCTCCTGCACGTCGTTTTTCCCGATCCGCTCGAATGGCTGCCCTATGCCGTTGCCGCCTGCCTCGCGTTCATCACGCTGTCTCAGAAGATGCCCCGGGGAATCGCCAGGATCCTGGCCATTTCCACCGCGGGAACCATGTTTTTCTTCTTCGCGATCTTCTTCCTGGCGGTGCCGCGTCTGGATGCGGACTGGTACACGACCCAGTACGGCTGGGCTGCCGTGTGCCGGATCCTTGCGGCGTTCGTGATGCTGCCCATCCTGTCCGATTACAGCTGCCGGTTGAAAAAGGACTGGGAGGAGTGTCTGGAAGCTCGTGAGGCGCGCCGGACCGCATTTTTCTCCGTGCCGAGTCACATCCGCCCCAGCCGCTGACCCCGCGGACTGCAGCGCAGCCCGCCTAACGCTTCCATGACCGCAGACGGACCCAGACCGCGTCGTTCGGTGCTCTACATGCCGGGTGCCAACGAACGGGCCATGGAGAAGGCGCTCTCCATCGACTGTGATGCCATCATCTTCGATCTCGAAGACGCGGTCGCTGCGGGCGCGAAAGAGGAAGCGCGTAACAAGGTTGCTGCCATGGTCCGCAGCGGCGGCTATGGACACCGGGAGCTGATCGTCCGAGTCAACGGTCTGGACACCCCCTGGGGTGGGGACGACGTGGCACTGTCAGCGACGCTGCCGGTCGATGCGTTGCTCTTTCCCAAGGTCGAGTCAGCCGCTCAGGTCGCTCAGATCGAGGAAGCCGTGAACCTGGCCGGCGGTGGCTCGATGCCGCTGTGGCTCATGATAGAAACCCCGCGTGCGGTCCTGGACGTGCGGGAAATCGCGATGGCGTCGACCCGCACAGCCTGTCTGGTGATGGGCACCAGCGATCTGGTCAAGGAGCTGCGTGCCACCCACACACCCGCACGTGACAATCTGGCCTACGCGCTCCAGTACTGCGTGCTGGCGTCCAGATCCACGGGTCTGGACATACTCGATGGCGTGCACCTGGATTTCCGGAACCTCGACGGTTTCCGCGTCATCTGCGAGCAGGGCAGGGCCATGGGGTTCGACGGCAAGACACTCATTCACCCGACCCAGGTCGACGTGGCCAATGCGGTGTTCGGTTATGACGAGGCGGCGGTGGCCGATGCCAGGGCCGTGCTGGCTGCCTGGGAGGCGGCAAAATCGGCTGGCAAAGGCGTCGCCGAGCTCGATGGCCGGCTGATCGAGAACCTGCACGCGGCGGAAGCGGAACGGGTGCTCGCGTTCGCCAGGGCGCTGGCGAGCCGCTGACCGCTCTGCTCAGCCGACCTCGGTGCGGACCCGGGGCATGACGTCGGTCAGGTAGGCATCCAGGGCCTCGGCGTGCCAGGGAGCGCGCAGCGCAATGTTGACTTCATCCGCCCCGGCTTCCACGTACTCGAGAATGCGCGCTACGGCCTGGTCCGGCGTGCACAGCAGCGCGCCTGCAGCCGTCCGTTCCGCCATGGCGCCCCAGTCACGCTGCAGCAGCTCACGCTGCCGGGCCAGATCCACCTCGTTCAGACCGAGATTGAACATGACGTTCGCGGCGCGTTTGAGCGAGGCGGGATCCCGTCCCTCGTCTTCGCACCACTGATTGAGGACCTCGTTGACGCGGGAGAATTCTTCCGGTGACAGATAGGCGGCGTTCCAGCCGTCGGCGTGGTCGGCGACGATCTTCAGGGTGCGTTTTTCGCCCACTCCGCCGATCCAGATCGGCAACCGTTCCTGGATCGGCTTCGGCAGGCAGCTCGCGTCGTCCACCTGGTAGTGAATGCCGGAAAAGGTGGTGCGTTCCTGGGTGAGCATGCGGCGAATGATCTGCGCTGCTTCCTCCAGCATGTCGAGGCGGGTACCGATGTCCGGGAACGGATAACCGTAGGCGCTCGCTTCCCAGATGTGCCAGCCGGCGCCGATACCGAGCTCGAAACGACCGCCGCTGATATGGTCCAGGGTGGTGGCCGCCTTCGCGAGCAGTGCGGGATTGCGGTAGCCGATGTAGAAGACCAGGCAGCCGATGCGTGCCTGACGGGTTTCCGCAGCCAGGGCGCCAAGCGTGGTGAGCGCCTCGAAGTGCGGCTCGGTCCCACCCTTCGGTGGTGCCTCGTAGAAGTGATCCCACGCGGAGATCCAGTCGACACCACTGGTGTCGAGCTTCCGCCACAGTGCACGCATCTCGTCCATGGGCATGTTCTGTTGGCCCACGTGCACACCCAGTGAGATACTCATCAGCCCCTCTCGCCGCATTGCCGGGCCGTGGAGCATACCGTGCGGGTCGCGGCATTGGAAAGGCAGAGGTCCTGAAACGCAGGGGAGGCGTTGCGGTGCCGTTCGTTCATGCCAATGGAATCCGGATCTACTATGAGCTCCGCGGCAGCGGACAGAAGCTGCTCTTCATCAGCGGTACCGGTGGAGACCTCAGGAACCGCCCCAACGTTTTCGACGGACCACTGCCGGATGCGTTCGAAGTGCTCGCTTTCGATCAGCGTGGGCTGGGTCAGACGGACAAGCCGGAGGCCGAGTACCGGATGCGCGACTACGCCGACGACGCGGCCGGGGTGCTGAGCGAGCTCGGCTGGGATCGGGTGCCGGTCATGGGCGTTTCGTTCGGCGGCATGGTGGCGCAGGAGCTCGCACTGTGTCATCCGGAGCGTGTCAGCGCCCTAGTGCTTGCCTGCACCAGTGCCGGTGGTGCGGGCGGGGCATCCTATCCACTCCAGGAACTCGAGGCGTTGTCGGAGCCCGATCGTATCGAGCATCAGCTCGTGCTGTCGGATACACGCCGCGATTCGCAGTGGCGGAGTGCCAATCCGGACCGCTGGAGCAACCTGGTGCGGATTGCCAGGGAGGCCCGCCGGACGGACAGAGACGAAGCGGGCGGCCGACGGCAGCTAGAGGCGAGATCCGGACACGACACCTGGGAGAGGCTGCCGGGCATCGATCTGCCGGTGCTGCTTGTCGGTGGCCGGTACGACGGTATCGCACCGATGGCCAACATGGTCGCGATGGCCGAGCGGATCCCAGCGGCGCGACTCGAGTTCTTCGAAGGTGGACACCTGTTTCTGGTTCAGGACAGATCGGCATATCCCTTTGTAATTCAATGGCTTAAAGAGACGCTCTGATTTTTTTTACGTTCGTCGGAACTCTTACGCCGATCATCGGACAAAGAGTCAGACAGAGCGGGAGATTTGCTATAAATCTTCCGGAAGGCGGGAGAAACAGCGAGAAAATCAGACGGACCGACCTCTCCAGCACGTACAAGACAGCAGCGGACTGAAAACCGCGAGCTGAAGTTTAAGCACCCCGGCGACATACTCCCCTCCCCTCCCCAATCCCGTGTCGCCGGGGTTCTTTTTTTCAGGGGACGAAGCTCAATCGATCCTGTCGGTCGGCCAGCGTCCGCTGCGGATGGCGTAGCGGGCAGCCGCGGCCGTTGCGGCATGAAGCACCAGCACGATCAGGAATGCGATACCGATCCAGATCCTGCTCTCTACCGGAGTGAGCGCGACGAACAGAGCACAGAAACCGAGGCGCAGTGTGAAATCGACCAATGCATGGACCCGGTTGGGTCCGTCGATCAGAGACAGAGCACCGGCGATCAGGTAGACGGAAAGTGGCAGGGCGAGCACGAAGACGAGCGCGCCGATCACGACACGATCTCCACCCAACCCTCGGTTGCATTCACCTTGAGTCGTTGTCCGGAACGGATCCTGCGCGTGCAGTCCTGCACGTCCACCAGGCAGGGCACCTGATACTCCCGGGCCACCGTGCCGGCGTGGGAGAGATAGCTGCCGACCTCGACGATGATCGCTGCCGCCCCGGGAAACAGCGGTGTCCAGGCGGGATCCGTGTAGGGTGCGACCAGGATGTCGCCGTTCGACATCTCTGCGGCAATGGTAGGGTCATGAATGACACGGGCAGTACCCGTGGCCACACCGGGGCAGGCGCAGTCTCCGCTGAGGATGTTTCCCTCCTGCACGGGCCGTACGACGTGTGTGAGCATGTTGAACGATTCGGGAGGGCGCAGCCTGCTGAGTTCCTGATGCTGAATTCGTCGTGAACGGATTCGTGGCTCCACATCGAGCCACTCGAGCTGCCCGGCCGCGAGCTCCAGGGTTTCCGGATACTCCAGAAAGAAGATGTCGTCGTCACAGTGCAGGCGCCCTGCATTAATGAGGTTCTGCTCGAGCTGTTTCAGCTTCGAGCGGACGGCGGCGAACGCCATGGTGTGATAATGACGGGAGTTCTCACGCAGCGTCACGTAGTAGCGGATGCGACCGATCAGCGTATCGATCAGACGTCGCTGCCAGCGACTCGGAAGTGCCTGGTGCAGTTCGTCCTCTGCAGCGAGCCGCAGTCCGTAGCTGTCGGTACGAGGACTGCCGTCCAGCCTCAGGAAGTTGCGGACCATGGCGAGAACGGACGTGTTGTCTTCCCGCCAGCGAGGCGCCATGAGATCGAGCTCGCGTACACCACGATGACCGAAGCGCTGCATGAACCGCTCGAGCGCGATGGCGAACGGGTGGTACTCGCCGAGCTTGAGGACGGTGTTCTGAAGATCGACGGTGTCCGCCTGCAGCGCCCGATTCAGGTCCTCGTCCGACCTGGCGACCTCGGCCAGCGTGCGGATGCCCTCGACCATCTGCTGAGAGAGCATGGCGTCGCCACCGGAGACCAGCAGCGACAGCTTGGTCTCATCGAACCCCGGCGCGAATCTTCGCAGCAGCCCTGTCAGTACCTCGATCAGCACGAAATAGCGTACGGACGCGAGGTTTGCGAGGACGGCGTTCTCGCTCAGCGGTCGAAAGGGGCGATCGTTGACGATGAGCCGTACCAGCGCGCGGAGCGGATCCAGATCCGGATCTTCCACTACGCGTTGACAGCGCTCTTCGAACGCTCCCAGAGAGTCGAGCGCAATGCGGGCGGTGCGGTGCCAGGTGGCACCTGCGCACAGATAGCCGATGCCGAGGAGCACGCTCATGCGCAGTATCCGCCGACCGTCGAGGGGCAGGTCGTGGGAGAGAGGGCGCATCATCAGCAGCTCGGTGAGCGTGTCGTCATCCAGTGACCAGGGCAGCAGCATGGCCATCAGATCCGGGTTCACGTAATAGCGACCGTGAATGAACCGACCGAACGGCGGCAGCACGCGACGGAGCAGGTCGACGGTCATCGGCGTGAATGGTTCCGAGAAGTTCTCAGCCGTGGGTTTGAACAGTACCCAGCGCCCGTCGACCGCAGGTGGTGCTACCGGTGCGGTCGTCGTCAGGGGACGGCTCTGCAGCACGAAGAGCTCGTCGCCGTCGATCGCCCACTCCATGTCCTGATCGGCGCCTGCGAGCCCGGCGATTCTGCGTGCCATGGAAACGATCTGGCCCGCTTCGATATCCGTGACGGAGGCTTCGCTCTGAAGCCTGAGGGGTACGGGTTCCAGTCGATGATCGCTGGGGTCGCGCAGCCCTTCCGCCACCTTGAGACGCTTCCGGGCAATCCTGCGTTCCGCGATACGCCCTTCGGGATCCAACAGGAAGCGGTCGGGCGTCACCCGACCGTCCACCAGCGCAGCACCCAGACCCCAGCAGGATTCCAGGACCGCGCAGTCGGGGTAGCCCCCGGTGGGGTCCCGGGTGAAACAGACGCCGGAGCGTTCCGACTGCACCATCCGCTGAATGATGACGGCCATGGCGAACCCGGTTCCGGAGGACCGTGAACGGCGATAGGCCTGGGCAGTCTCGGACCACAGTGACAGCCAGCAATCCACCACGGATTTCTCGATGTTCCAGGGGTCGACGTAGTAGTAGGTGGCGTGCGCGCCCGCGAAGCTGGCGGTCTCGCCATCTTCGCCGATGGCCGAGCTGCGGACCGCAAGGCGGTCCTCGGGATCGTCGCACAGGGCCGTGCAGACCTTTTTCAGCGCCGCACGCAGCTCCGGGCTGGCGGTCGGGCGGGGCGGACGCCGCTCCGGTGTGGCATCCGGACAGTGCGTTGTGAAAACGGCCACGGGCACGACGAAGGCGTCAGGAACCGGCAGGCCTTCGGCGTGTAGCCAGGCAAGCGTGGCTGCCTTGCCGCCGGTGACGGTGGCATCGGTGCAGAGTGGATCCGAAAGGTGGATGGCCCAGGCGCCGGGGTCTTGCATCGCGGGGAGAGTGCCCTGTCCTGTCAGCTCATTCAAATCAGACAGGACACTAGTCTAAGACGTTGGCTCAAGACAACGCCATGTTGTCGGCGGGGGTCGGGTTCAGGCCCGGGCAGGCGAGTGGTTGCGCAGCGCGACGATACGGTTCCTCAGCCGGCCTGCGGAGGAACGGATCTGGTGAGGCAGGGCCAGCATGGCCGGCGTCGCGACCAGCGTCAGAATGGTCGCGAAGGTCAACCCGGATACGATGGCCTGGGAGAGGGGTACCCAGAACGAGGAGAGTTGCCCGCCGTAGAGGATCGTACGGTTGATGAGATCGATGGAGAGATTGCTCGCCAGCGGCAGCAGCCCGAAGATCGTCGTCACCGTGGTGAGCATGACGGGCCGCAGCCGCTGAGCGCCGGTGCGGACGATCACGTCCAGATAGGACAGCTCGGGGTGCTCCCGGCGGAGATGATTGTAGGTGTCGATGAGCACGATATTGTTGTTCACCACGATCCCTGCCAGCGCCACGACGCCCACCCCGGAAAGGATGGCGGAGAACGGCGCATTGAGGACCAGCAATCCGAGCAGCACACCCGCCGTGGACATCACCACGGCGATCAGGATCAGAACGCTCTGGTAGATGCTGTTGAACTGGGTGACCAGCAGCACGAACATCAGCAGCAGCGAGAGCAGGAAGGCTACCTGCACGAAGGCCATGGACTCCGCCTGTTCCTCGTTGGCCCCGCGGAACTCGATGTTGAGCCGGGGATCGAAGGTCTGGGTATCGAGCCAGGCCTCAAGTTTGTGCACGACGTTGTCGGCCAACACCCCGTCGACCACGTTGGCCCGGATGAACTCCACAGCGATACCGTCGATGCGCTGAATGGCGTCCACGTTCGGAGCCGCCTCGCGTTTGACGAAGTTTGAAATCGGAACCAGCCCGTTCTTGGTGCTGATCTTGAGATCGTCGAGCGTGCCGATACCGCGATCCTCGGTTGGGTAGCGGACGCGTATGTCCACCGCGTCGTCCGCGCGATCCGGCCGGTACTCACCTACCTTGACGCCGTTGGTCACCAACTGCACGGCAATCCCGACCTGGGAGACGTCGGCACCGTAGAGCGCCGCCTGAGCCCGGTCCACGGTCAGCTTCCATTCGATGCCCGGCAGCGAACGCGTATCGTCGACGTCGATGATTTCTGGCACGGTGTCCATGTACTCGCGTACGCGTGTCACCGCAGGCTCAAGAAGCTTGCGGTCGTAGGAGGAGAACTGAATCTGGATGGGCTTGCCGACGGGTGGGCCCTGCTCCATCTTCTGGATCTCCACGGAGATCCCCGCCAGCGGCGCTGTCCGGTCACGGATTTCCTGGAAGATCTCCGTACCTTTCCTGTCCCGCTCGTTCTCGTCGTGCAGCTCGATGAAGATCCGTCCGATCCGGTCGAAACCGTCCCTGGAGGCGCCGCCGGTGAGGCTGGTGAACGTGTTGATTCCGCGGATGCCATCCACCTCGAGCACCTGCGCCTCGACCTCCTTGACGAGACCGTTGATCTCTTCGGCAGAGAGGTTGCCGCGGGCCCGTATCGTAACGTTGGCGAACTTCGGATCGGTATCCGAGAAAAAGATCATGCCCTGACCGAACTTGCCGTATGCCCAGAAGATGCCGACGAGCAGTACCAGCACGCCGGTGATGGTGATCAGTGAGTATCGGCTCGTCAGCTCGAGCAGGCGGGCGTAGAGGCCGGTGATGTTCCTCAGTCGCGTGGGGTCGCCTTCTTCGAGCTGCTTGAGGGTGTCCATGGAGGCCTTGTCGCGCGAACCTGCCTTGCCGAACAGAGAACCCAGGACGGGTCCGAAGATCAGAGCGTAGACGAGCGAACCGGACAGCACGGTGAACACCGTCACCGGCAGGTAGCGCATGAACTTGCCCGAGATGCCCGGCCAGAACATGAGCGGCAGGAAGGCGGCGAGGGTCGTGGCGACCGATGCGGTCACGGGCCAGAACATGCGTTTTGCCGCCATCGCGTAGGCGGCCCGGCGATCGAACCCTTCGGTCATCTTCCTGTCGGCGTACTCCGTCACGACGATGGCGCCGTCGATGAGCATGCCGAGGCCGAGCAGCATGCCGAACATGACCATGAAGTTGAACGTGTAGCCGAGCAGGTAGACGGGAATCAGCGCAAACAGAAAGGAGACCGGGATACCCAGGCCGACGATGAGGCCGCTGCGGAATCCCATTGCCGCGACCACCAGCACCATCACCAGCGCCAGGGCCGTGAAGATGTTGCCCTGCAGCTCGGTAACCTGCTGCTGGGCGAACGGTGCCTGATCCTGGGAGTAGAACACCTCCACCTTGGTCGGCATCTCTGCCTTGTGACGCTCCACGACCGCCTTCACGGCGTCGATGGTCTCGATCACGTTGGCGTTGGCCCGCTTGTTTACCCCAAGGCTCAGAGTGTTGCGTCCGTTGACGCGAGCGTAGCTGACCCGATCCTTGAAGGTCCGGCGGACCTGTGCCAGGTCGCCGAGGGTGACCACCGTGTCTCCGCTCGCCTTGATGGGCAGGTCGAAGATGTCCGAGGCTTCCTCGATGACGCTGGGTACCTTCACGGAGAAGCGTCCAACGCCGGTGTCGATGCTGCCCGCCGGAATCAGCCGGTTGTTGCGGATGATGGTGTTGATCAGCTCCTCGTTGGAAACCTGATAGGCCTCCAGCGCGTTGGGATCGATGATGGCTTCGAGCTGCTCCTCCCGGCTCCCCTGGAGGTTGGCCTCGAGCACAGCGGGGATCGCTTCGATGTCGTCCCTGAGGTCGATGGCCAGGTTGTAGAGCACCCGTTCTGGCACCCCTTCTCCCACCAGGTTCACCTGAATAATGGGGAAGTCCTCGGTGGTCTGCTCCTGAATGAAAGGTTCCTCGGCGGTGCTGGGCAGCTCCACCCTGGCTCGATCCACGGCTTCCCTGACATCGAGTTCGGCCTGATCGAGATCCTGATCCGCGTCGAACTCCACCAGCAGGGTGGCCGAACCTTCGGACGCGTACGCCGTTAGCTCCTTGACGCCTTCCACCTTGCGCAGCTCGAGCTCCATGGGCATGACGAGGAGCCGCTCCGAGTCTTCCGGAGAGATACCTTCGTGAACGATGGTTACCGCGAAGAACGGCACCTCGATGTGCGGCTCGTTGGCGATCGGGATTGCGCTGCGGGCGATGAGCCCGGCAAGCACCACCATGAACATCAGCAGCAGGGTCGTTCGCGTGCGATTGATCGCCGCGTCGATCAGGGCGTTCATCGTCCGGCGGCGCTCCCACCGGCACTGATGACGATGCTCCCACCGGACGATCCGGTGTTCGTGGTCGCGGTGAGATCGTCTTCTGTCGGGTTCTCCGGTTTGGTGCTGGCCGGCATTTCTCCGCTGGCCTCGAAGTCCACCTCCACGACCTGTCCGGGTACCACGAGCTCCTGACCAACGGTGATCAGGGTGGCGACTTCCGGCAGTCCGGATACCCAGACCCCGTCCGGTTCGTCGCGGACGATGTGTACGTGGTGGAACTCCACCTCACCCCTGTCGTTGATGGTGCGGACACCGATCTGGCCGCTGTCGTCCAGCGCAAACAGCGCCGGGCTGATCTTCTGGGCGAGCACCTCCGCCACCGGTATGCGGATCTCCGTGGTGAGCCCCGACCGAAGCGCGTAGTCGTCGTTCGGGATCTCGATCTCCACCTCGTAGGTGCGGGTGGCAGGATCACTCTGCGCGCCGATGAACGACACCGGACCGTGTACCTCGGTGCCGTCACTCAGCACGCCGGTCACCTCCTGGTCGAGGGCGACCAGCTGCACGTCCTTCTCTGCCACGCGACCGACGAGCAGCATGGGGTTGAGGTCGACGACGGTGACACAGGCGGTTCCGGGCGCCACGTAGTCACCGACCTCCGAATGCACCTCTTCCACGACACCGGCGAAAGGTGCGCGCACGTACGTGCGCTGGATGTCCAGCTCCGCCCGCTTGAGCTTTGCCTCGGCGGCGGCCAGCTGCGCCTTGGATTGTGCGATGGCCGTGTCGGACTGATAGCCCCGTTCCTTGAGCTTCAGACTGCCTTCGTACTCGATACGCGCCTGGTTGAGGGATTCACGGGACTCGGCGAGCGAGGCGTAGCGGTCTTCCATGGAGATCTGGCAGAGCACGTCGCCTTCCTGCACCGCGGTACCCCGATCGACCGGACGGTCGATGATGCGTCCGGAGGTCTCCGCCTTCACGCTCACCGTTCGCTTGTTTTCCGTCTTGCCCCGCAGGACGACGTGCTGAACCTGGGGTGACGCATGTATCACCCGGGCCCGTACCCGAGTCGGCTCCGCATCCTGGCGTCGCGCCTCGTTCTGGCGGTTCTGTTCCGCGAGGGAGTCGTGGCGGACCGTATCCGTGCCGCCGAGCTGGCCGGACAGCAGCCAGGCCAGGATGGCGACCGCGATGATCGTGGCGGTGATGTAGGTGGCGCGCATACGGATCCCTGTGAGCTGTTACGGATAGGAGCACCCGGGCCGGACAGGCGCCCGAATTGCTACAAAAAGTAACACATCCGGTCAGACCAATCTAGCCTGCGTAAAGTTCAGATCCTAGCCAGCAGGGTGTGTCCGCGGTGTGAAAATACCGTAATACAGGCCGTGCCGCGGCGTTGTCCGGTTGGACAACGTCGCGGACGGTGACAAGGGATCAGGCTGCAGCGCTGGGCCGGGCCTTGACTCGGTCGAACCAGGCCTGGATGTTCCGGTTCTCCGGATTCAGGGGCTGGCCGACATTGGCGCCGAACTGGAGGAAGCAGAACAGCAGGATGTCGGCCAGGGTCAGTCGGTTGCCGGTTAGGAACTCCCGCCCGGCGATCTGCCCGTCCAGCCAGCGCAGTCGGTCCTGGGCGATGGTCTTCAGGCCTTCCGCCGCTTCCGGGCGCGTGACGATCCGGTTCTTGAAGAGGTCCAGGCCTTCTGCGAAGCGGAAACCGTTGGCCAGGGGCTCGCAGATGTTCAGGTCCACGCGGCGGGTCCACATCCGGGTTTTCGCCCGTTCTTCCGGCGTGCTGCCGATGAGCGACTCACCGGGATGAGTCTCGTCCAGGTACTCGCAGATGGCGGTGATCTCGGACAGGAAGGTGCCGTCGTCCAGTTCGAGGCAGGGCAGCTGGCCGGCGGGATTCTTCGCGAGGTAGGCCGACTGGCGGTTCTCACCGCCCATGATGTCGACCTCAACGTTGTCGAGTTTGATACCCCGTTCGGCAGCGAACATGCGGACCACATGCGGATTAGGGCCCAGTGAGTTGTAGAACTTCATGATCATCTCTCCTGTTGGTTGTTGATTCGTCTGCCTGCCGGATTCGGGGCGGTGTTCCGGCGCACTACCACTCTCCCACGTTGGGCATGTCCGCCCACGGTGCGGTGGCGGGCAGTGCAGCGCCTTTCTGCAGGAGCTCCACGGAGATGCCGTCCGGAGAGCGGACGAAAGCCATGCGGCCGTCTCTGGGCGGGCGGTTGATGGTGATGCCCGCATCCATGAGTCGCTGGCAGAGTGCGTAGATGTCGTCGACCAGGTAGGCCAGATGTCCGAAGTTACGGCCGCCGGTCAGGGTCTCGGGATCCCAGTTGTGGGTCAGCTCCACCTGCGCCTGCTCGTCACCGGGCGCGGCGAGAAAGATCAGCGTGAAGCGTCCGCCCTCGTTGTCGGAGCGCCTGATTTCCTTCAGGCCGAGCGCATCGTAGAACGCCAGTGACGCTTCGACATCACTGACCCGGACCATCGTGTGCAGATATTTCATGGTTCGCTTCCCCCGCAGCAGGCCGGCCAATGTAGCCCATGGCCGGACCGGGGTGAAGGGCGGAATCAGGCGGGCTCAATTCGGATGGTCAAAAAAAACCCCGCGGTTCGCGGGGTTGGCCATCTGGTCATCACAAGGTCTATGGAGAGTTCGTTTTGCCGGCACGCCTCAGAAGAAAAGAAACGACATTATGCTCGCCGAGAGGGCGGCGAACGCACTGAGCAGAAGCGCGCTCTCGCTCCGCGACAGAAGTACCTCAGCAGGCTGATGGTTCATAGCTCGTTGCTTGTCCCCGAGAACGTGCTAACACAACAGCTGTCATACTAGGCGTCGATTGTGGAGGAAGGCACAATCAAATCTGGAAGCAATATGGACCCCAGTATCTCCCCCGGAAGCGAGTAGATGATATTCCAGACTACCTATAACACACTGATTTTATTATATTTTTTACTCTTCGTCGGCGGCTGTGTGACCAATCCGGTGACGGGTCAGTCCGAGGTCGGATTCGTGACCACCGAGCAGCAGATCGCGATTGGCGAGGAGCAGTACCGGCCGGCACAGCAGATGCAGGGCGGGCTGTACACCGTGGACCCGGAGCTCACCGATTACGTCAGCACCGTGGGTAAGCGTGTGGCGGCGTACAGCAATATCAACCTGCCCTACGAGTTCGTGGTGCTGAACAACTCGGTCCCGAACGCCTGGGCCTTGCCTGGTGGCAAACTGGCCGTCAATCGCGGCCTCCTCGTATCGCTGCGCAACGAGGCGGAACTGGCCGCCGTACTCGGTCACGAGGTGACGCACGCTGCAGCGAGACACGGCGCGAAGCAGATCGAACGGGGCTATCTGCTGCAGGGCGCGCTGCTGGCGACGGCGATCGGCGTACACGGATCGGGACTGGGTAACAGCATCATGCAGAGCGCGCAGATGGCGGCGCAGCTCATCAACACGAAATACGGACGTGATGCCGAGCGGGAGTCGGACTTCTACGGCACACGGATGATGGCGAAGGCAGGTTACGATCCCTATGCGGCTGTGACGCTGCAGGAGATGTTTCTGAAGCTCTCGGAAGGACGTGACGCGTCCTGGGTCGAGGGACTGCTTGCCAGCCATCCACCTTCCGCTGAGCGGGTCCAGAACAACCGCATGCTGGTCGACAAGCTGCGCTCGGATGGATTCACGGACGGCGAGTACGGCTCGGACCGCTACCAGGCCGCCATCCGGCAGCTCAAGGCCGACAAGGATGCGTACGCCAATGCCGACGATGCGAGAAGGGCGCTGCAGGATGGAGACGCTGCCAAGGCACTCAGCCTCGTCGAGAAGGCGATCGACGCACAGGGGGCAGAGCCGACCTTCCACGCGCTGCGCGGTGACATCCGCTACGAGCAGGGGCGCTATGACGATGCCGTCACCAACTACAACCGGGCGATCGAACGGGACAGCGGGTTCTACGGCCACTACCTGGGTCGCGGCATGTCCTACGTGAAGCTCGGTGACCGCGCCAGGGCGAAGTCGGATCTGAACGCCTCGGTTGAACTGCTGCCCACCACCATTGCCTATCTCGAGCTCGGCAAGATCGCGGAGGCGGAAGGCAACACGGATCTGGCGGCCCGCTACTACCAGGCGGCGGGTCAGTCGGAAGGCCCGGTCGGGGAAGAAGCACGGGCGAGGCTCGCCAGGCTCTCCAGACGGTAGTGGGCCATACGGGTTTCGGGTGTAGACTCGGCGGCTCAGCTCGCCAGGGGAGGCACCATGACCAGACCGTATCCCGATCACCCGCAGCTCAGAGGTAACTACGCACCCATACGGATGGAGTGCGATCTGGCCGATGCGGTCATCCGCGGCGAGCTGCCGCGGGAGCTGAACGTCACCTATTTCCGCAACGGCCCGGATCCCCAGTTTCCGCCTCGGGGTGCCCATCACTGGTTCGCCGGTGACGGCATGCTGCACCGCTTCCGGATTCAGGATGGTCGGGTCAGCTACCGCAACCGCTGGCTGCGTACCGTGAAGTGGAAGCTGGAGCGCGAGGCGGGCGAGGCGCTGTTCAGCCCGTTCGATCCCATGGCAAGCGATCCACGGGTGCAGGGTGTGGTGACGGACGGACTCGCCAACACCAACGTCGTCTGGCATGGCGGCAGGCTGCTGGCGCTGGAGGAAGGCCACG
>QJYB01000097.1 GCA_003247835.1 Gammaproteobacteria bacterium | reverse complement strand
AATCAGCGTGAACAGCTCGTCGTATCGGGGTTCGACCACCTCGGCCAGCGCCTGTCGCGATAGCTCTTTGGCTGGCTTGTCACCGACACCCGGGACCTTAATGGTCTCGTCAGGCCGGGCAAGCTGTGTCAGCGCACAGGCATATTTGATCTTGATCTCTTCTGCGTTCTGCGTCGGCGTTCTGAGCGCCATGGCGATGTCGTTCGTCACCTGATCACCGGCAATGGGAATTACGGCCGTGTGACGGATCGCTCCGTCGGTGAAAATGGCGATGTCCGTCGTGCCGCCACCGATGTCCACCAGGCAGACGCCCAGGTCCCGCTCGTCGTCCGTAAGCACCGAGTAACTGGAGGCCAGCTGTTCGAGAATAATGTCGTTGACCCTGAGTCCGCAGCGTTCGATGCATTTCTCGATGTTCTGGGCCGCGTTGACCGCACAGGTGACCAGGTGAACCTTGGCCTCCAGCCTGACGCCGGACATGCCCAGCGGTTCCTTGACACCCTCCTGGGCATCGATGATGTATTCCTGCGGCAGGATGTGCAGGATTTTCTGATCGGCCGGAATAGCCATGGCCTGAGCGGCGTCGATCACCCGGTCGATGTCCTGCTGCAGCACCTCACGGTCGCGGATGGCGACGATCCCGTGAGAGTTGATGCTGCGGATGTGGCTGCCTGCGATTCCGGCGTAGACCGAATCGATCTGACACCCGGCCATGAGTTCTGCTTCCTCCACGGCCCGCTGGATGGACTGCACAGTGGATTCGATGTTGACGACGACACCTTTCTTCAGCCCCCGGGAATTGTGTGAGCCGATGCCGATGATCTCGAGCTCGCCCTCCGGCGTCAGTTCCGCCACGATGGCCGCCACCTTGTTGGTGCCGATGTCGAGGCCGACGATCCGCCTGCACTCGTTGTCAGAAGCCATATGCAGTTTCACGCAATTTCCGCACCATTCACGTTACGCATCAGATCGACCCGACGGCTTCGACTTGTCTCGCCGCAACCAGCGTCTGCCCGGACTCACCCGGAACCCAGCTCACAGCCACGCCGTTGTCATACCGGGCATCGATGTGCCCGATTTCGGTGAGCCGGTCATTTAGCAGCTGGCGATAGACCACCAGAAATCGTTCGAATCGCTCCTGCACGCTCTCGGCACCGAGGATGACGCTGACGCTGCCCGTGCCGTCGGCCCGGGACAGCTCGACTCCCCATTCGCCCAACGCGTTCTCCGTCAGCCGATCCACTTTGAGCCCGTCCCGAAGGCCCGCCAGGCTCAACCGGTGAAAGACCTCCATGGCCCGCTGCGGTTCCGCAAGGCTGCATTCGAAGCGCGGCAGATCATCCCGTCCGCCGGGCAGCCGCACGACCTGACCGTCGCTTGCGAGGTAAGCATCACGCCAGCCGGCCACGACGGCAGGTTTTTCCACTTCGATCCTGAGCGTATCGGGCCAGCTGCGCCGGATGGTGACGCCACGCGGCCAGGAGAGCGCCAGGATGCCTTCCGTCAACCCATCAACGTCGGCACTCAGCATGCCGCCGCTGAGGTGCGAACGCACCGCCGAGCGGATCTGTTCCCGTTCCGCATCGTCGAGCTGGCCCGCAACGGCGACCCGCACCACTGGCTGATCCAGGTGCTGGTAGATGAGGGTGCCCAGCACCACGAGAATGAGAACGAGCATGCCGGCCAGGATCTTATCCATCTAGAGCTCCCGTCAGCTGGTTGGAGATCCGATTGACGTTGCCAGCGCCCTGAACCAGTACGATATCGCCGTCCTCGACGATGTCGGACAGCACACCGAGCGCATCGTCCGGATCCTCCGCGTACACCGGAATCAGGTTGGCCCGCTGACGGATTCCCTGACACAGCGAGCGGCCATCGGCACCGGGAATCGGCGCCTCGCCTGCCGCATACACCTCCAGGCAGACGAGCATGTCCACCTGAGACAGCACCCGCACGAAGTCGTCGAACAGGTCGCGCGTCCTGGTGTACCGGTGGGGCTGATAAAGCATGACGAGGCGTCTGTTGGGCCACATGGCCCGCGCAGTGTCGATCACAGCCTCTACCTCGGTGGGGTGATGACCGTAATCATCCACCAGCGTAAAGGCGTGGTCGTCGAGCACGACCCCCTCGCTGATCTGGAAACGCCTGCCGACACCGCTGAAACCCTCGAGTCCTGCGACGATGGCATCATCCGCGACGCTCTCGTCCGTGGCCACTGCAATGGCCGCCAGGGCGTTCAGCACGTTGTGCCGGCCCGGCACGGCCAGCGTGATCTCCAGAGGCGGCTGCTCCGGCCGTTCCGCACGGAACCGCCAGCGACCCGACTCCACCCGCATGTTCACACCCCGGAAGTCACTCTGCCCGTCGAATCCGTAGGTGAGCATCGGTCTGGAGAGCTCGGGCAGGATCGAAACGGTTTCCGGGTCTTCCGCGCAGAGCACGACAGAGCCGTAAAAAGGCAGCTGGTGTACGAAGTCGACGAAGGCCTGCTTCAGCACACCGAAGTCCTGGCCGTAGGTATCCATATGATCTGCGTCGATGTTCGTTATCACGGCCGACATGGGCTTGAGCTTGAGGAACGAGCCATCGCTCTCGTCCGCCTCGGCAATCAGGTAGCGAGACAAGCCGAGCCGCGCATTGCTGCCCGTGGCGTTGAGCTGCCCGCCGATGACAAAGGTGGGATCCAGTCCGGCTGCCTGAAATACCGCGGTGATGAGACTGGTCGTCGTCGTCTTGCCGTGCGTCCCCGCTACCGCAATGCCGTGCCGGTAACGCATCAGCTCACCCAGCATCTCGGCCCGGGCGACCACGGGAATCCGCCGTTCGTGGGCCCGCAGCACCTCCGGATTGTCCGACGTGACCGCACTGGAGACCACGACCACGTCCGCGCCGACGATGTGGTCCGCCTCATGACCCACCTTGACGGTGGCCCCGAGCCGTTCGAGCCGGCGGGTGACCGGTGACGATCTGAGATCCGAGCCGCTGACGGTGTATCCCTGATTGAGCAGCACTTCGGCAATACCACACATCCCCGTGCCGCCGATACCGACGAAGTGGATGTGCCGGACCCGACCCATCTCTGGAACCTGATAGGCGCTGGCTTCAGCCATCTTCCGCCTCCCACCAGACCCTGCAGACGAGACCGAGCATGGCGCAACAGACGATCAGACTGTTACCGCCGTAGCTGACGAACGGCAGCGTCAATCCCTTTGTGGGCAGCACGCCGGTGTTCACGCCGAGACTGACCAGGGCCTGGAGTCCAAGCAGCAGGGCGATACCGTACACGAGGTAACCGGAGAACCGTCGCTCGGCCTTGATTGAAAGGCGCGCGATTCTGAGCATCCTCAGGATGAAGAAGGTGAACAGGCCGATCACCGTGACGGCGCCGACCAGGCCGAGCTCTTCCGCGATGACCGCGTAGATGAAGTCCGTCTCCGCTTCCGGCAGGTAGGCAAGCTTCTGAATCCCCTCTCCCAGGCCGAGACCGAGGGTTTCGCCGCGGCCAAAGGCGATGAGTGACTGCGTGAGCTGATAGCCACCGTCATTGGCATCCGCCCAGGGATCCAGAAAGCTCCACACCCTGGCCATGCGATACGGCTCCAGGTACACGAGCGTCAGAAATCCCAAGCTGGCGACGACCACGATGAACAGGTAGTGGCGAAGCCTGGCGCCGGCGACGAACAGCAGTGCGCTCGTGGCGGCCATCAGCAGCACGGCCGTACCGAAGTCCGGCTGCAGCAGCAGCAGCGCGGCGACGGCGGCAACCATTCCCATCGGTTTCAGCAGCGCTGCCGTGTCCTCGGCGACCTGTTCGTCGAACCTGGCCAGGTAGCCGGCCAGGTACACCAGCAGGAAGAACTTGGCGGTTTCCGCCGGCTGCAGCGTGAATCCGCTCAACGGGATCCAGCGTTGCGCACCCTTGGCCTCCAGTCCGATACCCGGAATGAGCACCAGCACACACAGGGCGACCGCCGCCAGCCAGCAGAGCCGGTGCGCGGATTCCCAGATGGCAAGCGGCACCAGCACCACCACGGTGAAGCTGGCGAGCGCCAGCGCCAGATAGACACCCTGGCGCGGCAGCAGGCTGGTGTCGACGGCAATGCCCGTGGACGTCACCATGACGGTGCCGAGCGCCAGGATAAGCAACCAGGTCATCACCAGCGGGTAGTCGATACGCAGCGTCATGCCGCCAGCGCCTCCACCGCCCGGGTGAAGTGATCACCGCGGGCTGCAAAGTTCCTGTACATGTCCAGACTCGCGCAGGCCGGCGACAGCAGTACCAGATCGCCGGGTCGCGCGATGCTCGCAGCCAGCGTCACCGCTTCATCCATGTCCGCCACCCGGTGGGTTTCGGTCTGCTCACCGAGTGCCGCCTGCAGCGCAGGTGCATCGCGTCCCAGCAGCACGAGCGCTTTCACGAACCGTCCGACGACATCCGCCAGCGCGCGGAAGTCCGCGCCTTTGCCGTCTCCACCGGCAATCAGGACTATGTGCGGGACATCCCCGGGCAGTGTACTGCCCAGACCCAGCAGGGCCGCCTCCGTTGCGCCGACGTTGGTCGCCTTGGAGTCGTTGATGTAGGTGACACCTCCCACATCCGCCACGCGCTGACAGCGATGCGGAAGGCCGCTGAAACTGCCTGCCGCTTCGGCAAGGACTTGCAGGGAGACATCGAAGGCGCTGGCCAGCGCCATGGCGGCCAGCACGTTCTGCTCGTTGTGCACACCGGCGAGCGGCAGTGAGGCAGCGGCAACGATAGGCGTCTCCCCCCGCACGAGCCACCGTTCGGTGTCGCGAACACGGATACCCCAGTGACCCTTCACCGGCGCGTCGGCACCGAAAGTGGTGAGCGGGCAGTCGGTCAGCGGGTAAGTCGAGGCTTCGCCCCGGTGGGCCACAGCCAGCCCGCAATCCCGATAGATCCTCTGCTTCGCGGCCACGTAAGCAGCCATGCTGCCATGACGGTCGAGATGGTCTTCGGTCACGTTGAGCACGGTGGCTGCAGTGAAGTGGTGCGCGGTCATACGCTCGAGCTGAAAACTGGAAAGCTCTAGAACGTACACCTCGGCCGGACGATCCAGCAGGCTGAGCGCGGCATCACCCAGGTTGCCACCGACGACAGTTCGAATACCCGCACCGTTGAGCAGATGGCCCACCAGCGATGTCACCGTGCTCTTGCCGTTGGTTCCGGTGACGCCGACGATCGGCACGTCCACCGCCTCGCAGAAAAGGTCGATGTCGCTCACCAGCGGCACACCGGCAGGTAGTCCGGTAAGCAGCGGATGGTCCAGGGAGATACCCGGACTCACCACCACCCGATCGAGTTCCGCACCCTGCTCGATCCGCGAGGCGCCGAGGTGCAGCGGGATCTGTGGAAACTCACTGTGGAACTCGGCCAGGCCCGGTGGATCCGTGCGCGTATCCATGACGATGAGGTCATCTCTGGAAGCCAGATAACGCACGCACGAGAGTCCGGTGACACCGAGACCAACGACGAGGGTTTTCTGCTTCGCCATGCTCATCTCAGCTTCAACGTCGAGAGACCGACGAGGACCAGCACGAGGGTAATGATCCAGAAACGGACGATCACCCGCGGCTCGGGCCAGCCCTTCAGCTCGAAGTGATGGTGAATGGGCGCCATGCGGAAGATCCGCTTGCCGGTGAGGCGGAACGAGGCAACCTGCAGGATCACCGATGCCGTCTCGAGCACGAACAGGCCGCCCATGATCAGCAGGACGATTTCGTGCCGCACGATCACCGCGACCACGCCGAGCGCAGCACCCAGCGCCAGCGCCCCCACGTCGCCCATGAAAACCTGGGCGGGATAGGTGTTGAACCAGAGAAAACCGAGCCCGGCGCCGATCAGCGCCCCGCAGAAGACGGCCAGCTCTCCCGCATCCGGGATGTACGGGATCTGCAGGTACTGGGAGAACTCGATGTGCCCCACCAGGTACGCGATCAGTCCCAGGGCGGCCCCCACCATCACCGTGGGAAGAATGGCAAGCCCGTCGAGCCCGTCGGTCAGGTTCACCGCATTGCTCATGCCGACGATCATCAGGTAGCTCAGGATTACGAAGCCGATACCGAGCGGGATCGCCACCTCCTTGAAGAACGGCACGATCAGCGCCGTTTCGGCCGGCGCGTCCGCCGTGCTGTAGAGAAACCAGGCGGCGATGATGGCCACCACGGACTGCCAGAAATACTTCCAGCGTGCGATCAGCCCCCGGCTGTTCTTTCTCGACAGCTTCAGATAGTCATCGGCCCAGCCGATGATGCCGAAGGCGATCGTCACCAGCAGCACGGTCCAGACATAGCGGTTACCCAGATCTCCCCAGGCGAGGGTCGTGATCAGGATGACGATCAGGATCAGGGCGCCTCCCATGGTCGGGGTACCCGCTTTGCTGAAATGGCTTTCTGGGCCGTCCTCGCGAACCGTCTGACCGATCTGATAATGGCTGAGCCGCTCGATGACGTAGGGACCGATGAGCAGCGACATGGCCAGCGCGGTGACGACGCTGACCATGGTTCTGAACGTCAGGTACTGAAATACGGAGAATCCGGAAACGTAGTGGGAGAGAAATTCTGTAAGCCAGAGCAGCACGGTCAGCCACCTCCCTCGATCAGCCGGCGGGATCCGGTGAGCTCGGCAGCGATCGCGCGATCGCTGAACGGCAGCCGCTGACCACCGATCTCCTGATAGTCTTCGTGACCCTTGCCGGCAATGACGACCAGATCTTCGGGCGCAGCCGCTGCGACCGCCGCCCTGATGGCTTTCAGACGATCGGCCTCGACATGGACGTCGCTGCCCGCCGGCACGCCCGGCAGCATGTCTTCGATGATCCGTTGCGGTGCCTCGCTGCGCGGATTGTCGCTGGTGAGCCAGACCTCATCGGCATTCCGGCAGGCCGCTTCTGACATCAGCGGCCGTTTGCCCCGATCCCGATCGCCGCCGCAACCGACGAGGCAGACGATCCGCCCGGCGGTATGAGGTCTGAGCGCTGCGAGCATTTTCGCCACCGCATCCGGCGTGTGCGCGTAGTCCACCACCAGGGTAGGACGGCCGGGAAAGAACTCCATGCGCCCCGGCACCGGGGTCAGGGCGCGCAGAGCGGTCAGCACCGAAGTCAGCGACCGGCCCGTTTCGCAGAGCACACCCAGGGCAGCCGCTGCATTGGCTACCGAGAAGCTACCGTAGAGCGGCAGCTCGAACCGATTTTCGCCCCAGGGGGTGACCAGTCGCCCCGCCATGCCTTCACCTCGGAACTCCAGGTCCGACCAGCGGATGTCCGCTTCTGGTGCGGCGCCGTAGGTGACGACACGGAGTACTCCGCTCAGCTCCGCCGCCAGCGTTCGTCCGAAGGGATCGTCGATGTTGATGATCGCCGCCTTCAGATCCGGAAACCGGAACAGGCGGGCCTTCGCCCGCGCATAGCTCTCGAAATCTTCGTGGTAGTCGAGGTGGTCGCGTGTGAGATTGCTGAACACCGCGTAGTCGAAGGCCACCGCATCCACCCGGTGCTGATCGAGCGCGTGAGAGCTCACCTCCAGCACGGCCCAGTCGATACCCTGCGTACGGAAGGCGGCGAGCCGCCGCTGCACGGTGATGGCGCTCTCCGTGGTGAGACCGCTTCCCTGAAGCTCACCCAGCTGCCCCCAGCCGATGGTACCCATGTAGCCGGCCCGATCGCCGAGTCTGCCTGCCAGCTCTGTCACGAAGCAGGCGATGGACGTCTTGCCATTGGTGCCGGTGATCCCGACACAGATCATGTCCCTGCTGGGTTCACCATATACCCTGGCCGCCAGGCCGCTTCGCCGCGCCTTGAGATCGTCCACGACGACAACCGGCACGGCGAGGCCGTTCTGACGTCGCTCGGCGAGGATTGCTATCGCGCCGGCGGCAACGGCATCCGCAACGTAAGCGTGACCATCGGCCGCATCTCCGGCAACGGCCACGAACAGATCCCCGGGACGAACCTGGCGCGAGTCGTCAGTGATACCGCTCACCGGCAGCGAGGCCACGTCGACCGGCAGGTCGATGGTCGCATCATCGAGCACCTGCGCCAGCGCCGTCACGAACCTGCCCTCGCCAGCTGAACACCATCCGGAGGCACGCCGAGCAGGTGCAGGGCTCTCGCCATGGTACGGCCGAACACAGGCGCGGCTACCTCGCCGCCACTGTCCTGCTCACCCTTGGGCTCGTCGATGAGCACCACGGCGACGATCCGAGGCCGGGACGCCGGGGCCATGCCCGCAAACCAGGCGGCGTGTCGATCGTCCTCGTAGCCACCGGCACCGACCTTCCGGATCGTGCCGGTCTTGCCGGCGATGCGGAATCCTTCCACGTGTGCGAGCGGTGCGGTGCCATCCCTTTCGGTCACACCTTCCATCATGCTGACCACTTCCCGCACGAGACCTGCGTCGAGAACCCTCTCTCCCGGCGGCGGCTGTTCCTGCCGGAGAATACTCACCGGTCGGCGCAGGCCTCCATTGGCGAGCGTCATGTAGGCTTCCGCGAGCTGCAGCGGCGTAATGGCGAGACCATAGCCGTAGGCCAGCGTGATGCGCACGATGGGCTTGTCCAGATCCGCATCCGTCAGTCGACCTGCCGCCTCACCAGGCAGACCGGTTCCGAGGAAGTCACCCACACCGGCCCGATGCAGTACGTCGTAGACCGCGCGCTCATCGAGGGCCAGCGCGACCTTCGCGATCCCCACCTGGCTGGATTTCTTGAGCGCCATCTCGAGGCTGATCGGGCCGCGATCGCGGCCTTCGATGAGCTTTCTACCGACCCAGAGGTAACCGGGTGACGTATCGATGATGGAACCGCGTCGAAACTTACCGCTCTGCAGTGCCGCCAGCGCAGTGAACGGTTTGACCGTCGAGCCTGGCTCGTAGAGATCCGTCACGGCCCGGTTGCGCATGGTCCGCGCATCCTGAACCGCATCGTTCGGGTTGTAGGACGGCTGATTCACGAGGGCGAGGATCTCGCCTGTCTCCACATCCAGCATCACCATGGACCCGGCGCTGGCCCGATGGGTCTGAACCGCCGACTTCAGCTCCCGGTAGGCGATGAACTGCAGACGCAGGTCCAGACTGAGAGTCAGATCGGAACCAAACTGTGGCGGGCTGGCGTGCTCCAGATCCTTGATGACGTTGCCGCGGCGGTCCTTCAGCACGATCTTTCTGCCCGGCTCACCCTGCAGGCGATCGTTGAACGACAGCTCGATGCCTTCTATGCCGACGTCGTCGATATCCGTGATACCGACCACGTGCGCCGTGGTTTCACCACCCGGATAGAAGCGTCGGTACTCTTTCAGCAGTGCGACGCCGGGCAGATCCAGCGCCTCGACGCGACGCGCTTCCTCCCACGCCACGCCGCGCTTGATGTAGGCGAAGTTGCGGTTGCCGAGCGCGGCCAGCCTCGACTTCAGCCTCGGACAGTCCATCTGAATCACCCGACACAGGCTGCTCAGATCCGAATCGGACAAAGCCGCCTCTCTTGGATTGGTGTAGACGGCGGCCGCCGGTGTGCTCACGGCCAGCGGCTCTCCGAACCGGTCGTAGATCACGCCGCGGTGCGCGGCAATCTGCTGAGCCTTGACGGAGCGACGCTCTCCCTGGTCGATGAGGAACTGCCCTTCCGTCACGTTCAGGTACACCACCCGTACGGCGAGCCCCGCACCCGCAAGCAGGAAGAAACCAACCAGCACGAAATGCCGCCAGGCCATTATGGCTCCACCCTCTGGACCGCATCGGGGAAGGACATGCCGAGCTCGTCTTCAGCCGTCCGCTCCACGTTCTGATAGGCCGCCACCGCCGCAAGCTCGATCTGCAGCCGACTGTACTCCTCGGATGCCGCGTCCAGACGACCCTGCAGCGACTGCAACGTCTTGTGTCTCGCGCGGACCGCATCCGTGGAGAAGGCAACCTGAACGCCGGACACCACCAGAAAAACCAGCGCGAGCAACCACCCGAGGAAAACCCGCGGGCTCAACCGAGCCGCTCCAGCACCCGCAGCGTCGCGCTTCGGGCACGTGGATTTTCCGACAACTCCCGCGCGCCGGCGCGTACGGGTCCCGCAACCACCCGTCCGGCAGGCTTCGAATCCGCGGCTCTGACCGGCAGGTTTCTGGGCAGGTCCCTGCCTTTCGACAGTGTTCTGAACGTCTGCTTCACGAGCCGATCCTCGAGAGAGTGAAAGCTGATCACGGCAAGCCGGCCGCCTGTCGACAGGGCGTTGAATGCAGCACGTATCCCGGCATCGATCTCGTCGAGTTCCTCGTTCACAAACATGCGGATGGCCTGAAAAGTCCGGGTGGCGGCATCGCTGCTACCCTTCCTGTCCCCGCCGGGGATCGCACCGCGAACCACCTCGGCCAGTTCCGCAGTCGTTTCGAGCGGCCGGGCCTGAACGATGGCCCTGGCGATCCGCTTCGCGTAGCGCTCCTCGCCAAAAGTGCGGATCACGCCAGCGATCTCCGCTTCTTCTGCCTTGTTCAGCCAGTCGCCGGCGGTCTCACCGCTGGACTGATCCATACGCATGTCAATGGGACCGGAGCCTCGAAAACTGAATCCGCGTTCCGGGTCGTCGAGCTGGGGTGAGGAAACACCGAGATCCATGATCACAGCGTCCACCGAGTCGATCCCCCGACTCTCGAGAACCGAGGCAAGCTCAGAGAAGCGTGCATGGATGATTTCGAGCCTGGCGTCCGCGGCGCCGAGCTCCGAACCGGCTGCTACGGCCGCCTTGTCACGGTCGATGGCAATCACGCGATCTTCGGGGCCGAGTCGCGCAAGCAGCGCCCGGGAATGACCCCCGCGGCCGAACGTGGCGTCCACGTAGACGTGGCCAGCGGTATCCCTGGCGCTCCGCGGCGCAGTGCTGATCACGAGTTCGATCGTCTCCTCACACAGTACCGGTACGTGTCCGGCGCTCAAACTGACAAACCGGTGAACTGATCCCCATCGGTCGACAGCTTCGAATCCTCCGACAGCCAGACGCTCATGCGCTGCTGCCACTGGTCGGCACTCCAGATTTCGAGCTTGTTGCCCTGGCCGACCACCACGAGCTTTTTTTCCAGCTGCGCAAACTCCCGCAGCATCGGCGGCAGGAGAATCCTTCCCTGCGCGTCCAGCTCGATGTCAGTTGCGTGGCCGATGAGCAGTCGCTGCAGACGTCTCGCCTCGTCGCCGATGTTGGAGAGCGCCTCCAGCTTGTGCTGAACCACCTCCCACTCCGGCAACGGGTAGAGCAGCAGACACTGCTCACGCATGTCGATGGTCACCACGAGTCGCCCCTCGGAAGCGACCATGAGCGACTCCCGAAAGCGTGTCGGAAGCGCCATCCGCCCCTTGGCGTCGAGGGTTGCCGAGTTGATCCCGCGAAACATGATCCCCGTGTGCCGACCTGTTGGTCCGCCCGGCGCTGGCCCTGCTCAGCAGTGCATCGATGCCCGGAGGAACCCCAGCCGAAACCACTTTTTCCCACAAATTCCCAATTTTCGACACTATATGCGGGTTCAGGTGGTGTCAACTGGGTCAGGGCTCATAAACCTTGGATTTTTAAGGAATTTTTCAGCTTTTCAGAGTGGTTTTGAGCTCTTATTCGTTTAAAGACCTCAAGTAGACGGCGATATCTAGAAACAACATTAACTTAAAGAACTGTTGGATATAACCGTTCAATTTTTAATGCTGATCAGAAATAGAGAATGTGGGAAGAAGAGCTGGCCGGTAAGCCGGGTTCTGTGACCACCGACAAATGCCGGCAGTGGCAGTCATTCATCTAGGGCATCCGTCACCGGATGCCTCAAGCAGCCTACCCGAATCCGATGCGGACCACACCAGATGGATTCCTATTTGGCCTTGCTCCAGGCGGGGTTTACCCTGCCACGCCTGTTGCCAGGCGCGCGGTGCGCTCTTACCGCACCCTTTCACCCTTGCCGTCCACCTGCCGGCGCAAAGCGTCGGCAGGTACCTTAGGCGGTTTGCTTTCTGTGGCACTTTCCGTGGGCTTACGCCCCCCAGGGGTTACCTGGCGCCTCGTCCTGTGGAGCCCGGACTTTCCTCTAGCGAATCTGCGTGAGCAGGTTCGCTAGCGACTGCCTGGCCAGCTCGGACTGATTATAGGCCAGAACGGGCGCTGCCACGCGCCGTCAGTTCGTCCGGTCTCTTTCCTTTCTACGGCCGCCGATGCCGTAGAGCACGGATTTTCTGACCCCGAGTATCTGTGCCCCCAGACGGGCGGCCTGGGCGGGCGGCAGCTCCGCGTTCAGGATCCCCATCACCCGGGCCTGCTCCCGTGCGGACGCCGCCGGCGCGGTTCCGCCTTCAAGCACACAGACGAACTCGCCCCGCCACTGATCGGCAGCGTCGATCTGATCGATGAGCGCTGCCGGTGTCGCTGCCAGATAGGTTTCGAACCGCTTGGTCATTTCCCGGGCGACGAAGAGCTGACGAGAGGGTGCCAGTTCGTCCAGTGCGAGAAGCGTCTCGCGCAGCCGGTGCGGCGCTTCGAAGAACACCACCGGATGGCCCTCCGCAAGCAACTCGGTCAGGAGGTTCTGCCGGGCGCCCGCCCGGGCGGGCAGAAAACCCACAAAGCGGCAGCCAGTCGCAGGCAGGGGACAGACCGAAAGTACGGCAGCGACAGCACTGGGACCCGGCACGGGCCGGACCGGAATTCCCGCCGCGAAGCAACGGCGTACCAGGAGGAAACCCGGGTCCGACAGCAGTGGCGTGCCTGCGTCGCTGACCAGAGCCACCGCCACCCCCGCCTCGAGTTCGGTAAGCACCCTGTCTACGGCAGCGGCTTCGTTGTGCTCATGCAGTGCCACCAGCTTCGGTTTCGCGAGGCCAAGGGCGCTCAACAGGGAGAGCATTCGTCTGGTATCCTCCGCGGCGATCGTCCCAACACCACCGAGGACGGTGACCGCTCGTCTCGAGATATCGTCCAGATGTCCAATGGGCGTCGCCACCACGTAGAGGACTCCGGCTTCCGGACTCTGTGTGGACGTTTCGGACATAGCACCCCGGATACGATGACGAGATTCAGTAGAGAACCCAGTAAACACCGAGTTGCCGTCGCCGTGAAGGCCGCGTGTCTGTTTGGTCTCGTGGTCGGCTGCGCCACCGCACCGCCACCCGAACAGCCTGTCGAGCAGCCGGTCCTCGAGGAGGTACGGAGTGCGGTAGAGCTCATGCAGCGCGCCCGCACCGCACCGGAAGACAAGGCGGCCGTCCTCTACCTCGATGCCGCGCAGCAGTATCTTGCGGCTGAAGACCTGGCGGGTGCCCGAGCCGCACTGGATTCCGTGGAACCGGGGCTGCTCGATCCCCGACGCCTCATCGGTTACCGCCTGGTCACCGCTTCGCTGGCGCTTGCGGAGGGCGAGCCGGATCTGGCCTCGGACGCCCTCTCCCGACTGCCCCGATCGGCGCTCGATTCCCCCGAGGCCGCACACCTGCGCAGCGAGGTCTGCGCGGCGAGGCAGGACTATGAATGCGCGTTAACGGAAATCGTTCGTTTCGCCGGAGATGACCCGGGGGAAAACGAGCTGATCTGGCGCTGGCTGAATGCATCGGCGTCACTTTCGCCGGGCATCGGCGCCGTCCGGCCATCATCACGAATTCTCGCCGACTGGCAGGAGCTGCATCATGCCCTGGTGACCGCCTACTCGCTCGAGGACGCCAAAACCCGGGCGACGGTGTGGCTCGCGGCGCATCCGGATCACCCGGCTTCCGTGCTACCCCCGGCCGCCGTCAGTACCATCACCGCCTATCGTCCGACCCGGCTTCACGTCGGTCTGGTGGTACCGCTCTCCGGCCCGCTGGCACGCGCTGGAGAGGCGGTTCGTGACGGCTTCATCGCTGCTGCCCTGCTGGCGGGTGCGACCGGCCGTCTCGATCTCACCATCTATGATGCGGCCGCCGAGCCGCTGCCTGTCATCTACGAACGGCTGCTGACCGACCGCGTGCAACTCATCGTCGGACCGCTGCAGAAGGATGCGGTCGTCGAGCTGAACTCACTGAATCCGGAGCTGCCTACCCTGGCGTTGAACTATCTGGACCGCAACACGGCGCCGGCAGCCGGGTTGCAGCAGGTGGGGCTGGCCATCGAGGACGAGGCTCGCACGATCGCCCACCGTCTGCAGAAGGACGACGTCGAGCGGGTGCTGCTCTTTCACAACTACGAGGACTGGTCACTGCGGGCAAGAACGACTCTGGTCGACAGGGCCGAGGCGGGCGGGCAGATGCAGCTCACCGTCCAACCTTTCACCGACGTTCGCACGGTCACCGAAGCGGTGGGCAGCGCCATGCACGTGGCCGAAAGTCAGGCGCGGCGGGATCAGCTCGCCGCAGCCCTGGGTGAGGCGCTGGAATTCCTGCCCCGTGCCCGTGAGGATGTGGACGGGGTGGTGGCGCTGATCGGTAACAGCGAAGCCAACGCATTGGTTCCAGCACTCCGTTTTCACTTCGCAGATCAGCTGCCCATCTACGCCAGCTCCCAGGTCACCCGGAGCTCGCGACAGGGTCAGCTCAACGAGCTGCGCGGTTTTCACGTCAGCGAGCTGCCGTTCTTCCTGGCGGGAGACCCCCTCTACGGCTCCATGGCGACACCGCTGAACCTGGATCGCAATCCGTTCGCGTCGCTCGTCGCGCTGGGATCCGACGCTTTCCGGCTGTCGGAGCGCATTCAGGTCGGCGGCGAGGTTGCGGATCTGCCCATGCTCGGCAGCAGCGGTCTGCTGCGTCGTGAGCCCGACGGCAGGATCAGCCGCGAGCTGGCGTGGGGGATGATTTCCTCGCGAGGGGTGGTGGCCGAGCCTGGTGCCCGTCTCTGAGGTTCGCGGCGCCTGGGCGGAAACGCTCGCCTGCGCGGAACTCGAAGCACGGGGATTGACCCTGATCGAACGCAATTTCCGCATGAAGTGCGGTGAGCTCGATCTCGTCATGCGGGACACGCGGCGCGTCGTGTTCGTCGAGGTCCGCTACCGGTCGAGCGATCGCTGGGGTGGCGGACTGGCCAGCGTTACACCTGCCAAGCAGCGACGGCTGATCAGAGCGGCTCAAGGCTTTCTCAGATACCGACCCGATCTCCGCCGTCTCCCCTGCAGGTTCGACGTGGTCGCGGTGAGCGGCAAACCCGAGACACCGTTGGTCCGCTGGGTGCAGGGGGCGTTCGAGCGGCGCTGAACCGACTATCTGACGACTTTTAGATGACCGCCGGACGTCGGCTCCGGCGGTTCGGGATCATCGCCCCCTTGCGGGTACTCCGGCTCGAACACCATGCCTTCTCCGGTCTCCTTGGCGTAGATCGCCAGCACGCTCGGCAGCGGCACGCGTATCGGAAAGGGGCGGCCGCCGAAACGGCCGGAGAACGTAACCTCGTCGATCCCGAGATCCAGATCCCGCACCGCCAGCGGAGACACGTTCAGGACGATTTTCCCATCGCTGACATATTCAACCGGAACCTGCACGCGGGATGAATCGGCAGCAACCAGCAGATACGGGGTGAGATCGCTGTCGACTATCCAGTCGTAGAGTGCACGCAGGAAGTAGGGGCGTTTTGGCTTCCCCGACACCGGTAAGGGTTACTCACGCATCTCGAGTTCGGCTTCGGTGAGACTCGCCCGGAACCCCTGCCTGACGAAAATCCGGTCCATGTACTTCTGCAGAGGTCGCGTCGATTTCTCCGGCAGCGTGATGTCGACTTCCTTGAGACGCCAGAGGATAGGCGCGACACAGCAGTCCACCAGCGTGAACTCATCGTTCATGAAGAACGGTTTTTCGGCAAAGATCGGTGCAATGCTGATGATGCTTTCCCGAAGCTCTTTCTTCGCTTTCGTCAGCATCGTCTCGCGTCCCTTTCCTGCCATGAGTAGATCCAGGCGACCGCTCCACTCCCGTTCTACCCGGGTGATCCACAACCGGGACAGCGCCCGCTGCACGGGATAGACCGGCAGCAGCGGCGGGTGAGGGAAGCGCTCGTCGAGGTACTCCATGATGACATTCGCCTCGTACAGGACCAGATCCCGGTCCAGCAGCGTCGGCAGGCTGTTGTACGGATTGATTTCGGCCAGATCCTCCGGCTTGTTCGCCGGGTCGACGTCGACGATGTCCACCGTCACGCCTTTTTCCGCCAGGACCATGCGGACCCGATGGGAGTACTGATCGCGCGCGTCGGAGAACAGCGTCATCGAGGATCGTTTTGTCACTACGCTCATGCTTTTAGCCTTCAGACCCTAAGTCGTTTTGCACCAGCCGGTCGCTGCCGGCTGGAAGGGTGGCGCCCCGGTCCGGTGCCGGGGCAATCGTCAGTGCTTGACGTCCTTCTGGAATTCGCGGCCGAGGAGATAGGTGAACACGAACAGAATGAGCGTGAACAGGAGCACGTATACCCCGATCCGGTAGCGTTCCAGACGGCTCGGCTCACCCACGTAATAGAGAAAATTCACGATGTCGTAGACGGCCTGGTCGAACTCTTCCGGACTGTAGAGGCCGGAACCCTCGTCCACCACCAGCTGTCCGCACTTCTCCTCGGTTATGGGTTCACCGGTCAGCGGGTCGCGCCGTTCGCCGCCGTTGGCAGCGATCTGCGGCATCTGGATGCAGGCGGATCGCTGGGTTCCCTGAAGCCCCATGAGCACGTTCGGCATGCCGACGTTGGGGAACACCTTGTTGTTCACGCCGAACGGCCGCGCTTCGTCCACGTAGAAGGTCTTCAGGTAGTTGTACAGCCACTCCTCGCCTCTGGTCCGGGCCACCATCGTCAGATCCGGTGGCGGACCGCCGAACCACTGCTTCGCCAGCTCCGGACTCATGGCTGAAGTCATGTGCTCACCGATCTTCTGACCCGTGAAGATCAGCTCATCGAGGACGATGTCGTGCGGCACGCCCAGATCGTCCGCCGTACGTTCGTAACGCTGATACTGCAGAGAATGGCAGCCCAGGCAGTAGTTCACGTACAGCCGCCAGCCGTTCTGAAGCGAAGGCAGATCCTGCAGGTTGGGCTTCATGGGCTCCATGTGCCAGTCCGTGCCGCTCATGGCCAGCACCTGGGCACCAGGCATCAGACATGCCAGCAGACAGACTCCGGTCAGAATCCTTCTCGTTGCTTTCATGCCCTTCAGGCCGATCTCGGTGATGCGCTTCATGATCCGGATCCTCACGACGTCACCCGATCCGGAACAGGTTTGGTCTTTTCGACGCGCGTGTACCAGGGCATCAGCACGAAATAGGCAAAGTACACGGCGGTGCCGAGCTGGGCGATCTTCGTGGCGACGGGTGACGGTGGGATGGTCCCCAGGTAGCCGAGCACGAAGAACGTCACCACGAACAGTCCCAGCGTCACCTTGGAAATCCAGCCCTTGTAGCGGATGGACTTTACCGGGGACCGATCGAGCCACGGCAGGGCCGCAGGCAGCACGATGGCGCCCGCCATCACGACGAATCCCCAGAACTTGGCCGGGATGCCGAACAGCGGGAAGGTGGCCGCCCGAAGCATCGCGTAGAACGGCGTGTAGTACCAGACGGGGGCAATGTGCTCGGGCGTTTTGAGCGGATTGGCAGGCTCGAAGTTCGGCTTTTCGATGAAGTAACCGCCCATCTCCGGCGCGAAGAAGACCACCAGGAAGAAAATGAACAGGAAGATCATGATCGCCGGCAGGTCGTGCCCGATCGTGTAGTACGGATGGAATGGAATGCCATCGAGTGGAATGCCGTTCGCATCTTTGTTCTTCTTGATCTCGATGCCGTCCGGGTTGTTGGAACCCACGTGGTGGAGGGCAACGATGTGGACGAAGACCAGCATGACTAGCACCAGGGGCAGCGCGATTACGTGCAGCGCGAAGAACCGGTTCAGCGTGATGTCGGACATCAGGAAGTCACCCCGCACCCACTCCATGAGATCGGGCCCGATCGACGGGATGGCGCCAACGAGAGATACGATGACCTGACCTGCCCAGAACGACATGTTGCCCCAGGGCAGCAGATAACCGGCGAAACCTTCGATGATCAGCACCGCGAAGATGGCCATACCGACCAGCCAGAGCAGTTCACGCGGCTTGCGGTAGGAGCCGTACATCAGCCCCCGGAACATGTGCAGATAGACCACGACGAAGAACGCGGACGCTCCGGTGGAATGGAGATAGCGCAGCAGCCATCCGTACTCCACGTCCCGCATGATGTACTCGACGGACGCAAAAGCGCTGGACGGCGAGTAGCTCATGGTGAGCCAGATCCCGGTGAGCAGCTGGATCACCAGCACGACCATGGAAAGCACGCCGAAGTAATACCAGAAGTTGAAGTTCTTCGGCGCCCAGTAACGGGACATGTGATATTCGAAGGTTTCCGTCAGCGGGAAGCGCTCGTCCACCCAGTCCATGAAGGAAAACCAGGCTCTGGCCATCTTGCCTTCCTGAGATGCGTTCTGCCCCGCCATCACGCCGTCTCCTCGTCCACGCCGATCTGAATGATGTTGTCACTGAGGAACTGGTACGGAGGTACGACCAGGTTGTCCGGAGCGGGAACGCCTTTGACCACGCGACCTGCCATGTCGAACCGGGAACCGTGACAGGGGCAGAAGAAGCCACCTTTCCAGTTCGGATCGAACGGCTCGGGCTGGACCTCCCCGTGATACTTGGGTGAGCAGCCGAGGTGCGTGCAGATACCTACGTAGACCCCGATTTCCGGCCGCTTGGACCGCCAGGGGTTCCTGGCATAGTCCGGCTGCTGCTCGAGCTTGTCGGAATCGGGATCGGCCAGATCCGCCGTGTTCTCCTCGAGAATCTCGATGGCCTGAGGCGTCCGGTCGAGAACGAAGATCGGCTGACCGCGCCAGGCAGGTACCGGACCCAGCATCTCGCCGGGCTGCAGCTTGGAAATGTCGATGGTGATGGGCGCACCCAATGCCCGGGCCTTGGCACTGGGCATCCAGGAAGCTACGAAGGGAACCGCCGCACCGACGACTCCGACGCCACCTACCGCCGCGGTGGCGCCGATGAGAAAGTAACGTCGTTGCTTGTTGAAACCGGATCTGTCGATGCTGGCAGGTTCGGGGGCCCCCTTCCCGCCTTCTGGATCGCTGCTGCTCACAGCTTGTTGCTCCCGCAATTTAGAAATCGCCGTAGTTTAACATAGCCAGCACGCCGACCCGGCTTTCACGGCCGCGTCGAGGCCATACTTCCAGGGCTTATTCTTCGCGCCAGCCCTCCGGCCGCCTCCCCGCTCCTCTCCTTAACGGGGTGTGTGAAGACACGCGGCCGGATGAAGGAAGACGGATCAGCGCTTGGAGTACTGCGGACGCTTACGCGCCTTCCTCAAGCCCACCTTTTTCCGCTCCACTGCTCGCGCGTCCCGGGTCAGGAACCCGGCTCTGCGCAGCGGAACTCGCAGGTTCTCGTCCTGCTCCACCAGGGCACGCGCGATACCATGGCGGATCGCGCCGGCCTGTCCCGAGTTGCCGCCACCCCGGACCGTGATCTTGACGTCCACCTTGTCGAGCAGGTCCACGATCTGCAGGGGCTGGCGGACGATCATGCGGGCCGTCTCGCGGCCGAAATACCGATCGAGCGGATGATTGTTCACCTGGATGTTACCGTTGCCCGGTGTAATGAATACCCGAGCTGCCGAAGTCTTGCGCCGTCCGGTTCCGTAATTCTGCATTTCTTCAAAGCTCCAGCGGCTGCGGTTGCTGAGCGGTGTGCGGATGCTCTGCGCCCGCATATACCTTCAGCTTCTTGAACATCGCCCGACCCAGCGGGTTCTTCGGCAGCATACCCTTGACGGCGGTCTCGATGATCCGCTCCGGGTGCCGATCCTGCATGTCCTTGAAGCTCATCGATTTGATACCGCCCGGATAGCCGCTGTGCCGGTAGTAGATCTTGTCATTGAACTTGTTGCCGGTGACCCGGACCTTGTCCGCATTGACCACGACGATGTAGTCCCCCGTATCCACGTGAGGCGTGTACTCGGGTTTGTGCTTGCCACGCAGCCTGGAGGCGATCTCGGTCGCCAGACGGCCCAGCGTCTTGTTCTCTGCGTCCACGACGTACCAGGCGTGGTCGACGTCCTGCGGACGGGTGCTCACGGTCTTCATGCGGTCTTTCGATAGGTCCCGGGGGAACCGGATTTTTGGGAGCGCGAATGTTAGCGGAGCGATCCGCGCTTTACAACACGGATTCCGGCCGCCATCGGGCCTGGTTCGCAGGTTCCAACCGTATGATTTCAATGCATTTTCCGGCTTCGGAACGGAGAATCCGGCTAGGCAAGGTGGATCCTGCCGAGGTACTCGTGGGACTGCATCTCCAGAAGCCGGCTCTTCGTCCGCTCGAATTCGAATCGCAGACGCTCTCCAGCGTACAGGGACTCCACAGGGGCGTCCGCCGAGAGGATGAGCTTGACGTTGTGGTCATAGAACTCGTCCACCAGCGAGATGAAGCGTCGGGCGGCGTCCTCGTCGCGGGTGGTGAACCGGCGGACGTTGCTGATGAGCACCGCGTGGAAGATGCGGGACAGCTCGATGTAGTCATTCTGGCTGCGAGGCCCTTCGCAGAGCTCGGCGAACTCGAACCATGCCACGTCCTCAGCCACCATCCGCGCACGGATGGTCCGGTTCTCGATGGTGAGCGCCACGTTTTCCTCCGGCGGTTCCGGCGCCAGGGCGTGGAAGCTTCGCGACAGGCTCCGCTCCGCGGCGGCATCCAGCGGCACATGGTAGATCTCCGCCCGTTCCAGCACCCGGAGCCGGTAGTCCGTGTCGGACTCCAGACGGTGAACGCGTGTATGCGTCTTGATGGCCTCGATCGCAGGAAGAAAGCGGCGTCGCTGCAGGCCGTTCTCATAGAGTCGATCCGGCTCCACGTTGCTCGTCGCCACCAGCGTCACCCCTTTTGCGAACAGGTGCTCGAACAGCTCACCGAGAATCATGGCGTCGCCGATGTCCGAAACGAAGAACTCGTCGAAACACAGCACGCTGGTTTCCGCGGCGATTCCTTCCGCCACCACCTTCAGCGGGTCGGCGGTGCCCGACAGCTCGGTCAGCTCCTTGTGAACGCGGCGCATGAAGCGATGGAAATGCATGCGCAGGCGGTCAGTCGGCGAGAGACACTCATAGAACAGGTCCATGAGCATGGTCTTTCCCCGTCCGACACCACCCCACAGATAGAGCCCCGTTACCGGTGCTGCCGACCGCCGGCCCAGCCGCCCGAACAGCCCCCGGCTGCGCTTGTCGCGCAGCTTGAGGATCTGGTACAGGGCTTCGAGCAGGTCGACGACTCGACGCTGTTCGGGATCTTCGAAAAACTGCGGTTCGGCCAGTAGCTGCTGGTACTTTTCCACCGGAGTCATTCCGGCGACTTTATCCGCTCGCATTCGGCGCGACAACGCGCCGAACGGACGATTGCCGTCGGCGGATAACCTTTTATAAGGTTCGCGTCATGCGAGATCTGGCTCGATCCGTGGCTCTGCCTGTGCTCGCCGGTGCGTGCATCGGTCTCGTCGTCATTGCCGCCTGGCTCTGGCAGCAGTCAGGCGTGCGGGAAGACAGACGAGGCTACGCAGCCGCGGTGGCGCGCGCGGCGCCCTCGGTCGTCAACATCTACTCCAGGAGCCGGATCCGCCCTGCTCTCTGCGCCGATCCGCGACTGGCGCCGTGGTGCGACCGGCTGAGTAGTCAGGACCGCACCTCCCTCGGTTCGGGCGTGATCGTGCATCCGGACGGATACATCGTCACCAACGCCCACGTGATCGACCGTGCCGACGAGATACTTGTGATGCTCGCGGACGGGCGGACGTCGCTCGCCTCGCTGGTCGGCAGCGACCGCGGCACGGATATCGCCGTCATCCGCGTGCCTCTCACGGGGTTGCGGGCCATTACGCTCGGCAACGCCGGCGACATGGCGGTGGGTGACGTCGTGCTCGCCATCGGCAACCCGTTCGGCATCGGTCAGACCGTTTCCCTCGGCATCATCAGCGCCAAGGGTCGTGCGAGCATCAGCGCGAGTCCCTACGATGACTTCCTGCAGACCGACGCCGCCATCAACCCGGGCAACTCGGGTGGCGCGCTCATCGACAGCAGCGGCGCGCTGATCGGTATCAACACGCTGATCCTCACCGGATCCGGGGAGACCCCCGTTCAGGCCATGGGCGTGGGATTCGCCATTCCGGCCAATCTGGCCTACGACGTGCTGGAGGAACTCATCGAAACGGGCCGGATTACCCGCGGCTGGCTCGGTGTGACGCTGGATGACGTGCCCCCCGTGATCGGCGAACACGGCCTGCGCATCGTTGCCGTCGACGAAGCCGGGCCGGCCGCCCGCGCCGGTATCCGGCCCGGTGACCTGGTGCTGTCTGTGAACGGCCGCCCTGCGCAGGATCCCAACGACTTCTCCCGCGCCATCGGCAGGACCCGACCCGGGCAGGACGTCGAGCTGACCATCGCCCGCAACGGCGAGTTGAAGGATCTGACCGTCGCCGTCGGCGCCCGCGGCGATCTGTAAGCGCCTGTGGCGTTCCGAAATAATCCCGCGGCGATCCGAAAAAAGTCGCGGCGGTCCGAAAAGAGCCGGGTTCAGACTTCGTTGTGATCGAGACCCGCGACGCGCAGCTCTGCGGCCCGGGCGTGGGCACTCAGCCCTTCTCCGTGGGCCAGCGCCGCAGCGTCCCTGGCCAGCACCTGGCTGCCTTCGGCGCTCAGCCGCACGACAGAGCTCTTTTTCTGGAAGTCGTACACACCGAGTGGGGACGAGAACCGCGCCGAACCTGACGTGGGAAGCACGTGGCTGGGCCCGGCCGTGTAGTCACCCAACACCTCCGGCGAGTGCGCCCCGACGAATATCGCTCCCGCATTCCTGATCTGCTCGACCCACGGGTCCGGATCAGCGAGGCAAAGCTCCAGGTGCTCGGGGGCCACCCGATTGGCGATCCGGATCGCCTCGTCGATACTCCGCGTCTCGATGAGTGCACCGCGGCGGGCCAGAGAAGCGGCAATGATCTCGCGTCGGGGTGCTGAGCCCAGGTGCCGGCGCATTGCTCCGGCCACCTGCTCCAGATAGTGAGCGTTCGGGCACAGCAGCAGTGCCTGGGCGGCCTCGTCGTGCTCGGCCTGGGAGAACAGATCGTAGACGATCCAGTCGACGGGAGTGGTGCCGTCCGCCACGATCAGGACCTCACTGGGTCCGGCCACCATGTCGACACCCACCTCGCCATAGACGAGACGCTTGGCTGCGGCAACGAAGACCCCACCCGGGCCGACGATCTTGTCCACGCGTGGCACGGTCTGCGTACCCACCGCCAGCGCCGCGATGGCCTGGGCGCCACCGATGGTGAAGCCTCTGTCCACACCTGCGACGTGCGCCGCTGCGAGCACCAGGTCGTTCCTGATCCCGTCCGGCGTCGGGACGGTCATGATCACCTCGCGCACGCCCGCCACCCTGGCGGGTACGACCGTCATCAGTACGGTGGAGGGGTAGGCTGCCTGGCCGCCGGGCACGTAGACTCCGACTCTGTCGAGTGGTGTGACACGCTGTCCCAGCCGGTTGCCGAGCGCGTCGGTGTAGCTCCAGGATTCCGACAGCTGGTGCTCGTGATAAGTGCGAATCCGACCTGCGGCGTTCGTCAGCGCCAGGCGTTCCTGCTCACCGATCCGTTCGAAGGCTTCCTGAAAATCGTCAGGCGAGAGCGCGGTATCCGCCATGCTGCTCACATCGAGCCGGTCGTAACGCCGGGTCAGCTCGAGCAGTGCTTCGTCACCCGCCACGCGGACGCGACGGATCACCTCACGGGCGACTTCGGCCACGGAGCCGTCTTCGGCCGGGTCCCAGGCAAGCAGGTCCGCAAGCTTCCGCTCGAAATCCGGATCGCTCGAGCGGATACGGGCGACTATCTCGTCAGCCATCCGCATCTGCCCCGAGTGTCGCGACCAGCGCCTGCACCTCGGCGAACCGCGTTTTCATGGCTGCGCGGTTGACGATGACCCGCGAAGAGATCTCGGCGATGGTTTCCAGCGCAACAAGGCCGTTTGCCTTGAGGGTGTTACCCGTATCAACGATGTCCACGATGCAGTCCGACAGGTTCATCAGCGGTGCGATCTCCATGGCGCCGGACAGCGGAATAATGGTCACCTGTCGACCCTTCGACTCGAAGTACTGACGCGTGACGTTGACGAACTTGGTAGCCACCCTGAGTGGACGGCGGGCGTCCAGACCACGCGCCAGATCGCTCTCCGCCGGTGCCGCGGTCATGAGCCGGCAGCGCCCTATCCCGAGATCGAGACGCTCGTAGAAGTGAGTACCGCGGCCATACTCCATGATCGTGTCCTTGCCGGTGATGCCCACGTCGGCGGCACCGTACTCCACGTAGGTCGGCACATCGGATCCCCGCATGACCACGAGACGATGTCCGCCGCTCCTGCTTTCGAAGATCAGCTTGCGGCTGTCGTCCGGATTCTCGGTCGGCTCGATACCGGCCCGCGCGAGCAGCGGCAGGCACTCCTTGAGAATCCGTCCGCGGTTCAGTGCAATGGTCAGTCCCATGTCGTCGCCGTTATGCCGTCCGATCCATCAGCGTACCCGCTGCACGTCGGCGCCAAGCAGCTGCAGCTTCTCCTCGATGGTCTCGTAGCCACGGTCGATATGGTAGATGCGGTCGATGAGCGTGGTGCCTTCGGCCATCAGCGCAGCGACGACCAGGCTGAAAGAAGCCCTCAGATCCGTTGCCATCACCGGTGCCGCCTTCAGGCGGGCGACACCGTGCACGAGCGCGGTGGAAGCGTTTTCGAGTTCTATCTGTGCGCCGAGCCGGTTGAGCTCCTGGACGTGCATGAACCGGTTTTCGAAGATCGTTTCGGTCACCCGACTGTCGCCTTCGGCGATGGCGTTCATGGCCAGGTACTGAGCCTGCATGTCGGTCGGGAACCCGGGGTAGACGTCCGTGCGTATGTCCACGGCCCGCGGACGACGGCCATGCATATCGAGCTCGATGCTGTTGACATCGCACCGGATCTCAGCCCCCGAGCATTCCAGCTTCTCAATGACCGCATCCAGCGTATCCGGCGCCGCCTCGGTGAGCCGCACCCGTCCGCCCGTGGCTGCCGCCGCAATGAGATAAGTACCTGCTTCCACCCGGTCCGGCATGACGTCAAAACGACAGCCGGAGAGCCGTTCGACCCCTTCGACGATCAGCGTCGACGTGCCATGGCCGCTGATCCGGGCGCCCATGGCATTCAGGAAGTTGGCCAGATCGACGATCTCGGGCTCCCGGGCGGCATTGGCGATGCGTGTCGTGCCCTCGGCGAGCGTCGCGGCCATGAGGACGTTCTCCGTACCCCCCACGGTCACCAGGTCGAAGGTGATGTCCGCACCCTTCAGGCGTCCGTCCATTTCCGCCCGAACGTATCCGTCGGCCAGATCGATCCGGGCACCCAGGGCGGCGAGGCCTTTCAGATGCTGGTCGACCGGTCGGGCGCCGATGGCACAGCCACCCGGCAGCGAGACTTCCGCACGCCCGAACCGGGCAAGCAGCGGCCCAAGCACTACGAACGAGGCGCGCATCGTCTTGACGAGCTCGTATGGCGCCCGCACGGATTTCAGGTTCGCCGCGGTCACTTCTACTCGCATCTTCTCGTCCAGCACGACGTCTGCTCCGAGCGATCCCAGGAGCTCGATCATGGTGGTGACGTCATGCAGGTGCGGCACGTTGCCGATGCTGACCGGCTCCTCGGTCAGCAGGGTGCCGGCCAGAATCTTCAGTGCGGAGTTCTTCGCTCCGGATACCCTCAGGGTGCCGGAGAGGGTCTTACCACCGGTGATGAGCAGCTTGTCCACGACGTAACCGGCAATCAGCCACCGGCTTCCGCCGGTGTCAGTGCGCGGATGGTCACCGCGTGCAGCCTCCCGTCGCGGATGTAGTCCTCGATGCAGGCATAAACCTGCTGCTGCTTTTTCACGCGGGAAAGGTTTTCGAAAACGGGGCTGACCACTGTAATCAGCGCCCGGTTTCCTTCGACAAGCACGTCAACCTCCGCATCGGCGATGCGTGACCTTATGGCAGCTGCGATGTCTTCGTTCACGGCCGATCACCAACGGCCGCATCCTCGGACACCTCGATGGGCAGCAGGTCGGTCAGCTCGGAGACTTCGACGATGTTCATGACACCTTCCGGCACGTTGACGAAGCTGATCACCTTGCCATGGGCGTGAGCGTAACGGAACCACGCCACCATCAGCGCCATCACCGCCGAGCTGGCGCTCGCCAGCCGGTGGAAATCGAATACCGGCGTATCGTTATCGTCGACATAGGCCTCGCCCGCATGACGCAACTCGACCAGATTGTCGAAGTTGACGACGGCCGGCAACTCGTGACGTGTCACGATCGGCTCGCTCCCTGCGCCGCCTGATCCGTGGACTGGGCGCTGTCTCCCGCAGTCGCACCGCCCGTTCCGGTCTCTATGGTGCCGATGGAAGCCACCCAGCCATCGATGATTCTGTCCATGTCACCACCATAGGCCGGATCGTTCACCGCGCTCGCGAACTGATTGCGGTAAGTCAGGCCCATGTTGATCCCGTTGATGATGATGTTCTGAACGCGCCACTCCCCGTCCGGTGAACGGGACATGGAGTAGATCACCGGATAGATCTCACCCGACGATCGGATCTCCTGTTTGACGCTGGCACGGTCCGGGCGCTGTGGCGGCCGATCAGACGGCACGACGGTCACCCCTCCGTCGTTGAACTCAGTAAGCGCCAGCGCGTAGGTCCGGACCAGGCTCCACTTGAATCCCTCTGCGAACCGCTCGCGCTGCTCCGGCGTAGCACGCTTGTAGTAGGCCGCCATGACGCTGCGGGCGAACCGAGGGAAGTCGATGACGGGATTGAGCAGCGCTTCCACGGCGACGTAGAAGCGTTCCGGATCCTCGTCCACGTAACTCTTCGCCTCGTCGATGAGCGTCAGCATCTCACCGGTGGTCCTGTCCACCAGCATTTCCGCCTCGTTCATCTGCGCCGAAGCGGACGTCGCGAGTGTCAACAGCGCGACTACCAGCGCCGTCAGTATGTTGTAACCGTTTCGAATGTTGCGGGAATTCATGTCGTATCTCTTCGGATTGGCCCGTCAGGACGAACCAAGTCGGGTCACAAGGTCTCCAATGAGGTTTTCCAGCACCAGCGCGCCCTGGGTTTCCTCGATGAAATCGCCTTCCGCCAGGGTCTCCTCGTCCGCACCTGGCAGCAGGCTGACGTAGCGGGCGCCGAGTATACCCTCGGTCAGGATCTGCGCGCCGGTGTCGGCCGACAGGTTCCCCGGCTTGCCATTGATCTCGAGCGAAACCACGGCCTCGCCGTACTCCATGTCCACCTCGATCTTCGACACGCGTCCGACGGTTACTCCGGCCATGCTCACCTTGGCCCTGAGCCTCAGGCCCGCAACGTCATCGAATCGGGCCTTGACCACGTAGGAGTCGGCACTCCGGCTCAGATTGACACCACTGACCTTGATGGCCAGGAACGTGAGCGCCAGCGCGCCGGCCAGCACGAAGGCTCCAACGCTGATTTCCACGGTACGCATGCGCATTATTTGAACTCTCCGTACATGCTCAACGTCAGAATGAAGTCGAGGGCCAGAATCATCACAGATGAGATGACCACCGTTCGCGTGGTGGCAAAGCCGATGCCCTCCGGGGTCGGCTCCGTGTCGTAACCCTGGTAAACGGAAATCCAGGTGACGACCACGGCGAAGATCACGCTCTTGATCATACCTTTGCCCACGTCGTTCCAGAGCTCGACACTGTCCTGCATGCCCGACCAGAAGTTGCCCACGTCCGATCCCAGCCAGTTCACCGCCACCACCATGCCGCCATAGATCGCGACGACGTTGAACATGGCTGTGAGCAGCGGCATGCTGATGACACCTGCCCAGAGCCGGGGTGCGACGATCCGGCGCAGCGGATCCACACCCATCATCTCCATGCTCGACAGCTGCTCGGTCGTTTTCATCAGGCCGATCTCGGCGGTCACTGCGGAGCCCGCGCGCCCCGCAAACAACAGACCCGTGACCACCGGACCGAGTTCCCTGAGCAGAACCAGGGCCAACCCCAGACCCACGGCGTCTTCCGCGCCGAACCTGGACAGCTGGGTGTAGAACTGCAGCGCAATCACCGCACCGATGGAGAAGGCGGACATGACGATGATCACCAGCGACAGCACGCCGACGTTGTAGATCTGCTTGATCAGCAGCGGCACGTCTGCCCATCTCGGCAAGCCCCAGATCGCAGACAGCCACATGATGCTGGCCCTGCCCAGGCTCGCAAGACGTTCCAGGCTGCGATCGCCCAGGGCGCGCACGAAATCGATCACGCCAGCGCGCCTCCCAGAAGATCGTAGGCCAGCTCGTCCGCCGGATAGTGGAACGGCACCGGGCCGTCCGGCGAACCGGTGATGAACTGACGGACCCGCGGCGATGCGTGGTTGGCGAGTTCCGAAGGCTGCCCGCCCGCGACCACCTTGCCCTGGTCGAGAATGTAGATCGTGTCGGAGATTCCCGTGGTTTCGTGAATGTCGTGGGACACAAGCAGGCTCGTGGCGCCCAGCGCGCCGTTGAGCCTCCGGATCAGCGTAACCACCACCCCCATGGAAATGGGATCCTGACCGGTGAACGGCTCGTCGTACATCAGCAGGCAGGGATCCAGGGCGATGGCACGGGCCAGCGCGACCCGGCGTGACATGCCTCCGGAGAGCTGGCTCGGCATCAGGTCCCTGGCGCCGCGCAGACCCACGGCATTCAGCTTGAGCAGCACCAGATCGCGGATCGTGTCCTCAGGCAGTTCCGTATGCTCACGCAGGGGGAAGGCGACGTTCTCGAACACGCTCATATCGGTGAACAGCGCGGAGGTCTGGAACAGCATGCCGATGTCCCTGCGCAGCTCGAGCAGCTCACCGCGGGTGAGAGCAGTCACCTCTTCACCGCGGACAAGTACCGAGCCGGCATCCGGTCGGATCTGCCCGCCGATGATCCTGAGCAGCGTGGTTTTTCCGCATCCGCTGGGACCCATCAGGGCGGTAATGCCGCCGCGCGGAACGTTCATGCTGAGCCCGTCGAATATGAGGCGGTTTCCCCGCCTGAAAACCAGATCCCGGATCTCGATGAGGTTGTCTTGTGCCGTATCCCTGGCCGCTGCCTCGGACATCTGCCGATCGCCTCGTGAACAACCGGCGACTATACCATCACCGCCGATGCGAATACGCGTATCCGAGCACGATGTCATCAGTGAAAAATGCGAACGCGTGCACCGAACACAATCAGGGGATGCGGCGAGGATCATGCTCACCTCAGCCCTGCGGCAGACGATGTTGGCGGGATGGTCCGATCCGACTTAAAGTGCGGCCTTGATCTACCAAACTGACAATCCGGTTTCGACTCTCCTATGTGGTTCCTGATCCTGGCCCTGATCCTGGGGTTCATCACGCTCGTATGGAGTGCAGACAAGTTCCTGTCCGGCGCGGCGAGCACGGCGAACCACCTCGGCGTGTCGAAGATGCTGATCGGCCTGACCGTCGTGTCACTGGGTACGTCCACACCGGAGATCCTGGTCTCTGCCACCGCCTCCTGGGAGGGCACCAGCCTGCTGGCCGTCGGTAATGCCATCGGCTCGAACATCGCCAACATCGGTCTGGTGCTTGGACTCACGGCAATCGTTGCGCCACTGCCCTTCTCGCAGACCGTGCTCAAGGCCGAGCTGCCCTGGCTGCTCGGCGCCACCATCCTCACCCTCATCCTGCTGTTCGACCTGTATCTCTCGCCGCTGGACGGACTGCTGCTGTTCGGCGGCCTGGGTCTCATTCTCTGGCGCCTGGTCAAGAACCAGCAGACGGCGGAAGCCGACGTATCGGAGAGCATTCAGGAGGAGCTGGACGAGCTGCAGCAGATGCCGAAAGGGCAGGCCATCTTCTGGCTGATCGCCGGTCTGCTCGTTCTGCTGGTCAGTGCTCAGGTACTCGTCTGGGCCGCTACGGAGATCGCCTCGGCGCTGGGCGTGAGCGAGCTGATCATCGGTCTGACCATCGTCGCCGTCGGTACCAGCCTGCCTGAGCTCGCCGCGACGCTCGGCTCCGCCATCAAGGGCCATTCGGACATCGCCATCGGCAATGTGGTGGGATCGAACATCCTCAACGTGCTGGCCGTGCTGCCCATCCCGGGCATCATCGGTGGTACCGAAATCGACATCATCGCGCTCTGGCGGGACTGCGGCATGATGCTCGCCCTGACGCTGATGCTGGCGCTGTTCGCCTACGCAATAGGCTCCAGACCCGTCATTACCCGGTTCGAAGGACTGGTCATGCTGGCTGCCTGGTGTGGCTACAACCTCGTGCTGGTCAACCAGGCCGGCGCCTGGACTCCCGGCTCTTGATTTTCCCACCGCGCCTGCTCGAAGCCGCCCGCGCCATCGAGCTGGTCAGCTTCGACGTGGACGGCGTGCTCACCGACGGGCGTATCGTCTATACGGACGATGGCCGGGAAATCAAGGCATTTCACGTTCAGGACGGTGCCGCGATCAAGCAGCTCATGGCGGGCGGCATTCAGGTCGCCCTGCTCACCGGCCGCTCATCGCCGGTGGTGGAGCGCCGTGCGGCCGAGCTCGGCATCCGCCACCTGCAGCAGGGTCTGACCGACAAAGGACCGGCGCTCGAGGCGCTCAGCCGTTCATTGCACCTCTCGCCGGCACAGGTCGCCCACGTCGGGGATGATCTGCCGGACCTGGTGCTGTTCGACCGGGTCGGGCTCGCCATTTCCGTACCCAACGGACACCCGGAAGTTCGCCGGCGGGCCGACTATGTGACCGAAACCCGCGGCGGTGACGGTGTCGCCCGCGAAGTCGTCGAGCTCCTGATGCGTGCCAGGGGTACCTGGCCGTACTGAACGTGGCCAACGCACCAGACAGCGCCGGCTACCTTGCTGACACCCCGGCTGGTCAGGCCAGACATCTGCTGTCCGGCTGGCGGCTCGCTGCCATCGTCGTCGGTACCAGCGCCGTGCTCTGGGTCGCCCATTACTTCCAGCCGATGTCGGCCATCGACGATCGTCGTCCGAGTGTCAGCGAAACGGCAGGGCCGGACCTGACGATCGACGGTGCGGTCATTACCAGCTTCCGATCGACCGGTGAGCTCAGATACCGGCTGCTCTCCCCGAAGATCGAGAACTTCCAGCCCTATGACAGGACCTATCTGCGCGAGCCCGACCTGATCATCAGTCGGGATCCCGATCCACCCTGGCGGATTACCGCCAACCGGGGGATCGTCCGCAACGCATCGAACCGCGACTCCGCCGAGGAGGAGGTGCTGCTCGAGGAAGACGTGGAGATGGAACAGCATTTCCCGGACGGCAGGAGTTACGTTCTCGTCACACCCTCCATCACCGTCTACCCGGACCGCCAATACGCCGAAACCAATCAGGATGTTATGATCACCACCCACGCCGGGCGCACCCGCGCCGTCGGGCTCGAAGGAAATCTCGACCTGGGATTGCTGAAGCTGTTTTCGAACGATGAGCAACGCGTACACACCGTCATCCTGGTGGATCAGTTCAAGTAGTTTCCGGGCCGCCACTGCCTGCCTGGTGCTCTGCAACATGCTCATCGCTCAATCCGTACAGGCACTGCCGGAGGATGCGGATCAGCCCATCCACATCCGGGCCGACAACGTCGAATACGATCAGAATGGTAATCGCGTGATCTATCGGGGGGCCGTGCAGGTCGACCAGGGAACGCTCAGAGTGACCGCCGAAACGCTGACCATCGACCTGCAGGACGGCAAGAAGGTGGTGCGGATCACCGCGGAGGATACGCCCGCCCACTACCAGCAGCAGATCGAGGAAGGTAAGGAGCTGGTCAGAGCCCGGGCGCTGACCATCATCTACCACACTCAGGACGAGCGCGTGGACCTGAAAGGGGAAGCCAACCTGGAGCAGGAAGGCAGCACCCTCACGGGAGACCTCATCGTCTACGACATCGTCGCCGGGCGGGTGGACGCCACCGCCGAACGCGAAGAACCCGTCAGGATGGTCCTGCAGCCGGCTGCGACGAAGGCGGCGACACCGCAGAACACCGACCAGCCGACGCCGACGGAAGACGAGCCCCAATAACCGATGGCAACGCTGGCAGCACGCGACCTGCGTAAGCAGTATCGGAACAAGGTCGCGGTGGAAAACGTGAGCCTGCATGTGAACAGCGGCGAGATCGTTGGCCTTCTGGGCCCCAACGGCGCCGGCAAGACAACCACGTTCTACATGATCGTCGGGCTGCTCAGGGCGGATGCCGGCCAGATATCGCTGGATGACAGACCGCTCACGAATGCGCCAATGCACGTCAGGGCCAGAGCGGGGATCGGCTACCTGCCACAGGAAGCCAGCGTGTTCCGCAAGCTCTCCACCGAAGACAACATCCTGGCCATTCTGGAACTCCGCAAGGAGCTTTCGGGCGAGCAGCGCAGACGCCAGCTGGAGCAGCTGCTCGACGAGTTTCACCTGCAGGGTGTACGCAAGTCACTCGGCGAGCGTCTCTCCGGAGGAGAGCGTCGGCGCCTCGAGATTGCCCGGGCCCTGGCAACCGAGCCGGGGTTCATGCTGCTCGACGAGCCGTTCGCCGGCGTCGATCCCATTTCCGTCGCCGACATCAAGAGCGAGATCAGAGACCTCGCGGGTCGCCACATCGGTGTGCTGATCACCGACCACAACGTCCGGGACACGCTGGACATCTGCGACCGTGCATACATCGTCAGTGCCGGTCAGATCATCGCAGAGGGCAAGCCGGCCGCCATTCTCGAAAACGAACAGGTCAGGAGCGTCTACCTCGGTGAGGCGTTCAGCCTCTGATGCGTCCCGAGCCATGAAGCAGACGCTCACCCTCAAGCTCGGTCAGCAGCTGACCATGACGCCCCAGCTGCAGCAGGCCATCCGGCTGCTGCAGCTCTCCACGCTGGATCTGCAACAGGAGATCCAGCAGACGCTGGAGTCCAATCCCATGCTCGAGCTGGACGAAGACGAGCCAGTTGCCGACCCCAACGAAATCCAGGAGCCCGTCGGCGACGATTCCCAGGCAGCCGATGATGTGGAGACTGCGAGTGAGTTCGACGGCGATTCAGACGACTGGGAAGCAGACACGCTCACGGACGCCGCCACCGAGGACTACTCGTTCGGCGACGACGCGGACACCGAACCCGGTGCCGAGAGTCGCGACGAGTTTCCGGAAGAGCTGCCCGTGGATACCAGCTGGGACGACGTCTATGAGCCTGCCACACCCGCAGGCAGCAGCAGCGGTGATGACGCGGACTGGTCCAGCGAAGACCGCAACAGCGCCGGTGAGACCCTGCAGGAGCACCTGCTCTGGCAGCTGAACCTCACCCCCATGGCGGATCGCGACCGGCTCATAGCCACCGCCATCATCGATGCGGTGGACCCCGACGGCATGCTCACCACGTCGATCGACGATCTTCTGCTCGGACTCAACCGCGACGAACCGGAGGATGCTGATCCGGAAACACTCGTAGAAGCCGATGAGCTGCTTGCCGTTCTGAAACGCCTGCAGCGGTTCGACCCCGTCGGCGTCTGTGCACGGGATCTGGCCGACTGTCTGAAGATCCAGCTCGAGATCATGGAACCGGAAACGCCCTGGCGGGAAGAAGCACTCGATCTCGTCTCGAGCCACCTGGAGCTTCTGGCTGCGCGGGATTTCAACACCCTGAAGCGGCGCATGCGGCTGGACGAGGAAGACCTCGCCCAGGTGGTGTCGCTCATTCAATCCCTGAATCCCCGCCCGGGCTCCAGCGTCGGCGGTGAGCTGCCGGAATACGTCATTCCTGACGTGATCGTCTACAAGGACAACGGCCGCTGGCAGGTGGAGCTGAACCCGGAGGCTACACCGAAGCTGCGCATAAACGATTTTTACGCCAGCCTGGTCAAGCGGGCTGATTCGAGCCCGGACAACGTCTACCTCAAGGACAACCTCCAGGAAGCTCGGTGGTTTCTGAAGAGCCTGCAGAGCCGCCACGAGACCCTGCTCAAGGTGGCGACCAAGATCGTCGAGCACCAGCGGGGGTTTCTCGAGTACGGCGAGGAGGCAATGAAGCCGCTGGTGCTGGCGGACATCGCCGAGGCGGTGGAGATGCATGAATCCACCATCTCGAGGGTCACCAGCCGCAAGTACATGCACACACCCCGGGGGATTTTCGAACTGAAGTACTTCTTCTCCAGCCATGTTTCGACGGCCAGTGGCGGCGAAGTTTCAAGCACGGCGATCCGGGCGTTGATCCGCAAGCTTACTGCCGACGAGAACCCCAGAAAACCATTGAGCGACAACAAGATCGCAGCAATACTGGCCAAGCAGAACATAAAAGTGGCACGCAGAACGGTCGCGAAGTACCGGGAATCCATGGCGATTCCCCCATCCAACGAGAGAAAACGCCTGGTCTGAGCGGGCGTTGTCCCGGCTCACGCCCTTCCAGCGTCAGTTTCATTCAGCGCCAGAGTCATAGGAGGTTTTAATGCAGCTGAGCATCTCGGGACATCACGTCGACGTTACGGACGCCCTGAAATCCTACGTCGAGGACAAGCTCCAGAAACTCGAACGGCACTACGATCACATCACTACCGCACACGTGATCCTGACGGTCGACAAGCTCAGACAGAAAGCAGAAGCAACCATCCACATCAGTGGTGCGGAGCTGTTCGCGGACGCGGACTGCGATGACATGTACGCTGCCATCGACAAGCTCACGGACAAGCTCGATCGTCAGGTTCTCAAACACAAGGAAAAGAACCAGGATCGCCACCACGGCCGCTGAACTATCGCATGATTGACATTCGAACCATCCTCGACGTGAGCTGCACGCGATCCGGCGTTGCCGCCAACTCGCGCAAACGGCTGCTGGAATACGCGAGCGATCTGCTTGCAGAACACTACGAGCTCTCGGCCCGTCAGCTCTTCGATGAGCTCATGAATCGGGAACGTCTCGGCAGCACCGGACTCGGCGAAGGCGTCGCGATCCCTCACTGCCGTCTGCCGTGCAGCGGGATCCATGCCGCCTGCCTGACCCTCGCCACACCGGTGGACTATGACGCCATCGACGGTGAGCCCGTCGACCTCATCTTCGTTCTGATCGTGCCGCCCGAAGAAACCTCCGCCCATCTCGAGATTCTGGCTGCCCTGGCACGACTCTACGGCAACGCAGACAACCGCAATCGCCTGCGCGCCGCAACCTCGGATGAGCAGCTTTTCGAGGTGTTCACCGGGCTGCTCGCCAGTCAGGCGGCATGAAGCTCATAATCATCAGCGGTCGTTCCGGCTCCGGGAAATCGACTGCGCTCCGGGCCCTGGAAGATGCCCGCTACAACTGCATCGACAATTTTCCCGTGGAGCTGCTGCCTTCACTGGTGAAGAACATTCTCACGGAGCCCGGGCATCGCGAAGAGAGCTACGCAGTCTGCATCGATGCAAGAAGTCACGGCCTGACCAGCTTCCCGAACTTTCACGCCGGGATCGACGTGGCCAGAGTCGACTGTGAGGTCATCTACCTGGACGCGCTGACAGGAACGCTGGTGAAGCGATTCAGTGAGACCCGTCGTCGTCACCCGCTCACCAACGAGTCAACCGATCTTCTGCAGGCTATCGAATCCGAGAAGCGCCTGCTGGCCGGAATATCCAGCCTGGCAGACCTGACCATCGATACCACACTCATGCGCAGCGGCGAGCTGGTTGAAACGGTGCGCAATCAGATCGCACATCAGCACCGCACCGGCATTTCGCTCGTCTTCAGATCCTTCGGGTACAAGTTCGGCGTGCCGGTCGATGCCGATATGGTCTTCGACATCCGCTGCCTTCCCAACCCTCACTGGGTGGACGAACTGCGCCCGCTGACCGGGAAGGACGCACCGGTCATCGACTACCTGCAGGCACAACCGGCGGTGAACGAGATGTTCGACGACATCGTCCGGTTTCTGGAACGGTGGATCCCGCGTTTCGAAGCGGACAATCGAGCCTACATGACTGTCGCCGTCGGCTGCACCGGTGGACGGCACCGTAGCGTCTACATGTCCGAGCGGCTGTGGAACCACTTCCACGGACGGTTCGGCAACGTCCTGGTCCGCCATCGCGAGACGGAAGTCTGAGGAACCGCTGTGCAGGAGTCCGCCGTCACCATCGTCAACCGGCTCGGGCTGCACGCTCGGGCAGCCGGTAAGCTGGTCAACCTGGCAAAGACCTTCGAAAGCCGGGTTACGCTGGCGCGTGGTGAGGAAGCGGTGGATGCGAAGAGCATCATGGCCGTCATGCTGCTGGCCGCTCCGATCGGCACACGGCTCACGCTTCGTGCTGAGGGTGAGGACGAGATAGCTGCGCTGGACGCCATCAGCGAGCTCATCGCCAATCGTTTCGGCGAGGGCGAATAGGTCCCGTCTACGGGCACTCTGCCCCGAGGCCACTTCTGGTAATCTTGCCGCCGCGTGTGATCCGTGCGCCTTCGGACTCATGAGAACGGCTGAGATTTCAGATGCAGATTCAGGAACAGATCGAAAGCGCGATCCGCCTGCACGGCAGTGGCCTGGTCGACGATACCCGGTTCCTCCTGGAATCCATGCGTCCGCCGGAGCTGGCCGTACTGCTGGAATCCACCCCGCCGAAAGTACGCAGCGTGCTCTGGGAGCTCATCGACGAAGAGGAGCACGGCCAGGTTCTGCAGTACCTGCACGACGACGTGCAGGCAGAGTTTCTCCAGAACATGGATACCGAAGCCCTGGTCGCCGCGAGCGCCGATCTGGATACGGACGACTTCGCGGACCTGCTGCAGCAGCTTCCGGAAACGGTCTCCGCTCAGGTGCTGGCGTCTCTGGATGCCAGCGACAGGTCCCGGCTCGAGGCAGTTCTGTCGTACCCGGAGGATACGGCGGGCGGCCTGATGAACACGGACACGATCACCGTCCGGCCACGTCACTCAGTCGAGATCGTGCTCCGCTACCTGCGACTGAAAAAGGAGCTGCCCGAAACGACAGACACACTGGTCGTCACGAACAACAGCGACGAGTACGTGGGCATTCTGCCCCTCACCACGCTCCTGACAGCCGATCCCACGGTAACGGTGCGCGAGGTGATGAACTCCGAGGCCAAGGCCATCTCCTTCGATCTGCCGGATACGGAAGTGGCGCGGATCTTCTCGGAGCAGGACCTGGTCTCCGCACCCGTCGTAGATGCCGACGGCAGGCTCATCGGCCGGATCACCATCGACGACGTAGTCGACGTGATCATCGAGGATGCGGAGGAAGCGGTGCTGGCACCGGCGGGTCTGGACATCGAGGACGACACCTTCGCGCCCATCCTCCGTTCGGCACCACGCCGCATTCTGTGGCTCTCCATCAACCTGCTCACCGCCCTGCTCGCCGCCTGGGTGATCAGCGTCTTCGAAGAAACCATTGCCAAGGTGGTGGCGCTGGCAGTGCTGATGCCCATCGTCGCCAGCATGGGCGGCATAGCCGGGACCCAGACCCTGACCCTCGTGATCAGGGGTCTCGCCGTGGGTCAGATTGGTCGGGCCAACCTGCTGTTTCTGCTGAACCGGGAGTTTCTGCTTGCAGCCCTGAACGGCTTCCTGCTCGCCGGACTCGTGGCTGTGGTGGCATCAGTCGCCTTCAACGACGTCACCCTGGGCGTGGTCATCGCCAGCGCCATGATCATCAATCTGCTCATCGCCGCCATCTCGGGCAGCCTGCTGCCAAGCATTCTCCTGGCCATGAAGATCGATCCGGCCATTGCCGGAGGCGTGGTGCTGACTACGGTCACGGACGTCGCCGGTTTCTTCACCTTTCTCGGGCTCGCGACCTGGGTTTACGCCTGATGTTCGAAATCAGTCCCCCGCCAGGGTCATGCGGTCGATCAGCACGGTAGGGGCGCGGATGTTGCCGCGCATGTCCAGGTCGTCACCGAGACACACCAGACCCCTGAACATGTCCTTGAGGTTGGCGGCGATGGTGATCTCGTCCACCGGATAGGCGATCTCTCCACGGTCCACCCAGAACCCCGTGGCACCGCGGGAGTAATCTCCCGTGACCGGATTCACGCCCTGACCCATCAGGTCCGTGACCAGCAGTCCGCTGCCCAGTTCCTTCAAAAGTTCATCCACCGGCAGCGTCCGGCCGGAAACGGTCAGATTGAACACGCCGCCGGCGTTGCCCGTGGTGGCGAGGCCGAGCTTGCGTCCCGAGTAACTCGACAGGATGTAGCTGGCAACGCTCCCTCGATCGATGAAAGCCTTCGCGGCCGTCGCAACGCCTTCTCCATCGAAGGCAGCGCTGCCGAGCGCACCCGGCAGGTGCGGCGCCTCCGAAAACGTCAGGTGCTCCGCTGCCACCTGAGCACCCAGCGAGTCCGGCAGGAACGAGGCGCGCCGGTACAGCGCCCCACCGCTGATGGCGCCGAGCAGGTGCCCGGCCAGACCACCGGCGGTCTGCGCGGAAAACGCCACAGGAAACGCGCCGGTTTTGACCTTCCTCGGCGACAGCTTCGCCACCGCCCGCCTGCCTGCTTCCAGCCCCACGGCTCGGGCCGCCTCCAGGGCGTCCGGATTCCGATCCGTCGTGTACCAGTAGTCGCGCTGCATCCCGGCGTCATCCGCGGCGATCAGCACACAGGAGATCGAGTGACGACTGCCGACGTAGCCGCCGACGAAGCCGTGGGAATTGCCGTAGACGCGGCAGCTGCGCTGGCTGCTGACGCTGGCGCCGTCGGAATTCCTGACCCGCTGATCGAAGCCGAGGCCGGCCGCCTCGCACTCCAGCGCCAGTGTCTGAGCCGCCTCGGGATCGATGTCCCAGGGGTGGTAGAGATCCAGATCCGGCAGGTCGTGCGCCATCCTGTCCGGATCGGCGAGTCCGGCACAGGGATCTTCCTGGGTGTGACGGGCGATGTTGGCCGCGGCACGCACGGTTTCACGGATCGCCTCGACGGAGCTGTCCGATGTGCTGGCGCTGCCCTTGCGCTGCCCGAAGTAGACCGTAATGCCGAAGCCCCGGTCGTGGTTGAACTCCACGGACTCGAGATCCCGCATCCGGACGGTCACCGAAAGACCCACGTCCTCGCTGACCGACACCTCCGCCGCGCTGGCTCCCTGCCGCCCGGCTTCGGCCAGGATGTCCTGCACCCGATTTTTCAGACGCTGCTCGCTGTCCCGGAGATCGGGTAATTGGTTCGTCATGCGTTTATTCGCTACCCTGATTGGCTGTTGACCACCCGCCTGGTGCTGGCGCTACATGACGGATCCCGATCGAGATTCAACGCGGACAGAATCCCCCGCCACGGTGTCGAGGACGCAGCGTAAACGCGAGGCTCTCGATCTGCAAAGCATCGGCGCCCGGCTGGTGGCGCTTGAGCCGGGCGAGCTCTCGAGCATACCCCTGCCCGACGAGCTGGCCGATGCGATCCATGCCTGCAGACGGATCCGTGCCCACGAAGGCCGGCGCCGTCAGCTGCAGTTCATCGGCAAGCTCATGCGTAGAACCGACCCCGAACCCATCCGCGAAGCCCTGGCCCGGCTCGAAGGCGATTCGGCGGAAGCACGCTACGAGTTTCACCAGCTCGAACAATGGCGCGGCAGGCTCCTCGAGGACGACGACGCGCTGACCGAATACCTGGATGCGCATCCTCATGCCGACCGTCAGCAACTGCGTCGGCTGATCTCGCGGGTGCGCACGGCGCCGGACGAATCGCGACGGAAAACCGACGCGCGGGCTCTGTTCCGTTTTCTCCGCGACACCGAGGAAGCGGGTCCGTTGACCTAGCCCGTACTCGTTCCGCCCACCACCACCTCGTCGATCCTGAGCGTCGGCTGGCCGACTCCCACGGGCACGGATTGACCATCCTTACCGCAGACACCTACCCCGCGGTCGAGCGCCAGGTCCTTACCCACCATGGAGATGCGGGTCATCACTTCCGGACCGTTGCCGATGAGGGTCGCGCCACGGATCGGCCGGGTCAGCCGGCCACCCTCGATCCGGTAGGCTTCGGTTGCGGAGAAAACGAACCGCCCCGAGGTGATGTCCACCTGCCCGCCGCCGAAGTTGACTGCGTAGATACCCTTGCCGACGCTCGAGATGATTTCCTCGGGATCGTGCGTACCGGGCTGCATGAAGGTATTGGTCATTCGCGGCATGGGCATGTGCGCATAGGACTGCCGACGTCCGTTACCGGTGCTGGACACCCCCATGAGACGCGCGTTCTGCTTGTCCTGCATGTATCCCTTGAGGATGCCTTTTTCGATGAGCACCGTCGCCTGGGTGGGTGTGCCTTCGTCATCCACGGTCAGCGAACCGCGTCGTTCGTCCAGAGTGCCGTCGTCGACCACAGTGCACAGCGTCGAGGCGACCTGCTCGCCGACACGATTAGAGAATGCGGATGATCCCTTGCGATTGAAGTCGCCTTCGAGCCCATGCCCCACTGCTTCGTGCAGCAGCACGCCCGGCCAGCCGGGACCGAGCACCACCGTCATGGGTCCCGCCGGTGCGTCCTCCGCGTCCAGGTTCACGAGCGCCGTGCGGACCGCCTCTTTCGCCAGGCTTTCCGCCGTGCCGTCAGCAACGAGTCGGGACAGCTCGAAGCGGCCACCGGCGCCGGCAGAGCCACGCTCCCGACGACCGTTCTGCTCGACGATGACCGACACGTCCAGACGCACAAGCGGTCGAACGTCGGCGGCGAGCGTACCGTCCGACGCCACCACGAGCACGGATTCGTGGCTCGCGGCCAGCCGGACGTTCACCTCCCTGACCCGGGGATCCAGGCTGCGCGCAAGCGTGTCCACCTGGCCGAGCACCGCCACCTTGACCTCCTCGGAAACCGAGCGGATGGGATCCGTGGCGCCGTAACGTGCGGGCACGGTCTGGCGGAACGGCGCCGGTACGCTGCCGGACTGACCCAGACGGGTGATGGAGCGGGCTGCTTCCGTCGCCGCAGTCAGCGAGGGCAGCATAATGTCCTCGGCGTAGGCGAAACCGGTCTTTTCACCTGCGACCGCCCGCACACCCACACCCTGGTCGACGCTGTACGCGCCGTCTTTGACGATGCCGTCCTCCAGCGCCCAGCTCTCGTGGCGCTGGTACTGGAAGTACAGCTCACCCAGGTCCACGTCCCGACCCATCAGTCGACCCATGAGGCGGTCGACGTCCTGCTGCTCGATGCCTGCCGGTACCCAGAGCCGTTGCCTGGCGTCTTCCAGAAGCGCTTGCGTCATCTGCTACATTCCTGTGTTCTGCGCCGTTTCTTCGGCTGGCGCAACGGGCCGCGGCACGTCGCTCTCGGCCGGCGCGGCCTCGACACCGGCCTCCGGCGTCTCCGGTTCCAGTCCAACTTGGGGCCGGTCCATACGGGTATCCCAGACGCTGACAAACTTGAGCACCGGATCGTCCAGCGTGCCGCTCACCTCGTACTTGGCGCTGGAGAACTGCTCCAGCGGCTTGCGAAACACCCGCTCGCCAACGAGAACGCCCAGACCCGCCAGCGGATTGGCCAGAGCCACGTAGGCGGCGTACCAGGGCAGCCCCTTGGTCACCGGCAGCGTCACGATCATCTCGTTGTTCAGCCGCCCTTCCACCAGGTCCACCGTGCCGGCGACACGGAAGCTCGATCCCGAACCCTTCACCTTCATGGGTTCGACAAACCGCATCGTACCTTCCTCGAATTCTGTCGTGGCGGTCACGGTGTCGAAGCTGACCCCTTCGCCGACCACGTCCGAAAAATCGAAGTTGAGCCGCCGGGCGATCTTGGAGAAGTTCACCAGCGAGAAGATCTTCATGGCGTCGGTACCCTGGGTCACGTCGAGAAACCGGCCGTTCTTCGCTTCGAAAGAGGCTTCTCCCACCAGACGCTCCAGATCTACCGCCGCAGGCGAGCCGCGCCAGCGCAGATCACCCTGCATCGAGGCCTGCTCGGTGCTCACGCTCGCGGCATAACCCCACTGCGGCATGACTTCGGCCAGATCGTCTGTCGTCAGCGTACCCACGAAGTGGCTGCTGTTGTCAGCACCGTCCCAGACAAGCCTGTCCGAGACGATCCGCACTCCACGGAGTTCCGCGTCGAGATCGAGCAGCGCCACACTGCCGGGCTCCGGCCGCAGTCGAAAGTTCCAGCGACCGTAGTCTTTCTCACCGACGAGGAACCGGGCAACGCTGACGTCCGCATCGACCAGCTGCGGCAGAATGGCCACGTCCAGCGGATCCGCATCCGAGCTGACGTCGCTCGCCGGCAGTCGGAGCAATGCCAGGTCCAGCGCGATGGGCCCTGCTGCCGGTACACCGACGTGGCCGACCAGATCCGGACTGTCGACGGAGATGCTGACGTCCGCAGAAGGACCGGCGCCGATGCGGCCTTCAAGCCGCACATCGTGGAACAGCACGCCATTCACGTCGATCGCACCGGCTTCGAGCCCGGCGAGCTCTACGGGTATGGGCAGCAGATCACGCTCCCCGGCACCTGCCCCGTCACCCCCGCGGTCGGGCACCACCTCGTCGAGGCTGAAGCCGGCAACGCGTCCACCGAGCACCAGAACATTTTCCCGGGCGTCGATGACCGGCGGCGGTGCTGAAAAGCCGATGGCTCCTCTGAGCGGGGTACCGTCCACGTGCAGCCAACCGCGGGCACTGCCGTAGCGGAACCGGACGGCCTGATACTGATCCAGGAAGCTCAGGGTCAGCTCCGAAGGGACCGCATCGTCCGGCGCTTTGGCGAGCTCCCCGGGCGCTTCCAGTGCGAGTCCGGTGAGATCCGACATCACGTCCAGCCGGGTAATCGCATCTCCCATCTCGATGTGCAGGTCGGAATTGAAGTCGAATCCGCCGCGGCTCCCGCCGGGATCGTCGATGTTCAGCAGCGCCAGGACATCCTCGTACGGCGCCTGCCCGTCGACGTGAAAGCT
>QJYB01000050.1 GCA_003247835.1 Gammaproteobacteria bacterium | reverse complement strand
GGCGGCCCGCTTGATGAAGAAGCCGATATCGAACTCGTCCGTCATGCCGATGCCACCGTGCATCTGGATGCCTTCGCGGGAAACGGTGTGGAAGGTTTCCCCGACCTTGGTCTTGGCCAGACTCGCGAGCTTGGCGATCTCGCTTGCATCACGCCCTTCGTCGAGCGCGGTCAGCGCTTCGAGCACGCAGGACTTGGACAGCTCGATCTCGCAGAACATGTCCGCTGCCCGGTGCTTGAGCGCCTGGAACGAGCCGATGGGCACCCCGAACTGCTCCCGCTCCTTGAGATACGACACCGTCCGCTCGAAGCACTCCTGAGTGCTGCCGAGCATCTCTGCCGCAATGCCGATGCGGGCGATGTCCAGCGTGGGGTCGAGCACGTCCGCGCCCTTGCCCACCTCACCGATAACGCCTTCCGCCGGCGCATTGGTGAGCTTGACGTTCGCCGCGTTGCGCGAATCGACCATCATGGTCCGGGTGATGTCGACACCCTTGGCCTTGGCGTCGACCAGCAGCAGCGTGAGCCCGTCGCGATCCCCTGCCTTGCCCGAGGTTCTCGCCACCACGATGAGCTTGTCTGCCACATGACCGTCCAGCACGAAGGTCTTCTCGCCGGAGACCTGCCAGGTGCCGCCGGATTCCTTTGCCGTGGTGGAGATACCGTAAGGGTTGTGCCGGTGGGATTCCTCCAGTGCCAGCGCCAGCAGCAGCTCCCCACCCGCGATCTTCGGCAGAAGCTCGGCCTTCTGCGCCTCGGAGCCGCCCAGATTGATGGCCGTACCGCCCACCCAGACCGTGGCGTAAAGCGGGCTCGCCGCCAGCGTCCGGCCGGTTTCTTCCGTGACGACGCCGAGACCCTTGTAACCGAACGCGAGGCCGCCGTGCTCTTCCGGGAACGGAATGCCGGCCCAGCCGAGTTCCACCATGGCCTTCCATGTAGCGCGATCGAAGCCGTCCGCGCTGTTCCCGTCCCGGAGCTTGCGCAGCTGCTCAATGGGTGCGCTGTTGGTACAGAAGTCCTTGGCGCTGTCTTTGAGCATGTTCTGCTCTTCGTTCAGAATCATCGGCATATTTTTCCCCAGATACCCGTCAGCAAAGCCGCCTATTCTAAGACCTTGGCATAGATCCCATCAAACCAGGTTTGCCATCCTTCCCCGTCCCGGAACTCCTCGAAGAACTGCCGGACCTGTCCCTCCGGCAGCGGCGTCCAGCGGCCACGGAAGGGCCTGACATCACCGGTCCGGCGGTCCGTGATCTCCCCGGACAGCACCATGCTCTCTTCCTCCAGACCTCCGGCAATCTCGATGACGCTGCCTGCGGACACCCAGACCTGGCGCCAGCGATCCGCAGCCGGGTCATAGAAGTTCAGGCTGAATCCCTCACCGCCCGCTGCTCCGGTCCAGGTCTCGGTAAGCAGACACCCATCCCGGGAAGCCTCGATGACGTTGCTGCCCGCAAGGCGACCGTCCGCAAGCCGAACCTCCCATCGGCCCAGCCAGAAATCGAACGCCCGGTAAGCAGCCGCGCTGCAGTCGGCCGCGACCTCGGCGTGCGACCACCGCGCCCCTCCGAGCAGGATCACGCCGACGGTCACTGACCAGGTGATGCGCAGAATTACTTTCGATTTACAGGTCATACATGCCCCTCGCGGCGCCCCGGCCGCTTTTTTCCTAAACTTCCGACCGTTATTTGAACCGCCTTATCATCCCACCGCCAGCGGGATACCGCCGGAAGCATGGAGCACGGCGGAAAGGCACCACAGGGAGTGGACGTGAAGCGACGCCTTGGCATATTGCTGCTGCTGTTCGCACTGGGTATCGGTCCAGCCGCTGCCAGTGTCGACCCGGACGACGAGGCGCTGTCAAACAATCTGCCCGCATCCGAAAACTCGCTGAACGGTGAACCTTTGGCTGGCCCCGATGCCCTGCCGCTGGATCTGCCCCTGCTCGGTGTCATCGCCCTGGGCGTCATCGGACTCTTCTGGATCCGCCGGCACACCTCCGAGCTCTGATCAACAACGTCGTTGCCGGGTAAAGTGTGCAGTCATGACACTGGCTGCACTGCAAGGACGGCTGAACCGCACCCTGCCCGATGCCCGCATGGAGGTGGTCACGCTGCCGGACTGCGGGGGACTCCGGCTGAGTCTCATCAACGCCGACTACCAGACCGGCCCGCTCGACCCGGATGTGATGCAGGCCGTTATCCGCGAGCCCGCTTACTGGTCGTTCTGCTGGGGAAGCGGTCTGGCACTCGCCCGCTTCCTGCTGAACCATCCCGAGTGGGTAAAACAGCGGACTGTCATCGATCTGGGTGCCGGCTCCGGTGTGGCCGGTATCGCGGCGGCCATGGCGGGTGCCCGTCGCGTCATCGCCTGCGATACGGATCCCGACGCGCTGCTGGCGACCAGAACCAACGCCTCGCTGAACGGGGTAACCCTGGAGCTCGCCGACGCCCTGCCACAACCGGAAGGTCCGCTGCCCGCCAGAGCCGACGTGCTGCTGATGGCAGACGTGCTCTACGACCGTCGCAACCTGTCGCTGCTGAAGATCGCCCAGCGTCACGCCGACCGGATCCTGGTAGCGGATTCCCGTGTGACTACGCTGCCGGATCCTGCCTACCGTGAGATCGCCCGCATGGATGCGCTCACCCTGCCCAATCTCGGGGAGTTCGACGAGTTCCGAACGGCACATCTGTTCCTCTGGCTGCTCAACTCGAACCCAGCTCGAGCATGGCCTCGGCGTCGTAGTAACGTCGACTGAGTGCACGCTCCGTCACGGTCTCCGGATCGTCGAGCCAGGCTTCCAGCGCGCTCGTGTCCGGGAACGCCAGCAGGATCAGATGGTTCCAGGACCGTTCCCCTTCCAGCACCGCCACCGGCGTGGACCAGATCAGCTGACCGTTACGCGCTCCGGCGGAACCCGTGAGCGGTTTCAGCACGCCGGCATCCGTCCCCTCGCCGAGCTCGAGCAGCCACAGCAGCAGTGTCTCGTCCTGGGCAATCGGGCCGGGCGGCTCAGCCGTGCCGAGAAGAACGGGTGCACGATCCCGGGTCAGGGTCCGATACGCGCTGCTCGTCAGCATCTGCACCACCGACGATCCCTCGCTGAATTCAAGCAGCGCGGCATCCGTGAACTCGTCCCGGCTGCGTCCTGCAAGTAACGCCTTCAGGCTGCCGCGCCAGAGCAGCTGAGCCCCCTCTTCGCGCAGTAGACCACCGAAGGTCTGGAAATAGGCGGCGGGCTCGCGCTCGGCGAGCAGGTGCACCAGATAGTAGGGCGTACTGCGGCGTTCCTCGTCGAGGGCCAGCGACACCATGGCTGGCCCCGCCCACCAGAGCAGCGCCGCCGCGCTGCCGGTCAGAAACAGAACGAAAAGGAGAAACGCGAGGAACGAACGACTCAATGGCAGTATTCGCGGTGATGATCGACGGCCGCCATGTTAGCTCATTAGACGGTGCGTCAGCCGATACGGTACTCTCGATGATCCTGGCCAGGATCATAAGTCACATGTCCGAGCCCCGACGTCTGCGCGTGGATGCCAATGGCGTCAGCCTCAATCTCTACGCCATCGGCGAGGAATTGAGCACACCCGCGGTGGTCATGCTGCACGGACTGCGCGACGTTGCACTGAGCCTCATGCCGGTAGCTTCCAGACTCGCCGACAGTCACCCCGTGTTCCTCGCAGATCTCCGAGGTCATGGTGCCAGTGACAAGCCGGGCGGCTACTCCATGGCACAGATGATCTACGACCTGCACGTGGTCATCGACCAGATGACCGGTGCTCCGGTGGTGCTGTTCGGGCACAGTCTGGGTGGGCATGTGGTGTGCCGGTTCGCTGCTCTCTTCCCCGATCGGGTACGGGCCGCCATCGTGGTGGAGGGACTCGGTCCACCGGCGGGCAGACGCCCCGCGGATCCGCTGCTCGCGCTGGAAGCCGAAGGAGCCCGGCTGCTGGCCACACTCGGCGCGCCGCATACGCCCCGACCGTTGCCGAGCCTGGCCTTCGCTGCCGAGCGCCTGCTGGCGAACAATCCGCGGCTCGCGCCGGAGCGGGCAATGGAGCTCGCCAGACTGGGCACTATGACCGGCGAGGACGGTGCGCTCCACTGGGCTTTCGATCCCCGGGCGCAGTCCGTGTTCGTCGGCGCCGATGCGGACGCCAACGAGCGCTACTGGACGTCGGTACGCTGCCCCACCTGCATCGTTGCAGGCGCTCACGCGGCAGAATACTGGCGATCTGCGATGCCCACCGGTTCGAGCTGGACCGGCGCGTTCGCCCCGGGCGAGCTGGAAGCCCGGGTCGCGCTGTTCCCCGACGCGGAGCTGGTGACCCTTGCCGGGTCCGGACACATGGTGCACTTCGACGAGCCTGAGGCGCTCGCCGAAGCCACACTGGATTTCCTGAGGAGAAGACTATGAGCGAATTGATTGCCAGCGACCAGACCGGAATCGACCTCAATGAGATCGTGACGGGGCTCAATCGCTACCTGCGCCTGCGGACCACGCCCATCGGCATGAAGCTCTTCGAGCGCGCGGCGGACATGGAGGCCATCCCCCGTATCCGTCGACCGAGCGCCATCCACACCACGGACCAGATCGTCGGTATGGCCGCCCGCAACGGCTGGACCGTGGGGATCACCGCAGACGACCTGGTAGGCGCTCAATGCAGCACCGTGATCGGCCTGCACCCGCGCAGCGACGACTGGCTGTCCGGCAAGCGCATGCGGGGCGTCTGGTACCAGGAGCTCGATGACGCCCGGGCTCACCAGGAGGCCATGGACGTGGTCCCATACGGGCGCTTCGAAGCCATGGTGGCGAGCCCGCTGACCAGCGGCCGGCTGAATCCACCGGATATCTGCCTGATCTATGCCACCCCTGCGCAGATGATCCTGTTCATCAACGGCCTGCAGTGGACGGGTTACAAGAAGCTGGAGTGGGGCTGTGTCGGTGAATCCGCCTGCGCCGACTCGTGGGGGCGAGCACTGGCCAGCGGCGAGCCAAGTCTTTCCATTCCCTGTTTTGCAGAGCGCCGCTACGGCGGCGTTATGGAAGATGAGCTGCTGATGGCTATTCCGCCGGCATATCTGCCCAAGGTGATCTCAGGGCTCGAGCACCTCTCCAACAACGGGCTGCGTTATCCCATCGCCCCCTACGGCGTGAACAACGACGTCCGTGCCGGGATGGGTGTGAGCTACGACAGCTGAGTCGGTGTGTACCGGTCAGCCGCTTGCGGCGGCCGGCGCCTTCCGGTCCGCAAGCGCATCGAACTGCGCGAGTACGCGTGCTCCCTCCGGCTCCTCGAGAATCATCGGCTTGAGCGTTTCGTACTGGTTCGCCGCGGCAATGGCAGGCTGATCCACCGTGGCCCAGCGTACGAGCCCGTCCCAGAACCGGTCGATCAGCGTGGAGCCGCGCACGGTACCGCCGTCCAGCGTCCTCAGCGTCAGCTCACGGATTTCGCCGAGATACAGCCGCAGTGACTCGACGTGAATCAGCTCGTCCTCGCGGATGCGGCCGACGATCTCCGCGGCTTCTTCCGCTTCGGCGCGGCGATCCTTGAACAACTCGGGGTTGCGGAGAATCTCCTGGGTTGACGCGAATCCGATCTCCGCGCGGAACTCGATGAGCAGCAGGTTCATCAGGAAGCTCAGCATCGCTTCGTATTCGGGTGCGAGCTCGGGCATGAGCCGCTGGCCGGCTTCCGGTCTGGCGATGGACTCGGGCGGGTCCACGTCGGGAAATGCATCCGGCCCGAAAGCCAGGTCCCGCGCCACGAACCACATCACGTCATGTCCGCCGATACCCCGGTCCGGCTCGCCACCCTCATCGATACCGTGCATGACCAGCAGGCCTTTGTTCAGATGCCCGAGTGCCATGCCGGAGATGTCCTCCACGATCACTTTCTGCAGATCGGGAAACGCCATTTCCGCGAGAATACGGCCCCGGCCTTCGATCTTGCCGGTGATGGTGAGGCTGTTCCAGAACGGCCGGCCGATGCCGTGGGCGAGCAGCAGCGTCTGCTGTGCGACATTGGGCATTCGGGCACCGGTCAGCAGCGAGGCATCTGCAGCAAAGAGCTCGCCCCCCCTGGCGCGCAGAGCCTCCGTCCAGGCGACGATTGCCTTGCGCCTTCCCCTGGAGCGCGGCGGCAGGTAGCGGCCGCTGCTGTCGAAACCACCGTGCATCCGCACGCCTGCACGTTCGTGCAGGGCGGCGTACTCGTAGTCGTCGTAGAGTTCTTCCGTCGTGAACTTCAGCTGTGTCATCGGGACTCCCCTGATGTGCCGTTCGAGCTGCCGTTATAGCAGAATCGCACCGGCGCCGCGCCGTCAGCCCACTTCCTGTCGGCCAAGATCGGCCAGCCTGCGACAGGTCATGGCGAACATGGAAAAGTCCTGCTGGGCCGCGTGCTGGGCGTTGTTGATGACACGCCGCCACTCCGAGACCAGGCGCTCCTGTTCGGAGATCCAGCGTTCCACGTCACCACCAGCTTCAGCAAGCACGCTCACGGCCAGGCGTCCCTGCTGGGTCATGACATCGTCGAGCAACGCATCGCGCTCCATGGCCTGCCAGTGGCTCGCGGGCGACAGCTGGGCAAGCTGATCAGACAGCCAGTCCGTCTGCAGCTTCTCTGACAGCTGCACGAACACTTCCGCGGTCTTGACCACGTCCTCGCCGGTCGCGTCGGAAGCATCGACGATCGAAAGCGCGTCCGCCAGGCGCGATGCACGAGCCGTCCGGTGTGCCAGTGTTTCTTCCACACCCGCACCAATCAGCGCCTCTACGGCCATCTGCCAGTCATCCTTGTCGCTCCTGCTCATCAGTGAGGCACGACGGTCGATGAGCGTAGCGATCCGCTGCTGACAGCCGTCGACAAAGCCCTGCACGCTGCTGAGCCCGCGGCGATGACGGAGAATCCATCGGGTGGCGCGACGGCCCAGGCGCATGAGGTCGAGCAGCATTTCCAGGCGGATCATCTCCGGGACGACCGCCTGCTCCTCCACCTCGTCGAACCACGCACGCACACCGAAGGCCTCCACGAAGGCGTAGTAAGCCCGGACCATGGCGTCCATGCTGCCGCCGACGAATTCCAGGAGGTGCACAACGAACGTAATTCCCATGTGGTCGACCAGGCTGTTGGCCACCTGACTCGCCAGGATCTGCTTGCGAAGCGGATGCTCCAGAACCACCTGCTCATACCGCTGGCGCAGGGTCGCCGGTACCGCACCCAGGACCTCCCTATGAATCAGCGGTTCGCGGTCGACGTCCGTGGCAACCAGAGTCTTCTTGACATGGATCTTCGCGTAGGCGAGCAGCACCGCGAGCTCCGGACGGGTGAGTGACTGACCGGGACGTTCGGTGAGCTCCTCGTCCGTGGGCAGGAACTCCAGCGCCCGGTCGAGACCGGCAGCCGACTCCATGAAGGTGATGAAGCGGCGGTACTCCGACTGGCGGGTACGCGCATGCATCTGTGCCAGGCTCAGCGTGCGCGTCTGATGCTTGTTGTTTTCGAGCACCAGCTCCGCCACCTCGTCGGTCATCTGCTCGAGCAGGACATTGCGCTGCTTTGGCGTCATGTCACCGGCGTTCACCATGCCGTTCAACGCGATCTTGATGTTTACCTCATGATCCGAGCAGTCCACACCCGCGGAGTTGTCGATGAAGTCCGTGTTCACCGAGCCGCCGGACAGCGCAAACTGCACACGCGCCCGTTGCGTAAGGCCCAGATTGCCACCTTCGCCGAATACCCGCGCGCGCAGATCCCTGGCGTTTACCCGCAGGTGGTCATTCGCCCGGTCGCCAACGTCGGCGTCGGTCTCGAAGCCCGCCTTGACGTAGGTGCCGATACCGCCGTTCCAGATCAGGTCGACGGGAGATTTCAGGAGTTCGTGAATCAGCTCGTCCGGTGCCAGCCGGTCGGCGGACAATCCGAACCGGGACTTGATCTCGGAGGTCAAACGGATGGATTTGTCCTTGCGGGAGAACACTCCGCCTCCGGCGGAAATCCGGGTGGAGTCGTAGTCCCCCCAGCCGGAGGCGGGCCCCGCAAAGAGGCGCTGGCGCTCGGCGAAGCTCACCTCAGGATCCGGATCCGGATCTAGGAAGATGTGCAGATGGTTGAAGGCAGCCACCAGCCGGATGGATCGGGACAGCAGCATCCCGTTGCCGAACACGTCTCCGCCCATGTCACCGATACCCAGCACCGTCACCGGATCCGACTGCACGTCCACGCCCAGCTCCCTGAAGTGGCGCTGGACGGAGATCCAGGCACCGCGAGCGGTGATGCCCATCTTCTTGTGGTCGTAACCGTGGGAACCACCGGAAGCGAAGCCGTCCCCGAGCCAGAAGCCGTACTGGTCGGACACGGCATTCGCATCGTCAGAGAAGGTCGCCGTCCCTTTGTCCGCAGCGACGACCAGATACGGATCGTCGGCGTCGTAGCGTTTCACCCGCTCTGGTGGCACAACCACGCCGTCTGCCAGATTGTCGGTGAGATCCAGCAGTCCGCTGATGAACTGCCGGTAGCAGGTGACTACGTCCGGCTTGATTCCTCGAACCTCCTTCAGCACGAAACCACCCTTGGCACCGGTCGGCACGATCACGCCGTTCTTCACGATCTGCGCCTTCACCAGGCCCAGCACCTCAGTACGATAATCCTCGAGACGGTCCGACCAGCGCAGTCCGCCTCTGGCGATGGATCCGCCCCTCAGGTGTACTCCCTCGAAGTGCGGCGCGCAGACGAAGATCTCGAATTCCGGCAGTGGTCGCGGCATGTCCGGAATCTCTCTGGGTGAGAGCTTCAGCGACAGGAATGGACGCGACCGGCCGGCATCGGTGCGGAAGTAGTTGGTCCTCTTCGTGGCATTGATCAGATCGAGAATGCGCCTGAGTATCCTGTCTTCGTTCAGGAGAGCCACTTTCTCGAGCGCGGCGAGAATCTGCTGCTGCAGCTTTGCCAGGGGCCCCGGTTCGCCGTCCACCTGGAAACGGGTCTCAAACCAGCGCAGCAGCATCCGTGAGATCTGCGGGTGCGCGACCAGCGTGTCGCTGATGAACGGCTGGCTGAAGCCGAAACGGATCTGCTGCAGGTATCGGGCGTAGGTTCTGAGGACGGTGACCTGCCGCCAGGTCAGCCCCGCTGCCAGGATCAGGCGGTTGAAGCCGTCGTCCTCCGCCTGTCCGGTCCAGACCCGCTCGAAGGCGTCGTTGAACCGGCCGCCCACTTCGACGATGTCGATGGTCTCTCCGCAGATCAGCAGGAAGTCGTGCAGCGCCACGTTCTGTCCCGTGGTTTTGCTGATCCGGTGTGGCTGCTCCTCGATCACAACCAGGCCCATGTTCTCGAGCTTGGAGATCAGATCCGACAGCGGCAGCGGACCATGAAGATGAAACACCTTGAGCCTGATCCGGTCGTTCGCGTCTTCCGGCAGGTGATAGAAACGCGTCAGCAGCGGATGCTCGTCCGACAGCTGCTCGATACTGGCGACGTCGTCGGCAGCCGTCCGGGGACTGTAGCCCTCACGGTATCCGGCCGGAAAGGCGTTCTGGTAGAGCCGCTGATAGCGCCGGCCGACCGTTTCGCCGAAGGCGCTGATGAAGGCGTGACTGAGCTCGGTGTTCCAGTCGCTGATGAGCTCGGCAACTTTCTGCTCCAGCGCTGCCTGATCGAAATCCACTTCGGTGCCGGGACGGATTCGGATCGTGTACTGGAGCCGCAGCTGTATGGACTCGGACAGATGGATGTCGTAATCGAAATCCTCGGCGTGGAACGTCTCAGCCAGCAGCTGTTCGATTTTCTGACGGGCATGGGTATTCCACAGGTCTCTCGGCAGGTAGACGAGACAGTTGACGAACAGGCCATAGCTCTCCACCCGGATGAAGATCCGGATGATGCGCCGCTCGTGAATGTTGGTGACGGCGACAGCGGTTTCCAGCAGCTCGTCGGTGCCGATCTGAAACAGCTCGTCGCGCGGATACGTCGCCAGCAGGTGCGCGAGCACCTTGCCGTCGAATCCGCCGGGGTCGAAGCCCGACCGGTCCATCACCTCCCGCACCTTCCTGCGCACCACGGGCATTTCCCAGGGATCCTGCCGGTACACCCGGGAGGTGTAGAGACCGAGAAAGCCATACTCACCGACGACGTGACCGTGCTCGTCAAAGCGACGGACCCCGACGTAGTCGGGATACGCGGGCCGATGCACGCGCGAACGGGTGCCGCTCTTGGAGAAGGCGATCAGCTTCGGTTCCAGCAGGAAGGCGCGGGTTCGCTCGGGTTGCTCGGAAAGCCGGCGTTCACTGGCCCTGGCCCGCAACCTGAGCGTGCCGAGCGGATCACCGACCTGCCGTATGCAGTCGCCGGCGTATTCGAACTCCCGGAATCCCAGAAAGGTGAAGTTGTCCCTGGCCAGCCACTCGAGAAAGGCGAGGGATTCCTCGTCACTGCGCGTACCGGCGATCGCCTCGGCCGTCACCTCCCTGAGCTTCGTCTTCATCGCGGCAAAATCGCCGACGACGGCTTCCAGATCGTTGATGGTGGTTCTGAGCCGCTCGGTCAGCTCCGACAGGTCCGCATCCGCAAGCCGGTCCACCTCCGCGTACAGGAGCAGCTCCCGGTTGGGGTAGTGGATGTCGCGATTCAGCGCGACGATGGCGCCGTTCTCGTCCCGATCGACGCCGAAGACGACGTTGTTCAGGTAGTGAGTGCCCTGTCCGTTCTGGGAAAAGGCCATCAGCACCGAATCCACCACGAAGGGCATGTCCCGCGTCATCACCCATACTGTGGTGTGGCGCGACTGCCACCCATCCCGTGCGTGTACCGGATTGGCCACCTCGATCTGGACAGCGTTTCTGTCCCGGCGCTGAAACCGCTTCCAGGTGTCGATGACCAGGGAGGCATCGTCCTCGCCGCTGCGTCCGGCCAGGTCCTCTGGGGCATTCCGCTCGAAGTTGAGGCGGGCGAACTCTGCCACCCGGTTCCGTTCCGGCTCGTCGAGCCGCAGCGAGATCTGTCGCTGCAGCTGCTCGAGATAGTTGCCGACGATGTCACCGTCACTTGCGGCGCTGGTCATGGATCTCTGTCCTTTCAGATCAACCGATATCAGATCCAGCACAGCATTCTAGCCCCTGGGGCGGGCGATGACCCGGAGGGCAGCACAGTCCGAGCATTCCGCCCGTCAGGGCGAGAGTGATCCACCTGGGCTGTGGACCATCAGCCACTTGAGGATGTCCGAATTACGGAGCAGTCCGACCACCTTGCCGTTCTCGACAACAGGCACGGGATGATCCTGCCAGGCAGCGAGGGTCTGGCTGGCGTCGGTGGCCTTCACCTCGGGGCCGATGGCGCCGCTATCCGCCAGTGGCCGGGCGACGTTTCCCACGGGCGTCCCCTCCCGCGCCTCCTCAGACAGCGCCAGAACATCGTTGAGCGATACGGTACCGACGCACTCGTCACCCCGCATCACGGGCCACAGCAGCTGGTTGCTCCTCAGCAGGCAGTCATCCACGAACTTCGACACCGGCATCTCAGCGGCTACCCGGTCGAACCGGGTGCGCATGAGATCACCCACTCTGAGCGGCTCCAGCACCTTCTGCGCGAACGCCTGCACGTAGCTCTGGGTGGCGAGATGGCTCAGGAACCAGCCGATCAGAATCAGCCAGAGACCGCCCAGAGAGCGGAACGCGAGCAGCTCCCACAGACCGAGGCCCATGAGGATCCAACCGAACCACTTTCCGGCCGTGGCGGAGGCCCGGGTGGCGCGCATCCTGTCTCCCGTGATCCGCCAGACCACGGCCCTGGCCACGCGCCCGCCATCCAGGGGGAATCCCGGGACGAGATTGAAGATGGCGAGCATGAAGTTCACCGAGCCGAGCCAGAGTGCGATGGTCAGCACCGGGCTCACCTGCGCCATGCCCTGCTCCGGGTCGTTGAGGATGCGCTGCATCGTTTCCTCACCGAGCGCCGTGCCGACGGTGATCATGCAACCTAAGGCGATGGCCAGACTCATCAGCGGGCCGGCGATGGCGATGACGAATTCCGAAGCCGGTGTCTCGGCTTCGCTCTCGATTTCCGCCATGCCTCCGAACAGAAACAGGGTGATCCGCGGCACCCGGATGCCGTAGCGACGGGCCATCAGCGAGTGGGACAGCTCGTGGGCGAGCAGCGAGCCGAAGAAGAGCAGCCCCGCGGCAAATGCGGTCGCCCAGACGGTGTTGGCCGGCCATTCCGGGTGCCAGGCCGGGAACACACCGCTGCCCAGGCTGTAAACGATGAGTCCGAAGATGAAGACGACGCTGAAGTCCAGTCGGATCTCGATTCCGAACAGCGAAAACAGCCGCACACCGCCCCGGGAAGTGTCAGCCAAAGTAAATGCCCCCATCAGTGTTTCTGAGCTTGTCACGTGCAATGACCATGCGATGTACCTCGGACGGTCCCTCGCCGATGCGCTTCACTCGCAGCTCGCGATACCAGCGCTCCAGCGGCATCTCCTTGGCTACGCCCATGCCGCCGAACATCTGGATGGCCCTGTCCACCACCCGACCCGCCGTTTCCGTGCCGTAGAGCTTGCAGATCGATGCATCCACCTTGCCAGACTGGCCCTGGTCCACCTTCGAGGCGGCATCGTAGACGAGCATGCGCGCCGCCCTGAGCTCCACCTCCGAATCCGCGATCATCCACTGAATCGCCTGCTTGCCGGATAACATCCCATCCCGGGTCGGACGCTGCTTGACCCAGCCGCAGGCCATGTCCAGAGCTTCCTGAGCGATGCCGATGCAGCCCGCCGCGTACGGAATGCGGGCATCCACCAGCCAGGTCTGGGCGACGCCGAATCCCTTACCCACGTCACCGAGCACGTTCTCCTCGGGCACCTCGCAATCTTCGAGCACGATCTCGTATGGCGACAGCGCCCGGATGACACCGATCTCGTTGAAGGAGATGCCGGGATAGTCGGGCTCGACGATGAACGCGGTGATACCCGGTGGCACACCGTCACCACCGTCGCTGGTGCGCGCAAAAATGATGCCGAAATCGGCACCGGCGGCCCCGGTGATCCACATCTTGCGGCCATTGAGCACCCACTTCCCGCCTCTTTTCACCGCTCGGGTGGAGATGTTGTTACGCGGGTCGGAGCCACCCGTGGGCTCCGTGATCGCGACGAAGGCGCGCTTTCTGCCGTCCACGCAGGGAACGCCGTACTGCTCGATCTGCGCAGCCGTCCCGCCCCAGATGATATTGGGTGGTCCGCCGCCGAAGGCGCCGAGCGCCGGCGCATAGGCGCCGAGACGACACTTGGCTGATTCCTCGGCGATGATGACCCGGGCCATGGCGCTGACCGGATTGCCACCGTACTCCTCCGGGACGGTCAGCCTCGTCAGACCCATCTGCTCCGCCAGCCCTCTGAGGTAGGCCCGATCCTGCGACGAGCAGCCGGTGGCATCGTGGGGCAGCTTGTCCTCGATGGGCTTCACCTCTTCACGCATGAAACGGCGCACCTGGTCCCGCAGCATCACGAGCTCTTCGGGCAGCTGAAATCCGTAATGTTCCGCCTCGCTCACGGCTCAGGCCTCCACCGGTTTCTTCTTCGGCATGATGGAGATCTCCATGGGCTCGAAACATTCCATGTCCACGTCGATGAGGTAGGGTCCCCCTGCAGCGACAGCGCCGGTCACTGCGCGTTCGAATTCCTCCACGCTGCGGACTCGCGTACCGGGCACCCCCATGCTCTCGGCCATCTTCGCGAAGTCCATCTTGCCGAGGTCCGTCTCGTTGATGCGGCCGAAGCGAGTATCCTGAAGCCAGCGCAGGACGCCGTAACCGCAATCATTGAACACGCACACCACCAGCGGCACCCGATACTGGGCTGCGGTGGCGAGCTCGGTAGCGTGGAACATGAACCCGCCGTCGCCATTGATCAGAATCCCGGGGCGGCCCGATCCGATCACCGCACCCAGCGCAAACGGCAATCCGGGACCAATGGCGCCGGAAGACGGATTGATGGAAGTACGCGGTTCGAAGATCGGGAACAGCTGGTTGCCGAAGTTGTAGGCGGCGATGGTGGAATCACGGCACCAGAGCCCTTCCCGCGGCAGCTTCTCCCGCAGGATGTCCATCATGCGCGCGTAGTCCGGCCCGAGCCGTTTGCGCATCGCCCCGTGCACCCCATCCCGGGCTTCCCAGACCACCTGGTTGAACTGGGCGTCGTTGGCAGAGACCTCTGTGAGGGAGCCCAGCAGCCCGGCCAGCGCCGTGCTGGCATCCGCCGTGATGCCTAGATGAGCGTGATGGGTGCGGCCGACCACGTTCGGGTCGATATCGATGTGAATGAGCTTGCCCGGCGGCGTCAGCTTCGCGCCATTGCCGTCCACCCCGACCGCAAACTTGGTACCGATGGCCAGCGTCACCTCTGCGCCGGCCACACCCTGCTGGATGCCGGCGCTGCCGTAGAAGTTGCCGACACAGAGCGGATGGTCTTCCGGCAGCGCGCCGCGACCGTCCACGGTGGTGATCACCGGGGCGTCGAGCTTCTCGGCGAGCGCCTGCAGCATGGGTCCGGCGCCCGCCGCAATCACGCCACCGCCGGCGACGATGATGCGCCGGCCGTTCTGCCTGAGCAGATCCGCCGCTTGCTCGATGAGTCCCGGCTTCGGCAGCACCACCGGCTCCGGCAGCGGCGGAAAGGTCTGCTCCGGCACCTCGCCGTACTGCAGATCGATGGGGATCTCCAGTGCGCCCGGCGCCCGCCGTCCCAGGTGCATGTCGTGCACCACCCGTACGAACGCCTCCCCCACTGCCTCCGGATGACGGGGACTCTCCACCCGCCGGGTGACGGTCGCCAGCATGGGCACCTGGTTCTCCGCTTCGTGGACGTAGGCGAGCTTCTTACCGTAGAAGGCCGTCTCCGCCTGACCGGTTATGACCAGCACCGGGGAGGACGCGAACTGTGCTTCATACAGCCCCGTGACGGTGTTGGTGGTGCCCGGACCGGTGCTGCCGATCATCACGCCCATGCGACCAGTGGCCCGTGCATAGCCGTCGGCCGCGTGGGTGCCGGCCTGCTCGTGACGGACATCGATGATGGCCGTCTTGCCCAGCCGGTTGATGGCATCGAGCAGCGGCATGTTGTGGATGCTGACGATGGCGAATACATGCTCGACGCCGTAGGCGGCCAACCCCCTGGCGATGAGCTCGGCACCGGAAAGGCTCACGCTGCAGCCTCCAGCGTCGTCAGGTCGATGTGATAGAGCCCGGCGACGTTGTCACAGAGGATGGCTCGCGTCTGCTCGTCACTCAGATGTTTCGTCTGCTCGGCGAGCATCTCCCTGGACCAGGGCCAGGTGGAGTCGCTGTGCGGAAAATCGTTCGCCCACATGAGCCGATGCCAGTTCATGTCGTTGGCACACTTGAAGGCGACCCAGTCGTCCTGGAAGGTGGTGTAGATGTGCTCGGAGAAGTACTCCGACGGCAGCCTCGAGAGGTTGACACCCGGCGCCAGCCAGTTCCGGTGGCGCTTGTACGCATGATCCATCCGGTAGAGATAGTGCGGCACCCAGCCTGCATCCGCCTCCACGCAGACGACCTTGAGCGCCGGGTAGCGCTCGAACACGCCGCCGAAGATCAGGGTGCCCATGATGTCCTGGTTACCCCGGATGATGGAGAGAAAGCTGTTGATGCGGGGCCCCCGCACCGGAGCATCATTCCTGGTGGTGAGAATATGGAACGACAGCGGCAACCCAAGCTCGACTGCCGCTTCCCAGACCGGATTGTAGATCTCGCTGTCGTAGTCTTCCTCGGCCGGATTCCCCGGCATCATCACCCCTCTGAGCCCCAGCGAACGGATGGCATGAAGGTCGGCCACGCCCTCGCTGGGCGTGCGCATTGCCGTCTGCCCGCAGCCCAGCAGCCGGTCCGGGTGCCTGGCACAGTACTCGGCGATCCAGCGGTTGTAGGCGTCGAAACAGGCCTTCTTGTAGTCGAAGTCCTTGTGGTTGCAGAGCATCATGCCGACCGTGGGATAGATGATCTCGGCAGCGACCCCATCGCGGTCCTGATCGGCGAGCCTGGCATCCGGATCCCAACCGCCGCGGTGCAGCTCCGCGAAGCGCACGCCGTCGGTGGTGATCGCTTCGGGAGGCTTGCCTGCGGCGGCCACCAGCCCCAGGGCGATGGGTGAGCTCATACCGTCGATCACGAACAGATCTCCCTTCTCGCCGCCGTCGACAATGCGCGGAGCCTTGTCACGCCAGGCAGGATCGATGTGTGCGAGGTAGGTGTCCGGATGCTCGGTGATGTGCGAATCCGCGGAAATGACCGGATATGGCGCCATGAATCCCCCCTCGTGGCCGCTGCAGGAGCCAGGGACTATCCCCTCACCGGACGGGGCAAGTCAACGCTGACCCGGTCCGAATCCAGGTCGGAGCAAACCGGGAAACGTGGCACCCACCGGCGCACGTCTGGTAGTTTGCGCACCATTCAAGCGACGGAGTCCATCATGATCGAGGAAGGCAAGGCTGCCCCCCTGTTCACGCTCACCGACGGCAAAGGCGCAAAAGTCGCGCTCAAGGACCTCAGAGGTAAGAACGTCATCGTCTACTTCTATCCGAAGGACGACACCCCGGGCTGCACCAAGGAGGCCTGCGGATTCCGCGATCTGCACAAGTCCATCGAGAAGACGGGCACCGTGGTGCTCGGCATCTCTCCCGATGGCGCTGAGAGCCACACGAAGTTCACGACCAAGTACAAGCTGCCGTTCACGCTGCTGTCCGATCCGGACAAAAAGGTCATGGAGAAATACGGCGCCTGGGGCGAGAAGATGATGTACGGCAAGAAAACCACCGGCGTCATCCGTTCCACCGTCTGGATCGGACCCGACGGCAAGGTCGTGAAGCACTGGCGGCGGGTGCCGAAGGCGGCAGATCACCCCGCCAAGGTGCTGGAAGTCCTGACGGCGGGCAGCTGATCACCCGCCGCGGGATTTGCCCGAGGTCGGTGGCCCGTCAGGAGTAAGGTGTCCCGAAGGTGGTTCCCGAAGCCCGGTCTGTGCCAGACTTCCGGGTTTGAGATACGGGGAACAGGGGATCACCATGAAATTCGGCATCTTCTACGAGCACCAGCTGCCGCGGGACTGGAAGGACTTCAGCGAGCACCAGCTGCTGAAGAACTCGTTGAAACAGATCGAGCTGGCCGACCAGCTGGGATTCGACTACGCGTGGGAGGTGGAGCATCACTTCCTCGAGGAGTACTCCCACTCCTCCGCGCCCGAGGTGTTTCTGGCCGCCGCCAGCCAGCGGACCAAGAACATCCGCCTCGGTCACGGCATCATCCAGCTGACCACCAATCATCCGGCCCGGGTGGCGGAAAAGGTGTCCACCCTCGACCTCATTTCCGATGGCCGGGTGGAACTCGGCCTCGGCGAGGGTGCCTCGGTGACGGAGCTGCACCCTTTCAATCTGAAGTACCGGGACAAGCGCGACGTCTGGGAAGACGCTGTACGCTGCGTGCTGCCCATGTTCTACAACCACGGTTGGGAATACGACGGCGAATATTTCAAGTTTCCGCTCCGGGCCGTGATCCCGAAGCCCTACCAGAAACCCCACCCGCCGCTCTGGGTGGCCTGCAGCCAGCTCGACACCATCAAGTACTCGGCCCATCGCGGTATGGGTGCCCTGTGCTTCAAGTTCGTCGATCTCGCCTCCGCGCGCGCCTGGGTGAACGCCTACTACAACACCTACCTGAATCATCTGGAGAAGCTCACGGACTACCAGACCAACCCCAACATCGCCGTGGTGGGCGGCTTCATGTGCGCGCCGACGGACGAGGAGGCCTGGCAGAAGGCGGACGGCTGGACCTTCTTCCAGTTCGCCCTGCAGCTCTATGGCAAGGAAGGGCCGTTCGAGCCCGGCACCGTCAACTTCTGGGAGCGGTATCAGGAATGGAAGCAGACGCCCGAAGGGCAGCGGCGCAGCGGCAGCGAGCTCATCGGCTCCCCGGATACCATCCGCGAACGTCTGCGCGAGTTGGAAGCGGCCAACGTGGACCAGGTGATCCTGCTGAATCAGGCAGGCAAGAACACCCACGAAGACATCTGCGCGAGCCTCGAGCTCTTCGCGAAGGAAGTCATGCCGGAGTTCCACGAGCGGCACAAAGAGCAGGAGGCCTGGAAGGCCGCTGTGCTCAACCGGGAAATCGTCCTGGAGGACATCGACACCGAGCCCTTCAACGTCACCCGCGGTCGCAAGCCCACACTGCCGTCCACCAAGGAGGCGCGTAACATGGTTTCCGGGACCGTAGGCCGACCCAACGCGGTCAACGAAGGCTGACATCTCACGAATGCCGGGCATACAGGAGGATTGAACATGTCTGACTTCGAGTTTCAGGGCATCAACCATCTGGCCCTCGTCTGCAAGGACATGGACAGGACCATCGACTTCTACACCAACGTGCTCGACATGCCGCTGACCAAAACCATCGACCTGCCGAACAATCGGGGCAAGCACTACTTCTTCGATTGCGGCGGCGGTGATCAGCTGGCGTTCTTCTGGTTCCCCAACGGCCCGGACAGCGTCGACGCCAAGGAATTCAGGCGCATCACGGCAATCCCCGGCACCATGAACCACGTTGCTTTCAACGTGGCACCCGAGAAACTCGATGAGTATCGGGAGAAGCTGATCGCCCGCGGCGTCGAGTGCACCGAGGTGGTGAACCACGACGACAGCCCGGCGCAGGTCAGCGAGGACATCTCGCCCAGCACGTTCGTCCGCTCGGTGTATTTCAAGGATCCGGATGGCACCCAGCTCGAGATGGCAGCCTGGGCCCGGCCGCTCACCGCGGCGGATGTGAACTACACCGCACCCGCCAAGGCACAGCGCAACGGTCAGTCGAACGGTACCTGAACGCCGTTGATGTAGTCGGCTGACGGCTCGTTTTCCAGCGGGCCGCCGCTCACAGACCGTTCGCCGCCCGCCACACCTTTTCCGGCGTGAGCGGCATATCGATGCTGATCACGCCACACCCGGCGAGGGCATCGAGCACAGCACTCACCAGTGCCGGGGGGGCGCCACACGCGCCACCCTCACCGATCCCCTTCACCCCCAGCTCGTTGTTGGGATCGAGCACCTCGTGGAAGCTGACATCGACGTCCGGCATACCGGCAGCATTGGGTAGGGCGTAATCCAGAAAGGAACCGGTGAGGAGCTGGCCGGACTCGTCGTAGATCACCTCCTCCAGCAGCGCCTGACCGAGACCCTGAACGACGCCACCGTGCACCTGGCCGGCAGCCAGTAACGGATTGATGACCCGGCCGCAATCATCCACTGCCGTGTAACGCAGTACCTCGATGACGCCGGTCGCCGGATCGATTTCGATTTCCGCCACATGGCAGCCGTTGGGGAAGGTGTAACCGGCACCGCGGTCGTAGCGATGCGTGTCGGTCAACCCCTCACTCCCGAACTGAGCGGTGCTGGCTGCCCGGGCCACCTCTCCCAGCGTCACCTCCGCGGAGCCGTCGTCCAGTCGATAGACGGCGGCTTCGTAGCGGACGCGGGACCGTTCCGCCTGCATCAGCTCCGCCGCAATCACACGTCCCCGCTCGATGACCGCTTCTCCAGCGCGCTTGACCGCAATACCGCCCATCTGCGACGAGCGCGAACCGCCGGTACCGCCGCCGAACTTCACATAGGCGGTATCTCCCTGTACGAACAGGATGTTCTCGAAATCGATGCCGAACGTTGCAGAGAGAATCTGCGCGAATGCCGTCTCGTGGCCCTGACCGTGAGAGTAGGTACCGACGACGACCTCCGCTGTACCGTCGCTGTGAATCGTTACGCTGGCTTCTTCCTGAGGTCCGCCGCCGGATGACTCCACGTAGTAACCGAGACCGATGCCGCGCAGGCGGTTCCGTCCTGCCGACTCCGCCCGACGCCGGTCGAACGCGGCCCAGTCGCTTCGTTCCAGCGCCATGTCCATGGTCTTTTCGAACTCACCCGAGGCAATGGTGACCCCGGAGTGATTGGTGTACGGCAGATCCGCCGGTGCCAAGTAGTTCCGCCGCCGGATCTCCTCTCTCGGCAGCTCGAGCAGCCGGGCGGCCTCATCCATCAGCCGCTCCATGACGTAACAGGCTTCCGGACGTCCCGCTCCCCGATACGCAGCCACGGGCATGGTGTTCGTGTAGAGGCAGTGTACGGAATGGTAGAGCGCCGGAACGCGGTATACGGTACCCGTGATCCGGCCACCGGCCATGGTGGGTACGAAGGGCCCGACCGCCGAGCAGTACGCACCCAGGTTGGCAAGGGTGTGAATCCGCAGTCCCAGCACCCGGCCTTGTGCATCTAGCGCCAGCTCGGCATCGGTGAGGTTATCCCGGCCGTGGGAATCGGACAGAAACATCTCCGACCGGTCGCCATGCCACTTCACCGGTGCGCCCAGTGCCCGGGCCGCGAACAGGCACACTGCCGCCTCGGGATGCACCTCGCCACGGATACCGAAACCGCCGCCGGTGTCACCGGAGATGACCCGCACGCTCTCGAAGGGCACGTCGAAGATGCTCTTTGCCAGCACGCCCTGCTGAGCGAACACCCCCTGGCTCGGGTTGTGCAGGGTTAAGGTGCCATCCCGGAACTCTCCCACGCAGGCCCGGGGCTCGAGCGGGCTGGGAGCAACCCGATTGTTGACCAGGTCCACGCGAACCACGTATGCGGCAGCCTCGCGGGCAGCATTCCACGCCGCCTCGTCGCCGTTTTCGAAGTGGATCGCCAGGTTGGAACCGCGGGATTCGTGCAGTACCGGCGCGTCCGGGCTGGATGCTTCTTCCAGACCCACCACCACCGGCAGGTCCTCGACGTCGACCACGATCAGCTCCGCTGCATCCCTGGCCTGCTGCCGCGTCCGCGCAACCACAGCTGCCACAGGCTCGCCAACGAAGCGGACACGCCCTTCCGCCAGCAGCGGCCGTTTCGGGATGAAGCAGGGATCGCCCGCTCTGTCTTTGAGCACCGCACGGCAGGGCATGCCCCCGAGCGCCTCGAGATCGGCGGCGGTGTAAACGGCCTGAACGCCGTCGTGAGCGAGCGCGGCGGAGGTATCGATGTGGCGGATCCGACCGTGCGGGAACGGCGATCGCGCCATGGCGAGATGGAGCTGTCCCGGCAGGTTCACGTCATCCGTGAAGGTACCGCGCCCGGTGATCAGGCGCGGATCTTCCAGCCGCGGTACCGGTTGCCCGATGCCGAACTTCATGCTGCCGCCACCCGGGGTCAGCCGACGATCACGCGGTTTCTGAGCGTTCCGATGGGGCTGACCTCCACCTCGATGACGTCGCCTTCGTCCATGAATACCGGAGGCTTGCGGGCTGCGCCCACCCCACCGGGGGTGCCCGTGACGATGACGTCGCCGGGGGCGAGCTCGATGAAGGTGGAGCAGTACTCGATCAGCTCGGCGAAACCGTGCACGAGCAGGGCCGCCCGGGCGTTCTGCATCACCTCACCGTTCAGGCGAGTGGTGATCTCCAGATCGTCCAGGTTGCCAATCTCGTCCACCGTCATCATCCACGGCCCGAATCCGCCGGTGCCGGCAAAGTTCTTACCCGGCGTGAACTGGGACGTCTGCCGCTGCCACTCGCGCACGCTGCCGTCGTTGTAGATGCCGAAGCCGATGACGTGAGACAGCGCGTCGGCACGACTGATCCGGCGGCCCGCTCGACCGATGATCATGGCGATCTCGCCCTCGTAATCGAGCGTCTTGGACTCTTTCGGCCGGATCATGGGCTGTTCGTGTCCGATCTGCGCCGCCGCAAAACGGACGAAAATCGTGGGGACGCCCTCGCCGCCCCGGCCCGTCTCCTCCTGATGCGACTTGTAGTTGAGCCCGACGCAGAGAATCTTGTCCGGATTGGTCACCGTCGGCAGGTATCCAATGTCCGCCAGCGCCACATCCGCTTCGTCACCTTCGGTGGCACCCCGGGCGACCAGACCTGTGGCAATGGCGGACTTCAGGTCCGGCAGACCCGTGCGGGTCCCGACGTCCACCACACCACTGCCGTTCGCGGTCAGATAGCCGAAGCTCGCCCTGCCGCCCGTTTCGAAACTGAGCCAGCGCATCAGTCGAACAGGATCACGTTGCGCGCGATCTCCCCCGTCTCCAGCTGCTTGAAGGCATCGTTTATGTCCGAAAGCTTGATGTGACTCGATACCAGGTCGTCCAGGTGCAGCTTACCCTGCAGGTACAGCTCCACGAATCTCGGCATGTCGACCCGGAAGCGGTTGGATCCCATGAAAGAGCCCTGAATCTTCTTCTCGAACAGAAAATCCGGCCCGTGCAGGCTGACCATGTGGCCCGGTGGAATCATGCCGATCACCGTCGCCGTACCGCCGTTTCTGAGCATACCGAACGCCTGCTCGGCGGTGACCTTGAGGCCGATGGCTTCGAAGGAATAGTGCACGCCACCACCGGTGAGCGCCTTCACCTGCTCGATGGGATCGCCCTCTTTCGCGTTGACCACATCCGTAGCACCGAATTTGCGGGCCAGCTCCAGCTTCGAGGGCACCATGTCCACGGCGATCACCCGGCTGGCGCCTGCGATGGCCGCGCCGTTGATGCAGGACAGACCCACACCACCGCAGCCGATCACCGCCACGGTGGCGCCTGGCTCCACCTTTGCCGTGTGAATCACCGCGCCGACACCCGTCGTCACGCCACAGCCGATCAGCGCCGCTCGATCGAGCGGCATGTCATCGCGGATCTTGGCCACCGCGTGCTCGTGTACCAGCATGTGCTCGGCAAAGGATCCCAGATTGGCAAACTGCTGCAGTGCCGCACCGCCCTGGCTGATCCGCGGCTCGTCATCGGCACCGCGGCGGGTCTCCGGTTCCTGGCAGAGCGACATGTGCCCGGTGAGACAGTGTTCGCAGTGGCCGCAGAAGACCGACAGGCAGGTGATGACGTGGTCGCCGGGCTTGACGTAGTGCACGTCAGAGCCGACCTGCTCGACGATGCCGGCGCTCTCGTGACCGAGGACCATCGGCCTGATACCCGGATAGGTACCGTTGAAAAAGTGCAGATCGCTGTGACACACACCCGCGGCTGCCGTGCGGATGAGCACCTCACGCGGCCCAGGCTTGGAGATGTCGATGTTCTCGACTTCCATGGGTTGATTGACTTCCCGGAATACGGCCGCCTTCATGATTCCCCCTTGGCTTGCTGCGAACGCGGTGAACGCTGAGCGGGGCAGTGTGCCCCACGCTGCTGGAAGGGCGCAAGCCAGCTAGAGGCGGGCAAGCTCTCCGGACGCGAGCGCCCGTGCCGCGTCGATGGCAGCGTGGAGTCCCCGCGGGTCTGCGACCCCGCGGCCCGCGATATCGAACGCCGTGCCGTGATCGACGGACGTGCGGATGAAAGGAATGCCCAGCGTCGCTGTGGTGCTGCCGTGAAAATCGTGGACCTTGATCGCGATGTGACCCTGATCGTGATAGAGCGCCAGGACAACGTCGAACTCCCCGTTGATCGCCCTGTTGAACACCGAGTCGGCGGGGATCGGCCCTGTCACGCTGATGCCCAGTTTCCGGGCCTCGGCAACTGCCGGTGCGAGTTCCTCGATTTCTTCCCGGCCGAGAAGCCCACCTTCGCCAGCATGGGGGTTCAGTGCCGCCACGGCGATCCTCGCACCGGGCAATCCCCAACCCGTGAGCGTGCTGTGCATCAGGTTCAGCTTCTCGAGCACAGTTTCCCGCGTGACATAGCGCGCGGCCTCGATCAGCGACTTGTGGGTGGACAGATGCACCACCTTGAGTCCCGGTGTCATGAGCATGGTCGCCGTCCAGCGGGCGCCGGTCAGCCTGGCGAGTATCTCCTGGTGACCGATATCGTCCACGAAACCGGCGGCATGAATGGCTTCCTTGTTGATCGGACAGGTGACCATGGCCCGTACGACGCCGGTCATGCAGAGCCCGGCAGCGCGTTCCACCGCTTCGACCGCGAGCCGACCGCAGTGACCATCGACGCGGCCAAAGTGGAAATCCTGCGGCTCTCCGCCCAGATCCAGGAGACTGACGGGCAGGTCGGCACAGACTTCCGTCACCGTCGGGATCTCCGGCAGGCTAACGCCGGCTGCGCGGGCACCCTGTTCGAGCGCCCAGCGGCTCCCCACCAGGACCAAGGGCCCGGCGGCGGCACCTTCGGCAGTCAGAACCGCCAGCACCTTGGCCGCCACTTCCGGTCCGATACCGGCAGGATCACCAAGCGTGATCGCGATGGGTTGCATGCATGACTCCCGATACTGTATAGATATACAGTATGAAAACGATGAGTGACCTGATCGAACGATTCCAGCTCTACGCCGTGTGCACGGACTGTCAGCGCATGGAAAGAATCGATATTCAGGACCTGATCGAACGGTTCGGGGCCGACCTTACGATAGACAGCTGCCGGCGTCGATTACGGTGCCGGCATTGCGCACAGCGTACGGGTGACATCCGGATCGTCTACGTCGGCGAAAAGGCCAAGGTGTCGGGGTTTCACTACCGCGGCCCCAGGGGCCGCCGGCCGCTGCTTCAGTCGGTGAGCAGCTCGATGGATTCGAGCGTCAGACCGAAACCCTCGACACCGACATAGTCCACCTCACGCCCGGCAATCAGGCGGATGCGCGAAAGTCCCAGGTCCCGCAGGATCTGAGCGCCGACGCCGATCTCCAGCCACTCCGCCCGACGTGATTCCTCCCGGCTCTGATGCGCCAGAGATTCCATGGGCACCCCGACGAAGCCGGAGCGCAGATAGATGAGCACGCCACCCCCGAGCGCGCCGATGCGGTCCAGCGACACGTCCAGCAGGCTCTTGGGATGGTTGGTCTGCGGTCCGAACATGTCGTCGATGAGCTTTTCCCGGTGTATGCGCACTGGCATCGAACCCTTGATCTCACCGAAGACCAGCGCGATGTGCTCGGCATCCTCGAAACGGGTTTTGTAGGCGTACGCCTTGGCAGTGCCGATCCGGGTTTTGACCTCGAACTCCATGGTCCGCTCGACCAGCTGCTCGCGCCGCTGACGGTAGGCGATCAGGTCGGCGATGGAGACGATCTTCAGGCTGTGGGCTTTCGCGAACTCGATGAGCTGCGGCAGGCGCTGGACGGTGCCGTCGTCATTGACCAGCTCCGCCAGCAGTCCCACCGGCGGCAGGCCCGCGAGCATCGCCAGGTCGATACCGGCTTCGGTATGACCCGAGCGCACCAGCACGCCGCCCCGCCGGGCGACCAGCGGAAAGATGTGACCCGGGCGGACGAAATCCTCGGCAGCCACATTGTTGCTGGTCAGCGCCTGTACCGTCGCAGCCCTTTCCTCCGCGGATATTCCCGTGGTGAGGCCGTCCCGGTAGTCGATGGAAACGGTGAACGCCGTGCTCATGGGCGCGTCGTTGCGCGCAACCATGGGGTCTAGGTGCAGCCTCGCCGCCAGCTCCTCGAGGATCGGCGTACACAGGATGCCGCTCGTGTGGCGGATCATGAAGGCCACCTTTTCCGCCGTGGCCTTGCTCGCCGCCATGATCAGATCGCCTTCGTTCTCCCGGTCGTCGTCGTCGACGACCACGACCATCTCACCCTGCCGGATGGCGGCGATGGCGTCTTCCATGCTATCGAACGGGTTACTCATCGAACTCTGGTTGCCGGCGGAGTTTGGAAAGCGGGCAAGCCTACCACGGCCCAGGCGCCGCCGTCGCGACCGCTGAGTCGTGGCGATCATCCGGGGAATGCCGCATGGGGCAGCACCAGTACGGTGGCCAGACCTGCACACACACCAGCCCAGAAGGCAGGTGAACGGCGTTTCGAGCCGAGCACGCTGGACCACCCTGGCTTCGAAGGATGGGCGTGACCTATATGACCAGCCTGATGCCGATGGTCGGTGTGCGCATCGGCGGCACCCACCAGGGCAATGTGCAGCAGCGATCCCGCCACGAACGACTGGAAGAGCGCCAGGGAAGTCAGGTCCGAAGCCAGCAGCCCGGCGCCGAAGAAGTAGGCGGCCGCCGTGGCGAGCACGATCAGTCCGATCACGCACATGGCCGGTACCGGCCCGAACTGCGGTCGCAGCACCCACCACACCGCAACCCCCACGGGGAGCCGATGCAGGATGACACCGAGCGCCAGCTCGTTGTCGAATATGCTGCTGGTGCCCGTCTCCGGCAGCAGCGCGATGCCGTCGAGAACGGCATGTACAACGATACCGACGGCGGCCAGGATCAGCACGAACAGATGCGCCCGCTCGACGGCACGCCGGTAGATGCGTTCCAGCAGCAACGGAAACGCGCCACCCACTGCCAGAGCCACCAGACTCGCCCAGCCAGCCAGCTGCCAGGCGCCCGGTACGATGTGCAGCACGACGATGCCGGCGATGGTGACGAGGACGAAGCCTTCCAGCGCATCCCGCGAGCGCCGGTAGCGATCGAGAACCCCGTACAGCAGCGGGGCGGTCACCAGCACCAGGGTACTCAGCAGAAACGTCATCGGGCGCGGGATTCTACAGGCGTCACACCAGCGGGGAAAAATGGCGCACCCGGTAGGACTCGAACCTACAACTCTCGGCTTCGAAGGCCGATGCTCTATCCAGTTGAACTACGGGTGCGCAGGCGGGGGCAGCATATACCAGCTATCCGGTCGGCACACTCCGATTCGCGCGGTAACCGATCGGCATACCGCGCTCTATCCTGCCGGTCCGGACCTGGTCACATGCGCAACAGGCGTCCCGGAGTCGCGCCTGTGTGCTCGTTGTCCGTCAGCAGGATCTCGCCGCCGACGATGGTGTGCCGGATGCCGGTCGCCGTCTGCTTGAGTCGCTTGGCACCCGCCGGCAGGTCGTGAACCACTTCCGGCATGGCTGCCCCCACCGTCTCCGGATCGAAGACCACCAGGTCCGCCGCCATACCTTCACGGACGAGCCCCCGGTCATGGAAGCCCCAGAGGGTGGCCGTGTTGTAGGTGATGAGCCGTACCGCCTGTTCCAGGGTGAAGGCTTCCTTCTCGCGCACCCAGTAGGACAGCAGGTGGGTCTGCAGCGAGCTGTCCATGATCTGCGCCACGTGCGCACCGGAATCGGAGAAGGTCACGGCCGCCCGGGGATGCTTCATCATCTCCAGCACGTGATCCTGGTTCTCATTGGCAATGGGTTGGCGGAAGAAGATGTCGAAATCGTGCTCGAGGGAGAGATCGATCATGAGCTCCACCGGGTGCACGCCGCGCTTCGCCGCCAGCTCGGCCATGCTCGGTACGTCATAACGGATCTCCGTCATGGGATATACCCAGTCCCAGTTCGGCGGCCTCGCTTCGGCACCGACGATCCGGGGACCTTTGTACTCGCGACTGGCCACCTCCACGAGCTTCGCCTTGAGCGCCGGGTCCGCCAGCCTGGCTTTCTGCTCGGCGAGCGGCAGCGCGCGGAGATCCTTCCAGACATCCCACTTGTCGAACGGCGTGTGGGCCTTGAACGAGAGCAGCACACTCAGCGCTCTGCTGTGGGTCTGCGCGAACATGCGGCCGCCGGCGGCAGCGGTCTCGTCGAGCAGGTCGAAATACGGGCGCCACAGCTCCGGAGCCGCGCGGACGCTGAACATACCCCAGGTCTGTGGCACACCCGATTCGACAGCCAGATCCCGCAACCGCTCGTGGTACTCGCGAATGCGCTCGGGATCGCGCCCCGGTGCTTCCCCTGCAATCTCGAAGATGCCGCGGCCCGTCTCGCCCATGGCGTTGACGATGGCCCGCACTTCCTGCCAGTCGGCGATGCGACTCGCCACCGGCCGATCGTCCGCGGTGACGTGGTTGAGCGTTCTGGAGGTGGAAAAGCCGATGGCACCCGCTGTGACTGCTTCCCTGACCTGCCGGCACATGGCCGCCAGATCGTCCTCCGTGGCGGGATCCGTGAACGCGCGCTCGCCCATGACGTAGGTGCGCAGGGCCGAATGCCCGATGTAGCCCGCGTAGTTGATGCCTTTCGGCAGACGGTCCACGGTGTCGAGGAACTCCGGGAACGTTTCCCACTGCCAGTCGATGCCGGTCAGCATGGCTTCCCGGGACAGGTCCTCGGCACGTTCCAGGTTGCGGAACACGAAGTCCGCCTGATCCGAGCCGCAGGGTGCCAGCGTGAAGCCACAGTTACCCATGACCGCCGTGGTGACGCCGTGGTAGCAGGAGCAGGAGCCGATGGGATCCCAGAATATCTGGGCATCCATGTGGGTATGTCCATCCACGAAGCCGGGGCTGACCACATGGCCCTCGGCGTCGACGACGCGTTTCGCCGATGCCGTGATGTGACCGATCCTGGCGATGCGCCCCTCGCTCACGGCGACGTCCGCCCGGTAGCGTGGGCCGCCGGAGCCGTCCACCACCGTTCCGTTACGAATCAGCAAATCGTACATGACGTTTCTCCTGCCCTCCCCGGAATCCCTGAGTCTATCACTCGCCAGCCTCCGAACGGGCAATGAAAACATTGTGTGCCCGATCCTTGACTACCTCACCCGCACGGAACACCTGTCCGTTCATGCAGATGTATACGCCGCCGGGCAGGGACTGCACCGCCCCGAACGCCATGCCGACGTTGAAGACCGCGTCGCTTTCGGCGAACCGCGCCGGCGACAGGGCACCAGTCAGCACGATGGTCTTGTCTGCAAGATCGGCGAGCCCGGCGGCCGTGTCCGTCATGGTATCCGTGCCATGCGTCACGACCACACGCCGCTCGGGGCGGGCGGCGATGACCGCCCTGATACGATTCCGATCGTCGTCGGTGAGCTCCAGGCTGTCCTTGCGCATGAGTGAGACGATCTCGAAGGGCTGCCTGACGTGGGCCTGGGCGAGTAACCGTGCCACCACCGAATCCCCCACCTCGAATTCGCTTTTCGCGTCGAAGTAGACTTTGTCGATGGTGCCACCCGTGGTGACAATGAGGATGGACTCAGACACCGTGATCCGCGATCCCCTTTCCGTTGATCCGGATGATCCGTTACCGTATGTCGGTTGAGCAAGACGTCCGCTGGTCGACATGAATCCTCCTATCGAACCCAACTGGCAGGTCCACGAAGGCAGGGGCCCGTTTCTGCTGCTCGTGCACGGGTTTCTCTCCAGCCGCGCCCAGTGGCTCCTGAATCTGGACGCCCTGTCGACCTTCTGCCGGCCGGTCACGGTGGAGCTGTTCGGCCACCATCTTTCGCCTTCGCCCGCTGATGCGGAGTGCTACGATCCGGACTACTACGTGGACTGCTTCGAACGGATCCGCGAGTCTCTCGGTGCCGAGCGCTGGTTCCTCCTCGGTTACTCCCTGGGGGCAGGCCTGACCCTGAGATACGCCCTCACCCATCCAGACCGGGTGGTTGGTCATCTCTTCACCAACTCCACATCGGGGCTTGCCGACGAGGCACGCCAGTCGGAGTTTCGCGCCACCGCCGCACAGGCAGCCGAGCGCATCCGTCTGGGGGGGCAGGCCGCCATGGTGCGGATTCCCGTGCATCCCCGTCACGGTCGGCGGTTGCCGGAATCCGTCTACAAGGCCCTGCTCGCCGACGCAGAGACCCACGACCCCATCGGTATCGCCAATACCATCGGCATTACCAATCCGCAGGTTTCGATGCGTGCACGACTAGCAGAAAACCCACGTCCCGCGTGCCTGATCTGGGGAACGCGGGAACGCCGGTTCCAGGAAGCAGCTGCCTTTGCCGAAGCCCGCATGCCCGGGCTCACCGTCGCGCCGCTGGACGCCGGTCACGGCATGAACATGGAGCAACCCGAGGCTTTCAACGACGCGGTGCTCCGATTCCTCCGGCAATGCCGGTAGCACCGGCGGTCCGCCTGGACGATAAGCACATCATCGACGTGCTGATCGAAGAACGGGCTGCCGGGCTCATGGCACGACCCGCGCTCTGGCGCCTGCTGAAGCCCGCCATCTATCCCCTGCTCGGCTACCAGCACGCGATCCGAGTGACTGATGAGGTGGCGGACATGGGTGGCCTCGACGTCTTCCGCTACCTCGCCGATCAGATCCGTATGGACGTGCAGACCGAGGGTCTCGCGCATGTGCCCCGCACAGGCGGCGCCATCGTCATGCCGAATCATCCGTCCGGCATCGCCGACGGGATCGCGGTCTTCGACGCGCTGAAGAACGTGCGGGAAGACCTGATCTTCTTCGCCAACCGGGACGCGATCCGGGCTGTACCCGGACTCGCGGAAGTGATCATCCCGGTGGAATGGGTGGACCTGAAACGCACCCACGAGCGCCGCAAGGAAACGGTGCGCAGCATGGTCCGGGCCTTCCGGGACGAACGGCTGGTGGTGATTTTTCCCTCCGGCAGGCTGGCCCAGCCCACCCTCGGCGGATTGAAGGAACGTCCCTGGCAACCGACGGCCATGAACCTGGCCGTGAAGTACGAGTTGCCCGTGATTCCCGTGCACGTCCGGGCCCGGAACTCGTGGCTCTACTATCTCTTCTACGCCATCCACCACGAGCTCAGAGACATGACCCTGTTCCGGGAGCTCTTCAACAAGACCGGGCAGCCGTACCGGATCACCCTCGGCGAGCCGTTCCATACTGCTACGGCGCTACCGCACTTCGACGACGATCTCGATGCGCTGACGGACGCGCTCCGTCTGTTCGTCGCCGAGCGGATGCCGGCGGGCGAACGGAAGTTTCTGGAACACGCGGCCCGCTCGGGGTCCGCGACTAACCGCTGACGCGTCAGCCGCGCACGAACGGGTTCACGACCTCGGGCTCGTCCCCACAGCTCTTCACCACCCTCATCGCTTCCGAACGTTTCATCCGGACGGTCACCCGTTCGTGCGGGTCTGCAAAGGTGACGGACCCGGCGTCCGCAGATCCATCGACGTGCAGGAGCCGGGCACCCTGACGTCCGATCGCTGCCTCGGCTGCCTGCACCAGCGGCGGGTAACAGGTTCGGCCACGCAGTCGGGGAAAGTCGACCTCTCCGGCATCGACCCTCGTGACGAATTCATCCACGGCTTCCGGCGTCACTCTGCCGTACAGGCAGGCATCGGGCAGCGTCAGGACATTGGCTGCGAAGCGGTGCCCACCCAGATGCGTGACCTGCCAGGCCCGATCCCCCACCCGCTCCGTCAGTGCGGTGTAGACAGGCAGCCCGAACCGGGCACAGCAGAGATCCCGCTGGCCGTTGGTGCAGACGAGATACTGTGGCTCGTGGACCACCTCGCCGCCGGCACCGAAGTCGCCGCCAGCAAGCTGAGCGGCCAGGTCCAGATCGAGCAGGAAGTCGTAACCGCGGCCGCTGAAGCGGACGGTTCTGTGACTGGCCGCCACCAGCAGCGTGGTGTCGTCCCGATCGAGCTGAGGCTGCCGCACGAACTGAGGGCGTGCTCTGAGCCCGATGCCGGCGAGTGCGGTCACGGTCTGCTCCAGCCAGTCCCGGGAGCGTTGCGCCAGCGCGTTGTCAGTCAGCGCCCGGCCCTTCCAGACCGGCCGGTACTCGAGGCAGAGCCACACGTCCACGGTGTCCGCAGTGCCCCAGAGCGGCTCAGCCGGGTTCTGCTCGCTGCAGTAGGCACGGGCGACGGGCTCTTTGTCGGTCGTGCTCGACGTATTTGCCATGATCATCCTTTGCGGCTAGCGTAATTATCCTGCAAAGGGGGAACGCAAATGCAACCAACCCGGCTGCTGGCCGAGCGCATCGCGTCGGCCAGCTACGCCAGCCTGCCCGACTCCGCCCGAACCGTCGCCAAACAGGCGCTCCTGGATTTCATCGGCGTCGCTCTGGCCGGGGTGAACGAACCGCTGACACGGATCCTGCGGGACGAGGCCAGAGCCGAGGGCGGCCACGCCCAGGCCAGCGTCCTCGGCACCGGTGAGCGTGCAAGCACCATTCAGGCGGCCCTGATCAATGGTGCTGCCGGTCACGCGCACGACTACGACGACGTGCACAACGCCATGTCCGGGCACCCGACGGTGCCGGTCGCACCCGTCGTGCTGGCGCTGGGTGAGCACCTGCAGGCCAACGGTGAAGCGCTGATAGCTGCGTTTGCTGCCGGCGTGGACGTGGAGTGCATCCTCGGCCGCTACGCCGGTCCGGCGCACTATGCGCGGGGCTGGCACAACACGGGGACGCTGGGCACGTTCGGCGCCGCGGCGGCAGGCTCCGTGCTGCTCGAGCTGGATGCGGCGCGGACCGATCAGGCGCTCGGCATCGCCGGCACCCGGGCCGCCGGGCTCAAGAGCCAGTTCGGCACCATGTGCAAACCCCTGCACGCCGGTCACGCAGCTGCCACCGGGCTGCAGTCCGCGAACCTGGCGGCACGGGACTTCACCAGCTGTCCGGACATCCTGGAAGCACCACAGGGATTCATGGACACTCAGGCGGAATCCGCCAGCATCGAGCGATTTCAGCAGGCGATGATGGTTCCGTCCTATACCCAGGACATCTGCTTCAAGTACCACGCCGCCTGCTACCTGACCCATTCCGCCATCGAGGCAACCCGAGCGCTCGCTGCAGGGAACCGCTTCCGGCCAGGCGACATCACCGCCATAGACGTCCATGTGGACAAGGGGCACCTGAGAGTCTGCAACATTCCGGAGCCGCGAACGGGTCTGGAAGCAAAGTTCAGCCTGCGCCTGACCACGGCCATGGCGCTCACCGGCCTCGATACGGCCAGCATCACGCTGTTCGACGACGCCCTGACCCGGGAACCCGACCTCCTGCGCTACCGGGATCTGGTCACGGTCCACGCCCACGAGACGCCACGGCCGGAGACGGTGGTCAGCATCCGTACCGCCGACGGTCACGCATACGAGGAAGCGGTGAACGTGGCCATTCCCCTGCGCGATCTCGATGTCCAGTGGACGAAGCTCGAGGCCAAGTTTCTGACACTCGCCGTACCCGTGCTCGGCAGCGACCGTGCAGCCCGCGTCATCGACCTGCTCCGCGACCTGGAACGGCTCGAAGACGCGACCGCGCTGACCGAACTTCTCACCTCCTGACGGACGAACCATGAGCGAATTCGAGGAAATCAGGGACCGCGCGGTCCTGAAACCGAAGGGCAACCGCTACGAGGACATGACCGAAGGCCGCGTCTTCGAGCACCACTGGGGCCGCACCATCACGCCGGGCGACAACGCCGCATTCACGACGCAGACCCTGTCCTTCTGCCCGCTGTACTTCAACGAGCCCTATGCGAAGGCACACGGCCACCCCGCCACCGTCGTCAACCCCCTGCTCGTCTTCAACACCGTGTTCGGGCTCACGGTGGAGGATCTCTCCGAAGGCGGCGGCCCTTTCCTGGGTGTGGACGGGTGCGCATTCGAGAAGCCCGTCTACGTGGGTGACACGTTGACGGCCCGGTCCACGGTCATGGGCGCGCGGGAGTCCAAGGGTAACAAGGGATTCGGCATCGTCACCTGGCACACGGAAGGCTTCAATCAGCACGGTGAACGGGTCATCGAATTCCGGCGGACCAACCTGGTCAGGCGCCGGAAGCCGGCCGCATGAGGAGGAGAAACCAGTGAGCCTCACCGGCACGGACAACTACTTCGAGGATTTCACCCCCGGTCAGGTCATTCGCCACGCCCGCGGTAAGACCATGTGCGAGCAGGACAACGTGGGGATCACGCTCATGGTGCTCAACACCGCCGAAGGTCACTTCAACGAGCACGCCATGCAGAAGAACGCGATGGGTCGCGAGGGCTGGAATTCGCGCCTGCAGTTCGGCGGCGTCACCATCGCCATGGTGATCGGGCTGGCCATGCAGGACACCGGCGAGAATGCGCTTGCCGAGCTCGCGCTCGACGGGATCCGCCTGAAGTCACCCGTCTTCCACGGCGATACGCTGTATGCCTTCACCGAGGTGCTGGCCACGGAACCGGCCGAGCGCGAAGACGCCGGCATCGTCACCTTCAAGCATTTCGGTATCAATCAGAAAGACCAGGTGGTATTCGAAGGCGAACGGCGCGTGCTGATCAAGCGCCGACCAGCCGACGCCGCCTGAGCCGTCCAGAACGGATCGAGGAGTCAATCATGATCAAGCAACCCAGACGTGCCCGCCGCTGCCAGCTGTCCGTGCCCGGCAGCTCGGAGAAGATGCTGACCAAGGCGGCGGGGCTCACGCTGGACCACGTCTTCCTCGATCTGGAGGATGCTGTGGCTCCGAGCGCCAAGCCGAGTGCCCGGGGCATGATCGTCGATGCGCTGAACGATCTGGAGTGGAAGCCGAAAACGCTCTGCGTACGCATCAACGACGTCGACACCGAGTGGTGCCACGACGACATCATCGAGGTGGTCACCGGTGCCGGGGCCAGGCTCGACACGATCATGCTGACCAAGGCCAAGTCAGCGGCCGACGTGCAGTTCGTGCACTTGCTGCTGGATCAGCTGGAGAAGAAGCTGAATCTGCCGAACCGGATCGGCATCGAGTGCCTGATCGAGGAGGTGGAGGGCATGATGAACGTGGACGCCATCGCCGCCTGCTCGGATCGCCTCGAGTGCCTGATCTTCGGCATGGGCGACTACTCGGCGAGCCAGCAGATGCAGCTCGGCCATGTCGGTGAGACCGGCGGCTACCCGCCGGACGTCTGGCACTACCCCCGCTACAAGATGACCATCGCCTGCCGGGCGAACGGTATCGACCCGGTGGACGGGCCCTACGCGAACTTCCGCAATCCCGAGGGTTACACTAAGGAAGCGGAACGCTCCTACGTTCTCGGCATGGTCGGCAAGTGGGCCATCCATCCGTCCCAGGTGGAGATTGCGCAGCGCGTCTTCTCGCCGGATCCCGAGGCCATCGCCTCGGCACGCAAGCAGAAGGCGGCCTACACCCAGGCGCTCGAGGAGGGACTGGGTGCAATCAACGTGGACGGGGTGATGGTGGACGCAGCGAGCATCCGCATCGTCCAGAACCTGCTCGACCGGGCCGATCTCTACGGCATGTAGTCGCCGCGACGGCTCAGGTAACCGCACAGCAATCAGGAAGTAGAAGCATGACCGGACACTATCTCACCGACGAGCGCCGCATGATCCAGGACGTGGCACGCGAGTTCACCGCCAGGGAGGTGCTGCCCGTCGCCAACGAGCTAGACCCGGTCAAGGGCGACATCCCCATGGAGCTGCGGCAGAAGATGGCGGAGATGGGCTACTTCGGTATCCGCATGCCGGAGGACTACGGCGGGCTCGGACTCGGCGTGTTCGAGTACGCGCTGATCGCCGAGGAGCTGGCGCGCGGCTGGATGAGCGTGGCGAGCATCATCGCCCGGGCAGGCTCCATGATGGGGGTGGGTGGCTGGCCGCTCACGAAGCGCCAGGAGCTGACCAGGAAGGCCGCTCAGGGTGAATACCTGTCCGCGGTGGCCCTGTCCGAGCCGAATGTCGGCTCGGATCTCCGCGCTGTGGCGTGCAAGGCCGTGCTCTCTGGCGACGAGTGGGTGATCACCGGAAACAAATACTGGTGCACGTTTGCCGACGGCGCCGACTACATCAATCTGCTGGCCCGCTTCGACGGGCCGGAGGCCGAGGCCGCCGGGTTCAAGGGCACCGGCCAGTTCATCATCGAGAAGGCGCGCGGCGAGCTGCCCGAAGGCTGCCAGGGCGCGCCGATTCCCAAGATCGGTTACTTCGGGTGGCGGACCTGGGAGCTGGCTTTCGACGGCTGTCGGATTCCGAAGGAGAACATCATCACCGGCGGCGAGGGTCGGGGTGAAGGCTTCAAGAATGCGGTGAACTGGCTGAACGCCGCCCGTGTGCACACGGCGGCCCGCTCCATCGGGCTTGCCCGCGGTGCGCTGGAAGATGCCATGGCTTACAGCGGCGAGCGGGTCCAGTTCGGCGTGCCTATCTCCGATTTCCAGGAGACGCGCTTCAAGCTGGCCCGCATGGCCAGTGAGGTGGAAGCCGCCCGCCAGCTCATGTACCACGCCGCCACCCTGATGGACGGCGGTGACACGGCGGACAAGGAAGCCTCCATGGCCAAGTGGTACGCGTCCGAGATGGCCGAGCGGGTGACCTCCGACGCCCTGCAGATCCTGGGCGGCGCCGGCTACACCACCCTGCATGCCGTGGAGCGGCACTGGCGGGACGCCAGGCTCACGAAGATCTTCGAAGGGACCAGCGAGATCCAACTGCGCATCATCTCCGATCGGATGCTCGGCAAGCCCACGTCTCGCGGCGCGGTCTGACCTCCGCTCCAAGCATCAGACTGGTCGGACAATCCCCGCAGCCGCGGCGCATTTGCCATAGCCCCGGGTGCCTGAGAGACTAACCCTCAGCATTGGCAGTTCGGAGCAGACGATGTCGGATTCTCGGGAAGTACCGGAAGGCCTGGCAAAAACGTTCGGCGAGCTGAAGGCCTCGGGCTATCAGATCCTGCCGGTCAAGGCCGAGGTCAGACGCAACCTGATCAGCCGGCTCCGGGACAAACAGCCGCTGTTCCCCGGTGTGGTCGGCTACGACGACACCGTCATCCCACAGCTCACCAATGCCATCCTCGGTCTTCAGGACATCATTTTTCTCGGCGAGCGGGGTCAGGCCAAGTCACGCATCGTCCGCAGCCTGACGAGCCTGCTCGACGAATGGACTCCCGTGATCGCCGGTACCGAGATTCCGGAGAGCCCCTACCAGCCCATCACCGCCGAAGGCCGGGCGATCATGGCCGAGCAGGGTGACGCGGCTCCCATCCGCTGGCTGCATCGGGACGACCGCTACGCGGAGAAGCTCGCCACGCCGGACATCACCATCGCCGACCTCATCGGCGAGGTGGACCCCATCAAGGTGGCTGAAGGCCGGTATCTCTCCGACGAGCTGACCCTGCACTACGGTCTCGTTCCCCGCGTCAACCGCGGCATCTTCGCCATCAACGAGCTGCCCGATCTTGCTGAGCGTATTCAGGTGGGACTCCTGAACCTGCTCGAGGAGCGGGATGTGCAGATCCGCGGCTTCAAGGTGCGTCTGCCGCTCGACGTGTTCATCGTCGCGACGGCGAACCCTGAGGACTATACGAATCGCGGGCGCATCATCACGCCACTGAAGGACCGCTACGGTGCTCAGATCCGGACCCACTATCCCGAGGACGTGGAGCAGGAAGTCGCCATCATGGACCAGGAAGCCAGCGTCCTGGACCTGGGCGACTATCACCTGGAAGTGCCCGACTTCATGAAGGAGATCATTGCCGAGATCACGCACCACGCCCGCCGCTCGCCCGACATCAACCAGCGCTCGGGCGTGTCCGTGCGCACGTCCATCTCCAACTACGAGGCCCTGGTGGCGAACGCCTTCCGCCGGGCGCTGCGGCTGGGCGAAGCGGAGGTGGTGCCGCGGATCTCCGACCTCGAGTACGTGATTCCCTCGCTGCAGGGCAAGATCGAGTTCGAGGCCATGGAGGAAGGTCAGGAGGACAAGATCACCCGTCGCATCATTCAGAATGCCGTGAAGGCCGTCTTCGACCGGCGCTATGACGTCAACGACCTGGAACCCATCGCCATGGCTTTCAACGATGGCATATCCGTCGATACCGGGGAGGTTGCTCCCGCAGAGGACTACGCCCGCATCGCCGAGCGCATCCCGGCGCTGAACGACATCTTCCCGGATCGCGACACCGTCAGCGACACCATGCGTGCTACGGTCATCGAGTTCGTGCTCGAAGGCCTGCACCTGCACAAGCTGCTGAACAAGTACGACCACGCCGGTACCACGACTTACACGGGCTGAGCCCGGAGGCAGACACATGCGTCATCCCGCCCCCAAACACCGTTTCTCGGCCTGGGACGGCAGTCAGTCGCTGCCGCTGGATCCGGACCAGATCCTGGAGGCCCTGGCAGACGACCTCATGGAGTATGGGGACCTGCGCTGGGCCATGCGCAACCTCATGTCCCGCGGCATGCAGATCCCTCAAGGCGGCTACATGCAGGGGCTCCGCGACATGCTCAAGCGGCTCCGGGACCAGAAGCGGCAGCGGCTCGAGCAGTTCGACCTGTCCAGCATCTTCGACGACTTCAAGGAGAAGCTGGACGAGATCCTCGATATGGAACGCGATCGGATCGACGAGTGGAAAAACAAGCCGTCGGACGATTTTTCCTCTGACGTTCTGAAGAAGGTCGCCGAGCGAAACGAGCAGACGCTGAACGACCTGCCAGACGATGTCGCCGGTCAGGTGAAGGAACTCGAAAAGTACGAATTCCTGAACCCGGAAGCGCAGAAGAAGTTCCTGGAGCTTCTCAACGATCTCCGCAAGGCCATGGCGAACACGTTCTTCAACAACATCGAGAATATGGTGAACAACCTGTCCGATGGCGACATGCAGCGCATGAAGGACATGCTGAAGGCGCTGAACGACATGCTGGTGAAGAAGATCGCGGGTGAGGATCCGGGATTCGACGACTTCATGAAGGAGTTCGGCGACATGTTCGGCGACAATCCGCCGCAGTCGCTCGACGAGCTGCTCGAGCAGATGCAGCAGCAGATGGCAGCCGCCCAGTCGCTGATGAACTCACTTTCTCCGGAACAGCGCCAGCAGCTGGCGTCGCTGCTGAACGACAAGTTCAACGACCCGGAGATGAACTCGGAGCTGGCCAAGCTCGCCAAGGAAATGGCGTTCCTTAACCCGGACGGCAATCAGTACCGGTTCAGCGGCGACGAGAAGCTTTCACTGGACGCCGCCATGGAGCTCATGAACGAGATGCAGCAGCTGGATTCGCTGATCGAGCAGGTGCAGAGCGCGGAGCGCGGTGGCGATCTGGACCGGATCGACCGGGATCTGCTCAAGGACCTCATGGGGGACGATGCCGCCGAGGATCTGGATAAACTGAACGAGCTCCTCAAAGCCCTGGAGGAAGCCGGCTACATCCGCCCAACCGGTGATGACCGTTGGGAGTTGACCCCCCGTGGCTCGCGCATGATCGGCCAGAAGGCCCTGGGTGAGATCTACGAGCGGCTCAAGCGGCAGAGTCTCGGCAACCACGCCGTGCCAGAGGAAGGTCGTTTTGGCGAGCGGCTGGAGCAGACCAAGCCCTACGAGTACGGCGATCCCTTTCACCTGCACCTGCCCCGGACACTGCGGAACGCCATCGACCGAACCGGGCCGGCCACGCCGGTGCGACTCGAGCCGCAGGACTTCGAGATCTACAAGAGCGAGCTGATCACCTCGACAGCCACCGCCATGCTGGTAGATCTGTCCTGGTCCATGGCGCTCAGGGGATCCTTTCAGGCGGCCAAGAAGGTGGCTCTGGCGCTGCACAACCTGATCACCTCCCAGTACCCCAAGGACAGCTTCTACATCATCGGCTTCGCCGCCTACGCCAAGGAGCTGAAACCTCACGATCTGCCTTACCTGCAGTGGGACGAATACGTGCTCGGCACCAACATGCAGCACGCCCTGCTCCTCGCCGAACGGTTGCTTGCCAAGCACAAGGGCGGGACACGACAGATCATCATGATTTCCGATGGCGAACCCACCGCGCACCTGGAGAACGGTCAGGCTCAGTTCGCCTATCCGGCCACGCCGGAGACCATCCGGGCCACCTTCAAGGCGGTCAAACACTGCACCACACGCGGCATCGCCATCAACACGTTCATGCTCGATGCCAACTACTACCTGAAAGCCTTCATGGACGAGGTGGCCCGCATCAACGGTGGCCGCGTGTTCTACACGTCGCCAGAGCGGCTGGGGGAGTACATTCTGGTGGATTACGTGCAGCACAAGCGGAAGAAGCTGGCTCGGCGGGCGTGATCTGACTGCCCCCTACCGCTGTAACGGCTGTACATCTCCCGCATCAGCGGAGTGGTCGATGCGGTTTTCTTCACTCGCTCGGGCGCTCCGCGCTTCCCTCACTTGCCGAGCTTGCCTCGCCAAGCGAGTCAACTCGGCGCGTTCGGCCTCGCTACACGTTCCGGAAACCGCATCGACCACTCCGCTGATGCTGCAGCTTCCAAGGTTTAGGTTACGTCCCGAACCAGCTGGCACTGGCTCACCTGCTGTGCCACCACCAACCTGCTCTCATCATCGCTGATCGTCAGTCGACAGTCGCCAGTCGCTGAAGTCGGTAGCGGATTCAATTCGAGCCTATTGCCCTGAGGGTTGAGCGCTGAGCGCCAGGGGCGGGATCCGGTATGATTCGGGGTTTTGCCAGGGGCGCTCAATGCTCGATACGTTGCTCATCCCTCACCGGTTTCGAGGCCCGCCGGCTTCGGGCAATGGCGGCTATGTCGCGGGGGCCATTGCGGAGCAATTTCCCCCGGGCGCGTTACGTGGCCCGGATGCCGCTGTGCAGGTGACGCTGCGGGCACCCATACCGCTCGATGTACCCATGCGGCTAACGTGCAGGGGCGAGAATCACCTGACCATGACCCTCGAGGATGTGCTCATCGCCGAAGCGGAACCGGTAACGCTCGTGCTCGATGTGCCACGGCCACCTTCATTCGGGATGGCGCTCGCCGCGCGCGAGAAATCACCCTCCTTCGCACCCGGACTGAACAGCCTCATACCGGAAGGTAACGGCTTCCATCCGGTCTGTGCCTGCTGCGGTGCCGACGTACCGGAAGGAGAAGGCCTCAGGGTGTTCGCCGCACCCGTGCCCGGATTCCACGGCGCTGCAGCCGCCTGGCATCCGCACCCCGCACTCGCCGACGGGACGGGGTTGCTGCCCGAGCGGCTGGTCTGGACCGCACTGGACTGCCCCGGCCAGTTCGGCTGGCTCAGCACCGGTGTCCGAACAGGCATGCTCGGCCGCATGACGGCCCGGGTGCTGCGACCGGTGCCGGCAGACGCCGACTACGTCGTCGTCGGCTGGCCCATCGAGGTGGAACGCCGCAAGTACTTCGCCGGCACCGCCCTCTTCGACGAGCACGGCGATCTCTGCGCCCTCGCCCATCAGACCTGGATCGGCCGCATGGATTGACCCGGCACCACGCTCAGACCGCATGGTCATTATCGAATCGCTGGCGACGTGATACAGCACCGGGATCAGGACGCTTTTTCAGCACTCGCACGGGCGCGATCGAACGAAACCGTTGAGACCGGTAGTACGGTGGTGGAGGGATCGCGGTACTGTTTTGCGGAACGTGAAGCGAGGCCGAGCGCGGCGAGTTGACTTGCGCAGCAAGGCAAGCTCGGCAAGAGAGGGAAGCGCGGAGCGCCCGAGCGAGTGCAGCCAAAACAGTATCGCGATCCCTCCAGCACCGTGAAGCCACGCTACCAAACGCTTCAGTAAGACCGCGGCAACCCCAACACGTGTTCCGTAACGTAATTGAGGATCATCTCCTGCGAAATCGGCGCGATGCGCATGAGTCGCGCTTCCCGCCAGTACCGCTCGACGTGATACTCCTTCGCGTAGCCGAACCCGCCGTGGGTCTGTATGGCCTGATCCGCCGCCTGAAACGCCGCGTCCGCTGCCAGCCACTTGGCCATGTTGGCTTCGGCGCCGCAGGGCTCACCGTTGTCGAGTTTCCAGGCCGCTTTGCGGACCATGAGCTCTGCCGCGTCCAGGCGCATGCGTGCCTCACCGAGCGGAAAAGCCACACCCTGATTCTTGCCGATGGGCCGATTGAAAACGACCCGCTCGTTGGCATAACTCACCGCCCGACGCAGTGCGGCCCGACCGATACCAAGCGCCTCCGCAGCGATCAGAATCCGTTCCGCGTTCAGCCCGTCCAGAAGGTAGCGGAATCCCTTCCCTTCCTCACCGACCCGATCTGTCACGGCAACGGGAAGGTCATCGTAGACGACCTCGCAGGTCGCCACCGCGTTGCGGCCGAGCTTTTCGATGGGCGAGATGGTCACCTCCGGCCGCTGCAGCTCGGCGAGCAGCAGGGTCAGACCGTCCGTGCGGCGAGTGACCTGGTCACGCGGTGTCGTGCGGACCAGCAGCAGCACCCGCTCTGCAATCAATGCCTTCGTGGTCCAGACCTTGCGCCCACGGACGAGGTAGTGATCACCCTCCCGGCGGGCAAAGGTTTCGATCGCCGTCGTGTCCGTTCCCGCGTTGGGCTCTGTCACCCCGAACGCCACATGCAGCTCACCGCTGGCCACCCTGGGCAGGAAGCGCTCCTTCAGCGCCTCATCACCATGATTGACCACGGGATGCATGCCGAACACCGACAGGTGCAGGGCCGTCGCGCCGTTCATCGCAGCACCGCTGGCTGCCACCTCCTCGAGCACCAGGCTGGCTTCCGTGATGCCTCGGCCGCTGCCGCCATAGGCTTCCGGAATCGCCACCCCGATCCAGCCCGCTTTCGCCATGGCCTCGTAGAACGCCCAGGGGAACTCGTGGGCCTCGTCCCTGGCCGCCCAGTACTCGTCCGGAAAAGCACTGCAGACCTTCCTGACCGCATCCCGGATCAACTGGTGCTCGTGAGAAGTCTGAAACTCCATGAATCCCTCCCGTCGCAGGGAGAGGAGTTTCACGGTTTATCCCGTTCAAGGCAAAGCGCGCATCGCTAAGGGCAACGTCGCCGCCTCCAGTTGGCAAGCCGCGGGCGAGCGGGTACCTTGGGCGACCTTCAGCGTGACCACACCGGAGTAGAACGATGTCCAGAACGCTCGATCTCGGGACGGCCAAGATCATCGGCCGCGTCGACGACGATGGCATCGGCTGGCTCATCTTCAACCAGCCGGAACGTCACAATGCCCTGTCCCTCGAGATGTGGCAGGGTATCGGCGACGTTCTGGAAAGCTATGCCGCAGACCCTGCGGTTCGTGTAGCCGTGATGCGTGGTGCGGGCGGCAAGGCGTTCGTCTCCGGTGCAGACATCTCGGAATTCGACACGAAACGTTCCTCGGCTGCTCAAAAGGATGAGTACGGCAAGATCGCCGGTCGGGCCAACCGCTGGCTGGCCACTTTCGAAAAGCCGCTGCTGGCCCTCATCGAGGGTTACTGCATCGGCGGCGGACTCGCCACCGCCCTGTCGGCGGACGTCCGGATCGCCACGCCCGACTCCCGCTTCGGCATCCCCGCCGCCCGGCTGGGTCTCGGCTACGAGTACGAGGGACTGGCCAAGCTCGCCCGTATCGTCGGACCTGCCAGAGCACGCGACATCATGTTCTCGGCACGGTTCATGGGCGCCGAAGAGGCCTACCGCATGGGGCTGGTCAACCTCGTCCATGAGCGCGACGATATCGAGCGGGAAACCATTGCCTATGCGGAGCGTATCGCCGGCAACGCCCCGCTGACGGTGAGAGCGGCCAAGGCAGCCACCTGTTTCGACTCGGAGGACTACAAAGAAGGACGACGCGCGTTCCAGGAAAAGAGAACCCCAGATTTCCAAGGCCGCTGAGTCCATCGGGCAGGGTGCCCGACGACGATGACGGCCCTTCCCTGGACGCGCGCCGTCCTTACAATCGATTCCTTACCAATGCCGGTCGCGGACGACCAGACGCCGATCAGCTGAGCCGGCGGAGGTTATCCAGCGAGTACTCCTCGTCGTCACCAAGAAGGTCTGCCACCTCGGCTGGGCTGGCCTCCTCGCTCATCCGATTCTTCAGGTTCTTGCCGCCACCGCCGATGAAGTTCTGGATGATCCCAACGGCTTCCGCCTCGTCCGTGCCGACGAGCAGAGATTTCAGCACCTCAGCATCTACATCCGCGGCAAACTTGTCCTGATAGGGACCCACCGCA
>QJYB01000101.1 GCA_003247835.1 Gammaproteobacteria bacterium | reverse complement strand
AACTGGCAGACACCTACGTGGTACCCGGCTACGAGGACACGCTCTACCACCTGTGGAAGGAGAGCACGCTGCCGGCGAACGTGACGCCCGAGGACAGCAAGCTCAGGGATCCGCTGGAACGCAAGCGCCTGCGCGAGGTGTTCAGCCAGGGACTCGACAACCCCAGCGGTTTCGCCCTGCCCCTCAAGTGGTGCGAGGACGACCGTGGCGACGCCCACTGGCAGTCCAGTCCCTGGCCGTTCCGCGACGGCTACATGTTCCTGTTGCCCGGGGATTCCGCCGTGGGCTATCGACTGCCGCTCAGCTCGCTGCCCTGGGAAGCACCGGATCCCAACGAGTTCGAAGCGCAGCGGGATCCGTTCGAGCTTCGCGACGATCTGCCGCCCGCGGACACCGTGCGCAAACAGCGGAAGCGCCAGACCACCGCCAGGACTCCTGAGCGGACCATCGAGATCGTCCATACCGCCCTGTGTGTGGAAGCCCGGGATGGACGCCTGTATGTCTTCCTGCCACCACAGGAACAGCTCGAGGTCTACCTCGATCTGGTCAACGAGGTAGCGCGAGTGGCGCGCGATCTGGAGATGCCCGTGGTGCTGGAAGGATATGAGCCGCCACGGGATCCGCGTCTGAAGATCATCCAGGTGACCCCCGACCCCGGCGTCATCGAGGTCAACATTCACCCTGCCGACAGCTGGGCGGACCTTCAGCACAACACGCAGACACTTTACGAAGCAGCCCGGGTCTCACGCCTCGGCACCGAGAAGTTCATGCTCGACGGCCGGCACTCGGGCACCGGCGGCGGCAACCACGTGACACTCGGCGCCGCCAAAGCGGTTGACAGCCCGTTCCTGCGACGTCCCGATCTGCTGCGCAGCCTGCTCACCTACTGGCAGCGGCATCCGAGCCTTTCCTATCTGTTCTCAGGGCTTTTCATCGGCCCCACGAGCCAGGCGCCCCGCGTGGACGAGGCTCGCGACGACAACCTCTACGAGCTGGAAATTGCGCTCAGCCTGCTGCCGGAAGGCGACAACGACAGACCCTGGATCGTGGACCGGCTGCTCAGAAACTTCCTGGTGGATCTCACTGGTAACACCCACCGGGCGGAGTTCTGCATCGACAAGCTCTACTCGCCTTCCGGACCCACCGGCCGCAAGGGACTCGTCGAGTTTCGTGCCTTCGAGATGCCACCCCACGCCCGCATGAGCCTGGTGCAGATGCTGCTGCTGCGCTGTCTCGTCGCCCGGTTCTGGAAGACGCCTTACAAGGCGCCGCTGATCCGGTGGGGCACCGAGCTGCACGACCGGTTCATGCTGCGGCACTTCGTCTGGGAGGACTTCCGCGAGGTGATCCGCGACCTGCGCGATGCCGGTTACCCGTTCGAGCTGGAGTGGTTCGCCCCCTTTCTCGAGTTCCGCTTTCCACACGTGGGTTCCATCAATGCGCAGGAGATACAGCTGGACCTGCACACGGCGCTGGAGCCCTGGCACGTGCTGGGTGAGGAATCAGGTGGTCAGGGCACCGCCCGCTACGTGGACTCGTCTGTCGAGCGGCTGCAGGTGAGCGTCCATGGCGTGCCCGGTGACCGATATCTGGTGACGTGCAATGGCCGCAAGCTGCCACTCAAACCCACCGGCATCCGTGGCAGCTTCGTCGCCGGTTTGCGCTACAAGGCCTGGGCGCCGCCATCGAGTCTGCACCCCACCATCGACGTGCACACACCGCTCAGGTTCGACATCGTCGACACGGCCAACCGCCGCTCCGTAGCCGGGTGCACCTATCACGTCTCCCATCCGGGCGGACGCAACTACGATACGTTCCCCATGAATGCGCGCGAGGCGGAGGCCCGCCGGCTGGCCCGGTTCCTCAGTCATGGCGCCACCCAGGGCGAGATGCGAATCGTTCCCGAAATGCCCCACCCGGAGCATCCCTTCACGCTGGATCTCAGAACCGGCTCGAGCTGACCGGTGCGCGGAGAAACACTGCGCCGTCTCACCTCGAGAGAAATGTCAGCAACAGCGCCCGCCGCTCCCCGTCGTCCACGGCGACGTAGAGCCGATCGTTGAAGGGTCCAGCGGTCGGCTGAATGGTCCCGAGATAGCGGCCTTCGAGCAGACAACCGGTAATCGCAAGATCCAGCGGGTAAAACCAGAAGGTCGTGGATACATCCGCCTGCCCGGCGTAGACACAGCCGAGATCGTCATCGCCGGTCACCGCGCCATCATCGGAAATCACCCAGCCCGCATGACGATCGCAGCAGTCGATCCACAGATCCCATTCCGCGGGCCAGTCCTGCAGCCGCAGCGGCGGGTGCAGACCTGCCAGGTCGTCCTTGAGCATCGCGAACACGCCGTAGGCACCCGACCCGTCCCGCCAGCGACCATCGAGTCGGCCCTCCCGGAACCCGCCTGACCCTATGACACCGTCGAGGGACAGCGGCGTCGACCCGCTGTCCGCCCGGAAGGACAGTCCGGCACCGGATACCAGGTCACCAGTTAGCCTCAGAGTGCCGGACAACTGATCCGCCAGAAAGTCGAAAGTACTCTGAGGGACTTCCACTATGATCCGGAACTCGCCGTTGGGCCGCACAAGCGCCTTCACCGTGACCCGGGTATCTGCGACGCAGTCGACCAGAATTCCCGACCAGACGCCTGCGATAGAGACGTCCGCCTCGGACGCTTCCTCCTCCGCCGGGCTGTTGCAGTCGAACCTGGGCACGATCTCCGACGGCTCCGCGAACTGCGATGGCTGGCTGTCGGCGCCCTGCTGCGCGGCCGGGACCTGCGCGAGCGTGGCGGCCTGCGACACCCCGTCAGCCGTCGAACCACCTCCGCAGCCCGGCAGGCCGACGATCACGAGGATCAACGGACCGATCTGCAGTACGTTCATGATCCTGCTCCCCTGCACTACGACCTTGACAACGAAGCGTCAATGCCCCGGACGTCCCGGGCCATGGAGCGGATCTGGAGTTTTTCTGAATCTCTTCTCGAGCCGGATATCGCTGGCCCTGCGGATCAGCCTCCCAGCAGCTTCGCCAGGTCGCGCGGCATCCGACCCATCCAGCCGAACGTGCCCGACTCCAGCATCTCCCGACCGGCCTCGATGACCGGGCCCATGGACAGCGAAGCCAGCGCCGAGCCGACGCTGATGCGGGTCGCTCCCGCTTCAGCCAGCTGGGCAACCGTAGCGGAGGGGAAAAACGGTGCCAGCACATTGATGGGGCGCCCCACCTCCGCGCGCACCCGGCGGATCTGCTCGAGGCTCGACAACCCAGGCGGGTAGAGCACATGCGCACCCGCCGCCTCATATGCCTGCAGGCGGCTGATCACGTTATCCAGATCGCCCGACCGCCGCAGCAACCCTTCCGCACGTGCGGTGAGCTGAAACGGCAGGTTCAGGGACCGAATGGCCTCGACGGCCGCCTGCACCCGCTCCACGGCGAGGCCGAAGTCGAACACCACCTTGGCCGTACGCGAGAAGTCCTCTACCGAGCAGCCGGCCACCCCGGTTTCCACCAGGCGGAGCACGTTCTGCGCCACCGTGCCCGGATCGTCGCCAAAGCCGTCCTCGAAGTCGACGTTGATGGGAATACCGGTACCCGCCGCCAGCAACCGGCAGTGGGCGAGCTTCTCCTCCAGAGTGACCTGACCATCGCTTCTGCCGAGCGTCTGAGCGAATCCCGCACTGCTGGTCGCGAGCGCCTGGAATCCCAGACGCTCCAGCACTCTTGCGGAACCGAGGTCGTAGGGATTGGGAATGAGGAACGCTTCCGTCGAGCCGTGCAGCGCTTCGAAGGCGAGACATTTCTCCAGCTGACCGGCCATCGCGAACTCCTGTGCAAATGATGCTGCATCGTACTCCCGAATCCCGACCCGGCTATACTCGGTGCGCGAATCAGGGGATCGCGGGAGAGAAAGTGGCTTCGACGCCTACTGCCAACGCAGGCGGCTGGCCTGTGCGCTATACGGTGGTGCTGCTAGCCGCCATCGCCGTCTTCATCTGTTACATGGATCGGGTGGTCATCTCGGTCGCCATCATCCCCATGGCGGCTGACTTCGGCTGGAATCCCGAAGAGCAGGGTCGGGTTCTGTCGGCTTTCTTTGCCGGCTATCTGCTCACCCAGGTGGCCGGCGGCTGGCTGGCCGAGCGCTACGGCGGCAAGGTGGTGCTCGGTCTGGGGGTCGTACTCTGGTCGCTCTTCACGCTGCTCACACCCATCGCCGCTGCAGGCGGCATGCTGGCACTGCTCGTCACCCGGGTACTCATGGGAACTGGTGAGGGTGTGACCTTTCCATCCATCTACGCCATGTTCGGACGCTGGGTGCCCACCGCCGAGCGATCACGCGCCATCGGCATTCTCTTTTCCATGATCCCGCTCGGCAGCGTCTTCGCGCTGCTCGCCACGCCATGGATCGTGACGCACTTCGGCTGGGAAGCCGCGTTCTATACCTTCGGCGCCATCGGCTTCGTCTGGTGGATCGTCTGGCACCGCAATGCCACCCCGACACCGGAGCGCCATCCGAAGGTCGACGCCGGGGAGCTCGCGCTGATTCGCGGCAGCGACGCCGAGGTCGCTCACGCGCCGCCACCCCGCATGGGTCTGCTGCTCCGGACCCCCGCCGTGTGGGCCATCATCGTCTGCCACTTCTGCGCCAACTGGGGGAGCTACGTCCTGCTGGCCTGGATGCCCACCTATATCAACCGTGGACTGGGTGTGGATTTCGCGTCGGTGGGGATCTTCACCATGATTCCGTCCCTGTTCTCGTTCCTGGCGCTGAACGGCGGCGGCTGGATGGCCGACCACATGATCCGAAGCGGCATGGACGTCACCCGCGTGCGGAAGATCATGCAGGCCATAGGGTTCGGCGGCTCCGCCGTGATCCTGGCGCTGGTCGGTTACGTGCAGAGCGTGCCGCTCGCCATCGCCATGATGTCCCTCGGCAGTCTGATCGGCGGTGCGACCGCAGGTGGTTTCGGGGTGAATCACCTGGACATCGCACCACGTGGTGCCGGCGTGATCATGGGCCTGTCCAATACGGCAGCGACCATTCCGGGCATCGTCGGCGTGTACATCAGCGGGCTGATCCTGGACGCCACCGGCTCATGGGTGATGGTCTTCCAGACCGCCGCCGCCGTCTACGTGGTGGGGCTTGCGGTCTATCTCATCTTCGCAAGCTCGAAGCAGCTTTTCGACTGAGCACTCCCTGGCAGGCCCACCCATTCCGATGCGCTTTGCGTCATCAGAGCCGAACGCCCACACCAGCTTCCCAGGTCGTCGGATAGCCGGGGCTCGACTGGATGTAGGCCTGGGTGAAGTAGTCGCTCCCTGTCAGGTTGTAGCCATTCACAAACGCGTACCAGGTACCTGCAGGAGGTTCGAAGCGCAGGTACAGGTCGACCAGGCCGAATCCCGCCTGGGATTCCGACTCCAGGTTTTCTTTCGTGAAGTAGTACTTCGAACGGTAGTTGCAGACGAGTCGCGCTTGAAGGGTTCCGTACCGGTGCAGGTTCAGATCGTAGGTGGCTGACGCCGTGGTCGACCATTCCGGAGCCCTGCTGACCACGTTTCCGGTGAGCGACTGGCCGGTTGCCGCGGTTTCGAAGTCGACGAACTGGCGCTCGGGCATCCAGACCAGACCCGCGGAGAGTATCAGCGACGCTCCAAGGTCGAGGCTTCCCGACAGATCGAGGCCGTAGATCCGGGCCGCTGCCGCGTTGTCGATCACCGCAACGATCCGATCCGCCAGAAAGGCGATGGTTCGAACCTGCAGGTCCTTGAAGTCATAGTAGAACGCGCTCGCGAGCAGTGACGATCCGCCGTCCGCCGAACGCCACTTCAATCCGGTTTCGTAGGCGATGAGATGCTCCGGGTCATAACCATCGAACGACCCGTCCGGGAGCTGCTGGGTGGTGACACCGCCGCTCTTGAATCCCGTGGCCACGCCCGCATACAGAAGCGTCGTCCGGCGTGGCTGGAACTCGATATCGACCCGCCACACGGTGTTGTCCCAAGCGCCGTCGTTCTTCACGGTTCCCGGATCATCCGCGATCCCCGCGCCCACGTCCTCTGCCCGCTTTTTCTCCCAGTTGAACCGGAGCTCGCCCGTCAGCCGCCACCGCTCACCAATCGGCTGGCTGACCCTGCCGAACACTCCGTAGGCCTGTTCATCCAGCGTCGCTACGTAGTCGTTTACCGGCGAAGGCGAGATGAACGGCACGGTCTGATGGAAATGGGAGCGCTCATGTGCATCGAGCAGGAACAGACCGAGGAGCCAGTCCCGTCCTACCTCCGACGCCGATCCGAGGCGAATCTCCTGAGTGAGCTGCTCGTACTCCGAGGGCTCGAGGCCCCTGACACACCCCGTCAGAAACGGAAGTCCCGCACAGTCGTCGAGTCCGCTGGTCCTGTTGCTGGCGTAACCGGTGATGGATCGCAACGAGACGGCATTGGTCTCCCAGCGCACATCCAGCCCGACGAAGTCGTTCGACGTCTCGAGATACGGGTTCGCCAGCGTTACCGTGGTCAGGCGTATGTCGTCCGGATCCGGCAGGTAGTCCCGGTTCGGAAGCCACAGTTCACCCGTCGCACCATCATCCTCGACGTGCTGTGCCATGACGTTCACGTCAACTGACTCAACGAGCCGCAGATGGGCAGAACCGCGGATGCCGAAGTAGTCCTGCTCGGCAAACCGCCGGTCGTCCTCCGTGTTTCGAATGTAGCCGTCACCTCCGGCTGCAACGGCGGCCAGGCGGAAATCCATAGCTTCACCCGGAACATTGACGTGACCATGCACGCGTGTGGTGTCGTAGCTGCCGTAGGAAGCCTCCGCGCTGGCGCTGAAAACGTCCTCCGCTGTCCGGGTGACCACATTCACCGCACCGCCCGTGGCATTTCTGCCGTACATGGTGCCTTGCGGACCCTTCAGCACTTCCACCCGATCCACATCGAACATGCGGGCCAACGCCAGGCTGGACTCTCCGAGGTAGACCCCGTTCATGTGTGGTGCCACCGCCAGACTGCCGCCACCTTCCGTCGTCACTCCGCGCAGCGCCAACCCGGCGCCGAAGAAGCCCTGGCTCGCCACCACCATGCCTGGCACGTCGTACTGGAGCGCGTAGAGACTGCTGAGATCCGCCATCTCCAGCTGCGCACCCGAAACGACCTGCACGCTCATGGGTACCAGGAACAGGCTCTCCTCGCTCTTCCTGGCAGTGACGATGACCTCTTCGAGCGGCGCCGATGCGCTGTTCTCCGCCGTCGCCGAGGCGGCCATCAGTGGCAGCAGGAGTCGGGCAATGAGACGGAGCGACACGGGGCACCAAATCGCGCGGACCGGACGGCTGGGCTTCAGGCACGGCATGCTCGAAACCCCGGAGTTGTGACGAGCCGAACTCTAGGAAGGAAGCGGCCGCGGCGTCAATGACCGGTTGCTGACTGCCGCTCGGAACCCACCCCCGTGCTAAAGTCGGCGTACGAGGCGTTGCCCCTGTTTGGAAACTCTTCTGACGATGGGTAAGTACCAGTTTGGCGAGTTCGAGCTGGACCTCGACGCCATGCAGCTGCTCCAGAACGGTGCTCCGGTTCGACTGGAACGGCGTCCGCTGGACCTGCTCATCCTGCTGGTCGAGCAGCCGGGCCATCTGGTCGGCCGCGAGGAGATCATCACCCGGCTGTGGCCATCGCGTGTCGTCATCGACTTCGACGCCGGTCTCAACACGCTGGTACGCAAACTTCGCACCGCGCTGGGTGACTCGGCGGACGCTCCGCAATTCGTCGAGACCGTCCCCGGCCGAGGTTACCGTTTCATCGCTGAAGTCGTTGCCGAGGCGGAACCAACGACTGCGCAACCGACGAACGCGCCGTTGAGCGACCACCCGCCTTTCCGCGGGCGGACCATCTCCGCCGCGTGGATCTACTTGACGCTGATGGTCACCACTCTGGTTCTGCTGATCCTGTGGTTCGCGCGCGAGGACCAGCCTGCCGTCACTCGACTCGCCGTGCTGCCGTTTGAAAACCTCTCCGGCAACCCGAATCTCGATTATCTGGCCTACGGACTGGCAGAAGATACGAGCACCTCCCTCTCCCAGATCCAATTGGATCTGCAGGGACTGCGCATCATCGGCTACACCTCGGCCAGAGCCGTTGCGCATTCGGGTCAGACCGTGCAGCAGATCGGCCGCGGGCTCCATGCAGACTATCTGGTGCTGAGCTCGCTGCGGCTGGAGGAGCCGTACGTTCGCGTCACTGCGCGACTGGTACGGGTCGACGACGCGGAGCAAGTCTGGTCAGCATCCTTCGACCGGATGCTGACCAATCCGCTCGGACTGCAGAAGGAGCTCAGCGTGGCCATCGCCGAGCAGGTGCGCCTGCGCCTGTCGCCGGACGTAGCTGCCGCCATCGACCGCCGGCAGACCCAGAATCCTCGTGCCTACGAGCTCTACCTGAAAGGCCGCGAGCGCTGGCACCAGACCACCCAGGCGTCGGTCCGGGAATCCATCGACCTTTACCAGCAGGCAACAGCAGAAGATCCGGAGTACGCCCTCGCCTGGGCCGGACTGGCACATGCCGCCAGCACATCGCTCATGGTCGCTGACGCCGACCCACGGGAAATGAGACCGCTGGCTCGGGACGCGCTGACGCGCGCCTTGCGGTTGGGACCGGACCTGGCGGAGTCCCGGTACGCGGAAAGCTACTTCCATCTGTTCGTCGAAAGGGATCGCATTGCTGCCGAACCAGCCGCAGTCCAGGCGCTCCGGCTGGATCCGAACAGCGCCATTGCAGCCATGCTGCTGGGCATGATCCAGATGAGTGTGGGCAATGTGGCCGAGGCGGAAGTACTGCTGAAACGGGCACGTGAGCTAGACCCGCTGTTCGACCTGATATGGGCCAACTCGGCCAACGTGGCATTGCGCACCGACCTCCACGCGGCCGTGGAGTACGCCCGTCAGGCAATCGCGGTAAGGCCCGACGGCTGGGTCGGCTATTTTCATCTCGGCAATGCCCTGAGGCTCTTGGGCGACTACGAAGGCGCCCTGACCGCCTACACGAACTCGGTCCGTTACTCGGGTTCCAACTCGAAGCCGATGGCCGCCCGTGCCCATCTGCTGATCCAGCTCGGCCGTGAAGCCGAGGCGAGGGACGTGCTGGCGGACATGTATGCGATCGCCGCAAAACGCTATTACCCGCCATACGCGATTGCCGTTGTGCATGCGGGATTGGGTGAGACGGACCTTGCCTTCGATGCGCTCGTTCGTGCCATCGAATGCGGCGATGTGCATCTGGTCGATCTCCGGGGGGATGTCCGGCTGAAAACCCTGCGGAAAGACCCCCGCTTCGAGGCGTTGGCTGCCTCGTTGCCGATGGACGAAGGCCCAGTTCGCGAGCCTCCCCCGCCCAGCAACTTCAGTGGTTGACCCTTTCCACGGCTGCTGACACTCTTCCAGATAGTCATTCCCGGGAGAGCGATTCATGCACGATCTGGTCATCCGCAACGGCATCATCATCGACGGTTCGGGACAGGAGCGTTTTCAGGCGGACATCGCCATCGACGGGGAGCGTATCACCCGGGTCGGCAAGGTGTCCGACGCAGGCCGGCGGGAAATCGACGCTACAGGCTGGCTCGTCACCCCGGGCTGGGTTGACGTGCATACCCACTACGACGGTCAGGCCACCTGGGATCCGCTGCTGGCGCCGTCCAGCTGGCACGGCGTGACGACGGTGGTGATGGGCAACTGCGGCGTCGGCTTCGCCCCGGTGCGGCCCGGTCAGGAACAGTATCTGATCGAACTGATGGAAGGCGTGGAGGACATCCCCGGCTCCGCGCTGGCCGAAGGTATCGACTGGCAATGGGAGTCGTTCCCCGAGTACCTGGATGCGCTGGAAAAACAGCCTCGCGCCATAGACATCGGCACCCAGGTACCTCATGGCGCCGTTCGCGCCTATGTCATGGGTGAGCGCTGCAACACCCAGGACGATGTGCCGACGGATGCGGAGCTTGCCGAAATGCAGGCGCTGGTCCGTGAGGGTATCCAGGCCGGCGCGCTCGGCTTCTCCAGCTCACGGACGTGGCTGCACAAGGACAAGCACGGCGTGCACGTACCCGGCACGTTTGCGGGCAGTGATGAGATGCTGGCTCTGGGACTGTCCATGAATGGCCTGAACCATGGCGTCTTCGAGCTGGTCTCGGACCATCTGGGCGATGACGACGAGTGGGCCTGGGTCCAGGCATTCGCCCGGGAAACCGGCCGGCCGGTCACCCTGGTTGCTACCTCCGCGGCGGCATTCGAAGGCAACAAGATGTACCGGATTGCCGAAGCGGCACGGAAGGAAGGCATCGAGGTGCGCCCCCAGATCGCTGGTCGTCCTACCGGCGTGCTGCACGGGCTGCAGTCGAACTTCCACGTTTTCATGGGGCACCCGAGTTTCGCAAGGCTCAACGATGCGCCGCTCGAAGAGAAGCTTGCCGCCATGGCAGATCCGGCGTTCAAGACGCAGGTTCTGGCCGAGAAGAGCCGGTTCGGACTGATGGCGTTCGGCGGCAGCCTGGAACAGCTGCTGTGGCTCATCTTCCCGCTAGGCGAGCACCCGAACTACGAGCCCGACCGGTCGGAAAGCATCGCCGGTCGCGCCGAGGCACTGGGACGGGATCCGTTCGATCTGATGTACGACCTGCTGCAGGAGGACGGCGGCCGGCAGCTCTTCTACCAGCCGCTCGGCGGTTATCAGACCTACAACTTCGACTTCTTTCGCGCTTCCATGGAGCATCCCAACGTGCTGTTCGGTCTCTCCGATGGCGGCGCCCACTGCGGTGTGATTGCCGATGCCGGTATGCCGACCTTCATTCTCACGCATTGGGGGCGTGATCGGACCAAGGGCGAACGGATGGATCTGGAGTTTCTCGTGCGCAAGCTGTCGCGCGACACGGCCGAGGCCTATGGTCTGAACGACCGCGGGCTGCTGCAGCCCGGATACCTTGCAGACGTGAACGTCATCGACTTCGATCATCTCACGCTGCATCGGCCGGAGGCGGTTTTCGACCTGCCGACAGGCGGCAAGCGACTGGTACAGCGCGTGGACGGCTACGAGCACATCATCAAGCGCGGCCAGGAGATCCTTACGAAGGGTGAGCCGACCGGGGCGCTGCCGGGCAGGCTGGTGCGCGGTGGAGATCCGACCCTGGTGGCGACGGCCATCACCCCCTGACCGTCCACTCCCGACCCGGGAGTTGAAACGCGTTTTAACTTTGGCCGACAATGGGGTCGGCCCGTTCCGGGCCCAGGGGAGATCGGATGAGCGGGAGACTCGAGGGGAAGGTGGCCGTCATCACGGGTGGCGCGTCGGGCATGGGCCTGGCCACCGTGGAACGCTTCGTCGAGGAAGGCGCCGCCGTCGTGTTCTGCGATCTCGTGCCGGAGACCCATAAGGAGCTCGCAGCCCGCATCGGCGCCGGAAAGGCACGCATGCACCACGCACGGCGGAAAACGGGCGGTCCCAACGACGGCCATGCCATCGCCAGACGACTCGGCAACGGTGCCGCGTTCGTACCTGCTGACGTCACTGATCCCGATGCGCTGGGCGCGGTGATCGACGAGGCCGTATCGCGCTACGGCGGTCTCGACATCATGTTCAACAACGCCGGCATCGGCGGCGCCGAAGGTTCCGTGGTCGACTGCCCGGACGAGGTCTGGGATCGGGTGGTGGACGTGGACCTGAAGGCCGTCTGGCGGGGCATCAAGCTGGCCGCGCCGCACATCGCCAAGCGTGGCGGCGGATCCATCATCTCCACCGCCTCCATCGCCGCCATCATCGGCTTCCCCGGACTCGGCGCCTATGGCGCCGCCAAGGCTGGCGTCGCCGAGCTGACCCGGGTAGCCGCCGTGGAGCTCGGCCCGCAGTCGATCCGCGTGAACTGCATCCTGCCGGGCGGTGTGATCACACCCCTCATCTACGACAGCCCGCTCGCCGAGCAGGCCGTCGACCCGGACATGGTCCGTGCGGCCCTCAACTCCGCCCAGCCGATTCCGCGCGCCGGTGAGCCGCTCGATATCGCCAACGCCGCACTCTGGCTTGCCTCCGAAGAGTCGAGCTTCGTCACCGGCCAGGCCATCGTGGTGGACGGCGGCATGTCCATCGACGCCCGGCGCGGGACCCAGATTGGCGCTCAGGCGCAGTAAGGCAACCGTCAACGGAGCAAGCCAACTGCCGACAGACAAGGAGAGACAGACATGAGCAGCATTCGCGAGAGCCGTTACTCCAACCTGGGCTTCGATCCCGACGCCCTGCGCGAGAAGTACCGCATCGAGCGGGACAAACGTCTGCGCGAGGAAGGCAACGACCAGTACCTGGAGGTGACCGGCAAGTTCGCGCATTTTGTGGACGATCCGTATGTCCAGCGGGTCGAACGGGAACCGCTGACCGACGCCGTGGAGGTGCTCATCATTGGTGGCGGCTTCGGCGGCCTGCTCGCTGGAGCGCGCTTCAGGGAAGCCGGCATCGACGATATCCGTATCCTGGAGGCCGGCGGCGACTTCGGCGGCACCTGGTACTGGAACCGCTACCCAGGCGCCCAGTGCGACATCGAATCCTACTGCTACCTCCCCCTGCTCGAGGAGCTCGGCTACATGCCGAAGGAGAAGTACTCCTTCGCTCCGGAAATCTACGAACACTCCCGACGCATTGCCGAGCACTTCAACCTCTACGAAGCCGCCTGCTTTCAGACCAGCGTGACCGAGCTCGCCTGGGATGAAGAGACGGCCACCTGGCTCGTATCCACGGACCGTGGCGATGCGATGCACGCGCGGTTCGTGGTAATGGCGACCGGACCGCTGAACCGGCCGAAACTGCCGGCCATTCCGGGTATCGAGGAGTTCGAGGGCCACACCTTTCACACCAGCCGCTGGGACTATGCCTATACCGGCGGCGATCATTCCGGCGGCCTGACCCGACTCGCGGACAAGCGCGTGGCTTTCATCGGCACGGGTGCAACCGCCATTCAGAGCGTGCCCTTCGTGGGCGAGTATGCGAAGCAGCTCTACGTATTTCAGCGTACGCCGTCGTCCGTGGATCTGCGTGGCAACAGGCCCACAGACCCGGCATGGGCGGCGTCGCTCGAGCCCGGCTGGCAGCGTGCGCGGCGGGAGAACTTCAACAATATGATCACCGGCGTGCCCGTCGAGGAGGATCTCGTCAACGACGGCTGGACCGACATCATCCGCAATCTGGCGAGCATGCTGCCGCGCGACGGCGAGCCGAACGTGTCCATGGAAGAAGCGGCCGAGCTTGCCGAGCTTGCGGACTTCAGGAAGATGAACGGCATCCGCGCCCGGGTCGACGCGACGGTGAAGGACCGGCAGACCGCGGAAACGCTGAAACCGTGGTACCGCCAGTTCTGCAAGCGGCCGACCTTCAACGACCAGTACCTGGAAACCTTCAATCGCCCCAACGTGACCCTGGTGGACGTGAGCGAGTCCAAGGGCGTCGAGCGGATCACGAAGAATGCCGTCGTCGCGAACGGCACCGAGTACGAAGTGGATTGCATCATCTTCGGCACCGGCTTCGAGGTAGGCACGGCCTACACCCGTCGTGCCGGCTACGAGATCATCGGCCAGGAAGGACAGCGTCTCTCAGACTACTGG
>QJYB01000121.1 GCA_003247835.1 Gammaproteobacteria bacterium | reverse complement strand
ACCGTGTATCCGTCGGTTTCCAGGGCCAGCAGGTGATCGTTGAGCCCGAGCTCGGTAATGCGGGCGAGCACCCGGCGACGCGCAGCTTCCGGGGTATTGAGCGGCGCGGTTGTGTTTCCTGTCATGGTTCGACCCCGGCCAGGGCGAGCCCTTTCTCGTAGAGCGCGATCTGATCGGGGCGTTTCAGATAGAACATGCGGTCTCTCGTATATCTAATTGAAAATTCTGGAATTTCCTTTCGAATCTGAGCGATGCATAGCCGGGCTTCGGAGAGCCGATCGAGGTAGGCCAACGCCACGGCGCGATGGGCCAGGGCCCAGAACTGGCAGTTCGGCGTGGCGAGTGCCCGTTCCGTCCAGGCCTCGGCACGCTCGAAATCCTTCATGAACAGCAGTGCCAGCGCACCGTAGGAGTAGAAGGCCCAGAGCTGCGGGTCGTTCGGACTGAGCGCGATGGAGCGCTCGAAGTACGGTATCGCCTCGTCGTAGCGACCTTCGTAAGCCAGCGAATCGCCGAGACCACAGTAGGCAGCCGCGAAGGTGGGATTCAACTCGATGGCCTTCTCGTTCTCGACAATGGCGCGGTCATACTCACGGCGGGCCAGCAGCGTCCGCGCCCGCAATGCGTAGAAGGTGGCATTGTGCGGATCGAGCTTCAGTGCGGTCTCGCAGGCTGCCAGAGCTTCGTCGAGCAGCGCCTGGCTCGCCGGCGTGTCCCAGTAGACCATGCCGAGCACTACGGCGTATGCCCACCAGGCCCAGGCCTCGCCGAAGCGCTGGTCCAGTTGCTGGCTGCGTTTCAGCAGCACCTGCGCCTCGCGGTTCGCCTCGGCCGTGAACTGGTAGAAGTGATGGATGCCCAGGTGGAAGCAGTCCCAGGCCTGAAGATTTTCCGGGCGCGACGCCATCACCCGGTTGCGTTCCGCGAAGCCGATCTCGGGCTCGAGCCGCGCGGCGATGGTCTCGGTGATCTCGTCCTGGACGGCGAAGATGTCCGCGAGCTCGCGGTCGTAGCGCTCTGACCACATCTGGTAACCCGACTGCGCGTCGGTCAGGTTGACACGGACGCGCACGCGATTGCCGCTCTTCTGGACGCTGCCTTCCACGACGTACCGCGCGCCCAGCGCCTGGCCGAGCGCCATCGCACTCAGGTCGCTCTGGCGGTAACTGAACGCCGTGTTGCGGGCGATGACGTTGAGCCAGCGGTGCCGCGACAGGTGGGTGATGAGGTCCGTGCTGATGCCTTCGGAGAAGTAGTTCTGATCGGCGTCCGTTGACAGGTTGGAGAACGGAAGAACGGCCACGGTCGGACGGTCCGGGTGGGTCACGCTCGTGGTGGCGGTCGCGCCGCCGGGGGTGTTGGACATCCCGGCAGTAGTGGGCTCGCGGGATTCGCAGCTGACATCGGCGACGAACCGGAAGCCGCGCCGATGAACGGTCCGGATCACCTCCTGGCGCTTGCCGTCGTCGTGCAGCAATGCCCGGAGCGCCTTGATCCGGCCGCTCAGTGCCGCATCGGAGACCACACGGCCGGACCAGACCCGCTCGTTGATCGTCTCCTTGGTCACGGTTTCTCCGGCATCGCCGAGCAGCACGCCGAGCAGCGCGAGAATCTGGGGCTCGGCGTGGACGATTTCCCCATCCTCCCTGAGCTCCAGCCGCCCGGGATCGAACTCGAATTGTCTGAAGGCGTAGCGCATGAGCAGATCTTCAGAATTTCACCAAGTTTACTCCAGACAAACGTCAAGCACCGGGACGGTGGCGGGCCCATCATGCATCCATCGCGCGGAACAACTACGCGGAGGAGAAACGTCGTGAATGAAGCTAGACGAGAAACTGCAACTGCGAACTCCGGCCCACGGGTGAATGCCGAGGCGCTCCGTGCCCAGGTGCAGGAGAAGTACCGGGAAGTGGCTGTCCATCCACAGGGCGAGTTCCACTTCCAGACCGGTCGGCTGCTGGCCGAGCGGCTCGGCTATCCGGCGGATCTGCTCAGCCGTCTGCCGGACTCGGCCGTGGAGTGTTTCGCCGGGGTGGCGAATCCCTTCTCGCTGCGCACTATCGAATCCGGTGAGCGGGTGGTGGATGCGGGATCCGGTGGCGGGTTCGACAGCATCGTGGCGGCGCACCTCGTGGGCGAAGCAGGCCAGGTCATCGGTGTGGACATGACGCCGGAGATGCTCGACAAGGCAGGCCGCGAGCGGGCGCGTCTGGGCATCAACCATCTGAGCTACCGCGAGGGGTTGCTGGAAGCGTTGCCCGTCCCCGACGCCTGGGCCGACGTGATGATTTCCAACGGCGTGTTCAACCTCTGCGCGGACAAATCCGCGGTGCTCACGGAAGCGTTCCGGGTGCTGAAACCGGGCGGCTGGCTGCAGTTTGCGGACATCGCGAATGGCAAGGACGTCCCGGAGTCCGCGGTCGACAACATCGACCTTTGGACCGCCTGAATCGCCGGTGGCCTGCCGTGTGCAGGCTGGAAGGCGCTGCTGGAAGCCTCCGGCTTCGTGGACGTGGTCATCGGCGGCGCGGTGGACACCTTCTCCGGCACCACAGGGGAGGCCAACGCACGGGCGTTCGCGGTGTACGGTCATGCCTTTCTGGCCAGGAAACCCGGGTGATCCGCCCGGTGCCTTAGAAAGGCACATCGATCGGTGGCATGCTTCTCCCCTCGACAGCGAAGGGGAGAAGCGGTGCCAGGCGCCCTGGAAGGATTCCGTATCTGCGATTTCACCGGTCAGCTGGCCGGAGCGGGGGCGACCAAATGGCTCGCCATGTTCGGCGCGGAGGTCATCCGCATCGAGGACCCGGTGCGCCAGGGCCGCTGGGACATCCTGCGCGGTGCGCCCCCGTACAAACCCGGCCAGTCTGGTCTGGAATCGGGTGGAGGGTTCAACAACCACAACGTGGACAAGCTCGGCATCACCCTCAACCTGCGCACGGACAAAGGGAAGGAGATTCTCACCGAGCTGATCCGGATCTCGGACGCCGTGACGGAGAACTTCGCCGCCGGCGTGCTCGAGAAGTGGGGCTTCGGCTACGAGCAACTCAAGGCCATCCGGCCGGACATCGTCTACGTGTCGAACTGCGGATTCGGTCACGTCGGCCCTTACCGACGGTACAAGACCTGGGGCCCGATCGTACAGGCCATTTCCGGACTGACCTTCAGCTCCGCTCTCCCGGACCAGCCACCTGCTGGATGGGGTTACTCCTACATGGACCACACCGGCGGCTACTACATGGCTATCGCCATTCTCATGGCCCTGCTGCACCGTCAGCGGACAGGTGAGGGGCAGTGGGTGGACCTGGCCTGCACCGAGGCCGGCGTGTCGCTGAACGGCCCGGCGCTCCTGGACTGGAGCGTCAACGGTCGCGCCATGCGCGATGCGCCGGTGAATTCCAACCGCAGTCAGTACGTGCCGATGGCCCCTCACGGCATCTATCCCTGCGCCGGTGACGATGACTGGATCGCCATCAGCTGTCGTGACGACGCTGACTGGCGAGCACTCGCCGGCGCCATCGGTGAAGACTGGACCAGCGCCTATCAGGCGGCAGACACCCGCTGGTCACAGCAGGACGCGTTGGATTCGGCGCTCGCCACCTGGACGCGCACCCATGACAAGTTCGCGCTCGAGCAGACCCTGCGTGCGCTGCCGATTCCGGCGGCGGCAGTGCAGAAGCCCGCAGAACGTATCGAGCGGGATGAAACGACCGGCCGCTTTGGTCTGTGGCCCTCCGTGACGCATACCGCGATGGGCGAAGTAAGGGTGGACGGGCAACCGGTGCACTTCTCGCAGACCGACTGGCAGGCGGTCCACGGCGCACCGTGCCTCGGCGAGCACAACGCAGCCGTTCTGACCCGCCTGCTCGGCTACAGTGCCGACGAAGTCCGCCAGCTGGCGGAGGAGGGTGTGCTGTGAGCGTGCTGGAGGAAATTCGGGTGGTGGAGCTCGCCGGTGAACCGATCGCCTATGCCGGCAAGCTGCTCGCCGACATGGGTGCCGACGTGATCCTGGTGGAGCCCCCGGTCGGTGACGCGAGCCGTCTCTTTCCACCCTTTCTGGATGATGTGAGGGATCCGGAGCGCAGTCTTCACTTCTGGCACTACCACACCAGCAAACGGGGTGTGGTCTGCGATCTGGATGACCCGCGGCAGCGGGACCGGCTGCTGAAGCTCATCGACACCGCCGATGTGCTGCTCGAAGCGGAGCAGCCGGGTCGCCTCATGGACCTGGGGATGGACTACGACGTGCTGTCCCTGACCAACCCCGGTCTGGTGCACGTGGCGGTGACCCCTTACGGTCGGCACGAAGCGGCGAGCCAGCTGCCAGCGACGGATCTGACGCTGATGGCGGCCGGCGGCCCACCGTGGAGCTGCGGTTACGACGATCACAGCCTGCCGCCCGTAAGGGGCTGGGGAAAACAGGCATTCCACACCGGGAGCCACTTTGCGGTGATGTCCGCCCTGACCGCGCTCCTGCATCGTGGGGCCGGCGGCCCGGGACAGTTCGTGGATGTCTCCATCACTGCGGCGCTGAACGTGACGACCGAGGCGGCGAGCTACACGTGGCTGGTCAATGGCGGCACGGTTCAGCGTCAGACCGGTCGCCATGCCGCCACCAGATCCACCGGCGAAACGCAGATGCGGTGCGCGGACGGCCGCTGGGTGAACACGGGCGTGCCACCACGTTTTCCCGTGGAGTTCGGCCGGCTGCTGGCCTGGCTGGAAAGGCTCGGACTGAAAGAGGAGTTCCCCGAAGCCGTGTTCCTGGAAATGGGTGCCAACTGGGAGGGGCCGTTCGATCTGTCGCTGATCGGGTCGGATGAAACCATCACCGCCATCTTCTCGAGCGGCCGCGAAGGGCTGCAGCTCATCGCCAGCCGGATCAGCGCCTACGAATTCTTCATCGGCTGTCAGGACGCGGGGCTCGCGGTAGGTGTGATCTACAGTCCGGAAGAGGTATTCGAAGACCCGCATTTTGTCGCCCGCGGCTATCCCACCGAGGTCCGGCACGACGATCTCGACCGCTCCTTCCGATATCCGGGTGCCCCGTACCGCTTCACGCGCACGCCCTGGGCCATCTCGCGGCGGGCGCCGAAGCTCGGCGAACACACCGACGAGGTGTTCGGCGCCCTGGACTGACGAATCCGTTCCGTGTGGGTGGTTCAGGTCGAATGTCACTTGCGGTAGCCTTCCGGCACGTCCGCAGGGTCGGGGACCGGGAGATGCAGCGTCAGTGTCGGAACAGGTGCCGGGGCGAATGTCGAGCCCCGGCGGGTCGAGTGGCGGGTGCTTCTTTGCGCGGGGCGGACTTGTTTTTCGCACTCGTGCTGACGCTGCTCGGCTGTCTGCCTGCAGGGCTCTTCGCAGCGACACCCACCGGCATCATTGACGGCCGCGTCCTGTCCGCTCAGGGGCAGGCCGAGGCGGGCGTCTGGGTCATCGCTGAAACCGACGACCTGCCCACCGCCTACCGCAAGATCGTGGTAACCGATGAGGACGGCCGCTACCTGCTGCCGGAGCTGCCGGACGCGCACTACCGTCTCTGGGTGCGAGGCTACGGACTGGTCGACTCGGCGAAGGTGGGGGCGGTTCCCGGTGACACCCGGGAGCTCACCGCGGTCCCCGCGTCGACGGCCCAGGAGGCGGCCGCGATCTATCCGGCCAGCTACTGGCTGTCCCTCGTTCACCCGCCGGGGGCCAGTGCCGGCTGGTCGAACGCGTTCAAGCTCGGCTGTCAGCTCTGTCACCAGGTGGGCTCCAATTTCACCCGCTACCGGACACGGGGCGCGTTCGATCTGGGCCTGAAGAAGTCGACGTTCATGCATGTCACGGCGGATGCGCTGGGCCGGGAGCAGCTGCTGGATACCCTGGCGGACTGGTCGGCCCGGATCACGGACGGCGAAACCCCGCCGGCGCCACCGCGTCCGGCCGGCGTCGAGCGGAATCTGGTGATCACCGAATGGGGTTGGGGCGATGCGTTCACCTACGCCCATGATGAGATCGCCACGGACAAGCGCGAACCCACGCGCTACGCCAACGGAAAGATTTACGGCGTGGACCTCGCCAACGACCGGCTGCTCTCCCTCGATCCGCTCACCTATACGGCGTCCGCTGCGAGCGTTCCCACGATGGGCGGCTTCGGCACGCCCTGGTGTGAGCAGACTTACCGCGCTTCGGACGAATCGGTGGGCGGCACCGTCATGCCGATGGGATTCGGCTCCCTGGGTTGCCCGATGGAACCCGGCATCACACCGTTCGAAGGCCGTTATGACAACCCGGCCAATCCGCACAACCCGATGTTCGATGCTTCGGGCCGGGTCTGGATAACCACGCAGGTACGTCGCGAGTGGGATGCGGATCTGCCGGACTTCTGTCGCGATTCACCCGGCATCGCGGGGAGGTACCACCATCGGCAGCTCGGCCGTTACGACACCGCGACCGGTGCCTTCGAGCTGATCGATACCTGCTTCGGTACGCATCATCTGCAGTTCGACAGCAAGGGTGTGCTGTGGACCAGCGGCGATTCCTACGTCATCGGCTGGTTCGATCCGTCCCGCTACGACCCGGCCAGACCGGAAACGCTGGCGGCCGCGCAGGGTTTTTCGGAAATCGTCGTCGACGGCGATGGTGACGGAAAGCCGGACACTCCCATCGTCGGGTTCAACTACGGGATCATTCCCAGTCCGCTGGATGGCAGCGTCTGGACCGCCCAGCCGGGCGGAAACCCGGGCGACCCGCTGGATTACCGGGGTCGTATCGTCCGCTACGATCCGTCGAGCGGCACCCACGAGACGTTCGTGCCGCCGGCGCCGGGCTCCGGACCGCGTGGCGTGGATGTCGACAGTCGCGGGCTCATCTGGGTTTCCCTCGGTGGCAGCGGGCACCTGGCGAGCTTCGATCGCACGAAGTGCCGCCAGACCTACGGGCTAGGCGATCAGTGTCCCGAAGGGTGGTCACTGTACCGGAGCCCCGGCCCGACAATGCGCGTCGAGAGCCCGTCTGGTCCAGTGGGATCCGACTTTCACTACTATCTGTTCGTGGACCAGCACAACACCCTGGGACTGGGTAACGATGTGGTGATCCTGAACGGCACCGGTTCGGATTCGCTGCTCGTCTTCCGTCCGGACAGTGCTGACTTCACGATCATCCGCATCCCTTATCCGCTCAACACCTTTACTCGGGGACTGGACGGCCGCATCGACGACCCGACCGCCGGCTGGAAAGGGCGTGGGCTCTGGTTCACGAATGGTCTGGATCCCATTCATCATTCCGAAGTGCCGCGTTCCTACGTCGGCAAGGTGCAGCTGCGGCCGGATCCGCTGGCGAGATGAGTAGAGACACCGCAGACAACGGTCCCGGGCAGACCATGCCCGCGGAGTGGACGCCGCACCAGGCAACCTGGATCTCCTGGCCGCACAACGTCGACACGTGGCCGGGCAAGTTCGAAACGGTGGAGCCGGTGATGGCGCGGTTCGTCGGCGTCGTGTCGCAGACCGAGAAGGTCCGCATCAACGTGCTCGATGCGAGGCACGAAAAACGGGTGAGGGAGTTTCTGGAAGGAAAGGCACTGGCGTCCAATGTGGTCTTTCACCACTTCCGTACCAACGATGCCTGGTGCCGCGACCATGGCGCCATCTTCGTCCGGAGTCAGGGGAACTCGACGCTCACTGCGCTGGACTTCCGCTTCAACTCCTGGGGCGGGAAGTATCCGCCCTACGATCTGGACGATGCGATTCCGCCGCAGATGGCTGAGGCACTCGGCGTGCCCTGCCGGCGTGTGGAGATGGTGCTGGAGGGCGGTTCCATCGACGTCAACGGCGCCGGCGCGCTGCTCACCACGGAACAGTGCCTGCTCAATCCGAACCGGAACCCCGGACTCGGCCGGGACGACATCGAACGTGAGCTTCGCGAGCAACTGGGTGTTGCCCGGATCCTCTGGCTTGGTGAGGGCATCGTCGGTGACGATACCGACGGTCATGTGGATGACCTGACCCGGTTCGTTGCGGAAGATAAGGTGGTGACCGTGGTCGAACCCGACCCGACGGACGAGAACCACGAGGCGCTTGCCGAAAACCGGGAGCGGCTCGATGCCATCAGGCTGCAGGATGGCCGTTCGCTCGATGTGGTCGAGCTCAAGATGCCTCGACCGGTCGTGTACCGTGGGGAACGGCTGCCGGCAAGCTATGCCAATTTCTACATCGGCAACCGGGTGGTCGTGATGCCGACGTTCGGTGATCCTGCGGACGAGCCGAACCGGCAGCTGCTTGCCACCTGCTTTCCGGACAGGGACGTGGTAGGCATCGACTGCACGGATCTGGTGCTGGGTCTCGGCACCTTCCACTGCCTGACCCAGCAGGTACCTGTGTTTTAATGGCGGCCGCGGTCCCGGGCAGCCTGCGAGCGGCCATCGTAGTCAGAACATCCATCCGAACAACGGAGCACCCGTCAGCCACATGACCACCATCAGCGAGTTCGTCCACCATCACTACCGGCACTTCAACTCTGCCGCTCTGATCGATGCGGCGGATGCCTATGTCAGCCATCTGGACCGCGGCGGCATCATGTTCATGACCCTGGCCGGTGCCATGAGCACGGCGGAGCTGGGGCTCTCGCTCGCGGAGATGATCCGTCGGGAGAAGGTGCACGCCATCTGCTGCACGGGCGCGAATCTCGAGGAGGACATCTTCAACCTGGTGGCGCACGATCACTACGTGCGGGTGCCGAACTACCGGGAACTGACGGCGGACGACGAAGAGAAGCTGCTGTCCCGTCACCTCAACCGGGTGACCGATACGTGCATTCCAGAAGAGGAAGCGATCCGGCGGATCGAGCATGTGATCCTGGAGATCTGGTCGGCAGCGGATAAGAAGGGAGAGCGGTACTTTCCGCACGAGTTCCTCTACCAGATGATCCGTTCGGGAAAGCTGACGGAGCATCACCAGATCGATCCGAAGGACAGCTGGCTGGTCGCTGCCTGCGAACGCAACCTGCCGATCATCGTGCCCGGCTGGGAGGACTCGACCCTCGGCAACATCTTCGCGGCGCACTGCATCACGGGTGAGATCAGCAACGTGCACACGGTGCGCAGCGGCATCGAGTACATGATCATGCTCGCCGAGTGGTACGAGGAAGCCTGCGCAGAGGCCCCCATCGGTTTCTTTCAGATCGGCGGCGGCATCGCCGGGGATTTCCCGATCTGTGTGGTGCCCATGCTGCAGCAGGACCTGGAGAAGTCCAACACGCCACGCTGGGCCTACTTCTGCCAGATCAGCGATTCGACCACCAGCTACGGCTCCTACTCCGGCGCGGTACCCAACGAGAAGATCACCTGGGGCAAGCTGTCGGCGGACACGCCGAAATACATCATCGAATCGGATGCCACCATCGTCGCACCGCTCATCTTTGCCTGCGTGCTCGGTCAGTGAGAGGAAACGGGAGATGACGGCAGTGACCCCGGACAACACGAAGGCCACCGCCTCGGCAGATCCGACGCCTGCATCGGGGTGGACGGTGGCCGATGCTGCGGAGCTGTACCGGATCGACCGGTGGAGCGACGGCTTCTTCCACGTCAACGAGTCGGGTCATGTGGCCGTCCGGCCGTTCGAGAACAGCGACCTTTCCATCGACATCATGGACGTGGTGAGCGAGCTTCGCCGCCGCGGGGTGCGGTTCCCGACGCTGCTGCGCTTCCAGGACGTGCTGCGGGCCCGTGTGCAGCGTCTTTCCCGCGCATTCGCCGAGGCGATCCGGGAGTTCGGCTACCAGAGCCCGTACCGCGCTATATATCCCATCAAGGTGAACCAGCTGCACGAGGTGGTGGAGGAAGTGCTGGACGCCGGTAAGCCGTTCGGCCTCGGCCTCGAGTGCGGCTCTCGCGCGGAGCTGGTCGCCACGGTGGCGCATCTCAACTCGGACGAAACGCCACTGGTGTGCAACGGCGTCAAGGACCGGCGGATGCTGTCGCTGGTGCTCTCCATGCAGGAGCTCGGCAAGAACGTGATCCCGGTCATGGAGAAGTATGCCGAGTTCGAAGAGCTCATGGACATCGCGGCCGAGCGTGGGGTGGCTACCCAGTTCGGCGTGCGGGTGCGCCTCAGAACGGCCGGTGCCGGAAAGTGGGCGGAGTCGGGCGGCTATCAGTCGAAGTTCGGCATATCTCTGCCGGAGCTCCTGAAGGTGATCGAGCGCCTCGAGGAATCTGCTGCGGGCCACCGGCTCGTGCTCATGCACTTCCACCTCGGGAGCCAGATCGCCCAGATCACGCAGCTCAAGCAGGCGGCCAAGGAGCTCGCTCAGACCTATGCGGAGCTGATCAGTGCCGGCCTGCCGATTCAGTACATCGACGTAGGTGGTGGGCTCGGCGTGAACTACACCGGCGGGTTCGAGGAAGGCCAGATCAATTACGGCCTTCAGGAGTACGCCAATTCAGTGGTCTCCGCCATCAAGGAAGTCTGCGACGACCGGGGAGTGCCGCACCCGATCCTCATGTCCGAGAGTGGTCGTGCCATGACCGCCCACCACTCGGTGCTCGTGGTGGAAGCGCTCGGCGCCTTCCAGAAGGATCGCGCGGACCCGGACATCGCGCTGCCGGAAGGCGCGTCACGAACGCTGCAGCGGATGTACGAGCTTCTGGAGTGGCTGCGTACGTCGGGTGACAGAGAGATCAGATCCCGTGAGCTGATCGAGGCTTATCACGACGTCGTCGAGTTCCACGAGGATGCGCACACGATGTTCAACATGGGCTATCTGTCGCTCAGGCAGAATGCCCTGATCGAGCGCATGTACTGGAGCAGCTGTTCGGCCATCCTGCGGCGTCTGCGGTTGCTGGAACCACACCCCATGCCGCCGGAGTACGACCAGCTGCAGGAGCTGCTCGTCGACCACTACCTCATCGATTTCTCGGTGTTCCAGTCGGTGCTCGATCACTGGGCCATTAAGCAACCATTCCCCATCGTGCCGCTGGACCGGCTCGACGAGCGGCCGACCCGGCGGGCGCTGCTGGTGGACATGACCTGCGACTCGGATGGCAAGATCACCGAGTACGTCTCCTCCAACGATGACAAGAAGTTCCTCGAGCTGCACCCGCTGGAGCCCGGTGAGCCATACTGTCTGGGGATCTTCCTGGTGGGCGCCTATCAGGACATCATGGGCGATGCGCACAACCTGTTCGGCCGTGTCACGGAAGCGCACGTCTACGGCGACGCGGAGGAAGAGAAGAACTTCTGGATCGAGAAGGTGATACCCGGCACAAAGGTAAAGGAGATACTCGCCCAGGTGCAGTACTTTCCCAATGGTCTCCAGCAGCGCATGCAGGACCTGATCAAGGCCAAGATCGACGCGGGCACCATCCGTCCAAGCCGTGGTATCGCTATCCTCGATCAGTACATTGCCTGCTTCGACGATGAGACCTATCTCGAGAACGATCCGAAAGCGAAAGGACGGATGACGTGACAGCTGGCTCCCAATCCGTGTGTGTCGGCCTGGTGCAGATGCGCTGCTCCGAGAATCCCGCGGAGAACATGGAGAAGGCACTCGCGCGCACGCGGGAGGCCATCGACCAGGGCGCGGAGGTCATCTGCCTGCAGGAGCTGTTCCGGTCGCGTTACTTCTGCCAGAGCGAGGACGAGCGTCACTTCGCGCTGGCGGAGCCCATTCCCGGCCCGACCAGCGACGCCTTCGCCGAGCTCGCGAAAGCCCACGACGTCACCATCATCGCGAGCCTCTTCGAGCGGCGGGCGCCGGGCCTGTACCACAACACCACCGCGGTGCTGGACGGCACGCGCGGCTATCAGGGCAAGTACCGGAAGATGCACATCCCGGACGATCCCCGGTACTACGAGAAGTACTACTTCGCTCCTGGTGATCTCGGTTTCAAAACGTTTGTCACCCCAAGAGCCAAGCTGGGGGTGCTCATCTGCTGGGACCAGTGGTATCCGGAAGCCGCGCGGCTGACAGCCCTGCAGGGGGCCGATGTGCTGTTCTATCCGACCGCCATCGGCTGGCACCCGGAAGAAGCCGATGACGTGAAGGCTGCGCAGCACGCGGCCTGGGAAACCATCCAGCGCTCACACGCCATCGCCAACGGCTGCTACGTGGTGGCGGTCAACCGCACCGGGTTCGAGCCGGACCCGCGCGGGGAGGGGGGCATCCAGTTCTGGGGTCAGAGCTTCGTAGCGGCGCCGGATGGCCGCATCCTGTGCAGGGCACCGGTGGACGAGGAGGCGGTGCTGGTGCAGACCCTCGACCTCGCGGCCATCGGCCGGCAGCGGCACGGCTGGCCGTTCTTCCGGGACCGGCGCATCGACGCGTATTCGGCGGTCACCGCCCGCTACCTGGACGGTGGGTGACGGCACACGCCATCTGATCCTCCGGATCTTTCCCACCGTCCCGGCCCTCAGTCTCCATAGCCGACACTACCTGGCGGATAAAGTAGGCTTGACGTGGGCCTCTTTATGAGATTATATTCTCATTAACAGAATAATTTCTCAGGAGTTGACATGTGCATGATGACTCAGGAAATGGATCGGCTCATGGACGAGCACTTCCGCTTCGAGGCGCAGGACGACGTTGAAGGTGTGCTCGCAACGCTCGCCGACGACGTTGAGCACGACATCGTCGGTTGGCCCGCAGGGCCTGCCCACGGTCGTGAGTCTGTGCGCCCGTTCTACGAAACGCTGTTTGCAGACCTGGCTGATGGGCAGGTGGAAACCCTCCGTCGGCTCTACGGAGACCACTTCCTGGTCGACGAGTCCGTCTGGCGTGGCCGTGCCCCGGGACGCCCGTTCGGCATCGAGGGTCGCAATCGCCCGCTGGAATTCCGTCTGCTGCACGTGGTGGAATTCGATGAGGGAACCATCCGCCGGGAGAATGTCTGGGTCGATCTCGCGGCCATCCTTCGGCAGCTGCCTGATGAGGCGCCCTGATGTCAGGCGCGCGCTCCCGTCAGAAACAGCGTACACGCAAGGATCTGCTGCGGGCGGCCGCCCGCCTTCTGGAGGCCGGCGACAAACCGACGCTCGATGAGGTGGCGGAGGAGGCCATGGTGTCCCGCGCCACTGCGTATCGGTACTTCTCGAATGTGGACGCGCTGCTTCTGGAGAGCTCGCTGGATGTTTCCGTGCCGGAGCCGGAAACGCTGTTCGCCACGGTCTCCGAGCAGAACGTTGTGGAGCGCGTACAGCGGGCGGACGATGCCCTGAACGCGATGATCGCGGAGAAGGAAGCGGCACTTCGATTGATGCTCGCCAAGGCACTGGAACGATCCATTGCGCCTGGAGGAGAAGCCGACGTTCCCATGCGCCAGAACCGGCGGAGCGGACTCATCGAGGCGGCGCTGGCACCGCTCAAGGGACGCGTCAGCGCGCGGGAACTGAAGATGCTGACCCGCGCGCTGGCGCTGGTCCTTGGCACGGAAGCCCGAATCGTGGTCAAGGACGTGCTGCGGCTCAGCGATTCCGAGGCGCTGGCAGTCAAACGCTGGACCATACGCACGCTCGTGAACGCCGTCGAACCCGCCTGAGAAGTTGAGCCGGCCTCGCAGGCAGGGCGACCGTCAGCGCGTGGTAGAGGCTCGTGTGAGTGGCGCTCCGGACTTCGATGCCTGCAGGGTCGCAGCATCCAGCTTCAGCCCCATGCCGTCGGCGAGTCGGGTCAGGTGGTTGAAGATGCCGACGATGTGCGCCACCTCGAGGCAGGCCCGATCATCGAAACCGAGCGCCCGCAGCGGCTCCCAGTCTGTCTCGACCATGCGCGTAGGGGTGCGCGACAGCTTGTCGGCGACGGCGCAGAGCTGGCGGTCCCGGTCGCTGAGCGCATCGAGATCTGCCCACGAGCCTCGCTCCAGCGCATCGACCAGAGCCGGGCTACCGCCTTCCACACGCAGAAACTCTGCGTGAGAGGTGGTTCAGTAGAAGCAGTCCTGGGCAGAGGCAGCCACCGCCGCCACCAGCTCCCGCTCCCGACGGTCCAGTGCGCCCGATCTGAACATGATGGTACCGAACAAAGCGCTGAATGCCGGCCCGATGGTGGGGTGGGCGGCGATGAGACGCGCCATGTTCGGGAGAAATCCGAAATCGTATGGTCCGCCGGAGGAACCGCGTTCGCGAAGGTCCGCTTCCGTCGGCAGGCTGACCCAGGCGTCGGTGGTCGTGCGATCCTGTCTGTCCATCGGCTGTGCTCCCGCTCCAGGTCCGACCAAGATACCCTGCCTGGAACGGTCTTTGGAGGGGCGTCGTGAATCGATCGATCATGCTTGCGTGGATGGCGCACTGCTATACGTCCACGGGTCTGGTCTGCGCGGCGCTCGGCGTGCGTGCCCTGCTGGACGACCGGCCGCTGGACGTCTTCATGTGGCTGCTCGTGGCGTTCGTCGTCGATGCCACGGATGGTGTGCTGGCGCGCCGTGCCCGCGTGGACGTCTACACGCCGCAGTTCTCCGGCCGCAAGCTCGATGACATCATCGACTACCTCAATTACACGTTCGTTCCGGTGTGTCTGATCTATCAGCAGGACCTGCTGCCGCCGGCCTGGCAGCCGTTGCTGGCGCTGACGCTGATCGCTTCCGCCTATGGATTCTGCTCGGAGGCGGCCAAGACCAGGGACGGGTTCTTTACCGGCTTTCCTTCCTACTGGAACGTCGTGGCGTTCTATCTGTTCTTTCTCAGACCGCCAGGTGCGGTGGCCGGAGCGCTGGTCGCCGGTTTCGCGCTCATGACGTTCTGGCCGGTACGGTATCTGTATCCCAACCGGAACCCCGAGGGCCGGTGGGTCGGCATCGGTGGCGGTATGCTCTGGGGGCTCGTCTGCCTCTGGCTCATTCTTCACCCGCAGACGGCACCCGTCTGGGTGTACGTCTCGCTCGCCTATCCCGCGTGGTATCTGGCGTACTCCTTCTACCTGCACTACAGACAGGTCTGATTGTTATAGTAGGGCCCGTTCTCCCCCGGAGCGGACGGTGCCATGCGTGCACGTATCCCTGCTGTGCTGTACCTGATCGTCGGCGGGCTGATCGCGACAGCCGCTGTCGCCGATCAGGCCGATGTGTCCCTGTCGCTGGAAACCCGCCTGATCGAGTCGACCCTCAAACAGCAGGCGTTCACCGGTGCCGGTGGCACGATCCGGGTCAACGATGATCAGACCGGCTGTCAGTTTCTCGAGCTCGGCAATCCAAGACTCACCACCGCGCCCGGGCGTCTGCTGCTGCGCACGTCGGCGTGGGCACGGGCAGGCCGGCCCATGATGGGCCGGTGCGTGCTGGCCCTCGACTGGCGGGGAGAGATCGAGTTCGTCCAGGTACCGTCAGTGGGTCCGGACCGGAAGAGCATCGTCGTGCGGATCACCCAGTGGCGGGCGCTCAGACCTGATGGCTCTACCGATGCGCTCTCCACCACGGTCGGTGGCTGGCTCGACCAGTTTCTGCCGGCACGCCTGAAGGAAACCCGCATCGATTTTGCCCAGCCCATCGAGCAGCTGAGCGCCTTTCTGGCGCTCATGCTCGGTGCTCCTGACGGCAGCCCGGATAGCAGCCGACTGAACGACGTCCGCATCCGCCAGGTGGCGGTCGGGGATGGTCGCATCGGCGTGACACTGGGTGTGGACTACACACCGCTGCCGCCGGTGGCCGTGGGCCGGGAACCCGTGCTGAGCCCCGCGGAACTCGAGCAGCTCGAGCGCCGACTCGATGATGTGGATGCCTTTTTCACCTACGCGATGAAATCCGTTGCCCGTACCGGCGGGATCGACGACGCGACTCCCATGCTCGACATTCTGGTCGAGCTGCGCCGCAAGCTCATCACCGTGCTCGGTGAGGAACGACGCTCGGCGGTGGATCCGGCACGGCAGCTGTTCCTGGATGCCTGGGAAGGACTCACCCCACTGCTGCTGGCGGCGTCCGCGTATCAGGACAGTCAGGCGGATGCCCTGCGTTACCTGACCTTCATCGGCGCCGGTGACGCGCTCAAGGCCCTGGATGGTCTGGGCCCGGCGGCGGGTGTCGAGGTGTCCAGCGCGGGACTGAGACGGCTGGCGCGGATCCTGATTCCGGAAGATCCGGCGGATCCGCTCCAGTACGACGACGGGGTGGACGCCGAGCTGCGCCGCTCCTTCGGCTTCGGTGCGCCGCTGCCGTCCCCCGAATACCTGTTCGAGACCTCCTCGCGGGAAGCCGGGATACTGCTGGATGGACTGCTGGCCTGGCTGATCCCGACGGCAGCGGCCGCCACCGGCTTCGATCCGGCGGTGGCCAAACGCCTCAACAACTGGGTGCCGAAATCCGCCGATGTGCGCGACTACCTGCCCATGGTGCAGAAGGTCCTGAGCTACGCGGTGACGGAACAGCTCAGGACCAACCCGCTGGACGGAAAGTATCAGCCGGTGTATCGCAACCTCGTGTTCGCTGCCGCGTGGCAGGAGAGCTGCTGGCGCCAGTTCGTGGTCAGGGCCGACAAGCGCGTGCCCATGCAGTCGAGTACCGGTGACATCGGCATGATGCAGATCAACCCCAAGGTCTGGCGTGGTTTCTACGACCTGCAGGGTCTGCGCTGGGACATCGTCTACAACGCCCGTGCTGGGGCGGACATCCTCGAGCACCACCTGAACCGTTACGCCATCGGTAACCGGGAGGACGCGAAAACCGGCTCCGTGGACAATCTTGCCCGGGCCACCTACGCGGCATACAACGGCGGACCGCGCCAGTACGACCGCTACCGGCGTGCCGACCAACCCGCCGACGCGAAGAAGATCGATACGCTCTTCTTCGAGAAGTACCGCGCCGTAAAGAGCAAGGGCGAGCTCGCCGTCAGTGTCTGTTACAGCGGCTGACGCAGCCGCCTCAGTTGTGCCGCCAGGGCAGGGTCGTGGTGTCGATCATGCCGGGCAGGATGTGCGCCGCCTGGTGGTAGCCGGACCGGTCGTACGGGTAATCCAGCCGTTCGGCCACCTCGGCGAGCACATCCGGCGCATAGCAGTAATCGGTGAGGCGGGTGAGTCTGCCGTCGTCGCCGGCAAGACCCAGAACGTCGTAGAGCCTGCCATTCTTGCTCAGAATCACCACCCAGCGACCGTCTACCTCGGTACACGCGGCGGTCGAAGCCGCGGCGACGGTGGGCTCCGTCCACAGCCGGCTTTTCCCACGGCCCCCACCTACGTTCGCGACGATGATCTGCAGGGTCTCCGCCATCATCCCCAGCACACGATCCACGTCCTGGGAGTTGATGGCATCTGCGAACGCGGCAGCGAGCGCGCGATCGGCGTCCTCGGCCGCAGGCACGGACATGACTTCCTCCCTGACTTTCTGTCTGGCTCGATGCAGGGCCGACTTGACGGTACCCGTCGTTGTGCCGACGAAGTCGGCAATCTCTTCCAGGGTGAAGTCGTACACGTCCTTCAGCAGCAGACTTGCAAACTCCGCCGCCGAGGTCCGGGCACGCGCCTGGGTGACAGCTTCACGCGTGACCACGGTGTCGACGCTGGGCGCTGTGGATTCGACCGGCTCCGAATCAGAAACCACGCGCGCCAGTCGGCGCTGAGTATCGATCCAGCCGTTGGTCGCAGTACGGAAGAGATAGGCCCGGGCGTTGCGCACCGGACTGTCCGGCCCGTGAAAATCGCCTCTGGCGGTCATGGCGAAACCCTTGAGCAACGTGTCCTGAACCAGATCCTCGGCGTCCCACACGGATCCGGTGAGCCTCCGGCAGTAGCCGTAGAGCTCGGGACGCAGTGGCTCCAGGGTGTCCAGGTACCGGAACCAGTGGTCGCGCAGCGTGCGCGCGTCCGTGTCGTCGATCGGTGTTCGTCCCATGGTGGTCTCCGTTTGTTTTACCTCGAAGACGGATCTGCACGCCGGAAGGATAGCGGGGTTGCGGTCCGGGACCAGGCACGTGCCTGATCGGTTGGATTTCGAACGAGAAAAAAATACTATTTTTCAGGTGGATATGGAGATTTATTAACTTGTTTCTCATTATCTGCAGGAAGTCTGCACGGGAAAGTACGGATTCATCGAGGGAGACCGCACTCTAACCTGTCATGGTGAATGTTGATCAGGAGTCGAGCGTGCGGCGAACCATGAACCTGGTGGTGCTGGGTGTTATCTCACTGGCGCTGGCGACGGGCTGTGTATCGTCGCCGAGGGTGAGCGTGGCGCGGGATCCCGGGGCGGATTTCTCCACCTTTCAGACCTTCGCCTTCTACGAGCCGCTGGGCACCGATCGGCCGGATGGCACCATCACGGTGTTGAGTCAGAATCTGAAACAGGCGGTCCGACGGGAGCTCGAATCCCTGGGATACACCTACGAGGCGGCGAACCCGGACCTGCGGGTCAACTTCTTCGTGGAGTCCCGAGAGGTGATCGAAGGGCGCCAGGGACCGGCGATCGACGTGGGTTATGGCATGTACCGGCATCCTTACGGCGTCTGGACCGGCTATGACACCGACATCCGTCAGTACACGGAGAGCACGCTGCACGTGGACGTGGTCGACGAGGAACGCAATCAGCTGGTGTGGGAGGCCGTCTCGACGCAGCGGCTCAAAGATCACGATCTCACCTACGAGCAGAACGACGCGATCGGCAGCATTGCGACGATCTTCGCGGACTTCCCGCTGCGTCGGCTCAGGTAGATTCGATCCGGTTCAATCGGAGCTGAACTCCCTGATCGGCCGCCACAGGCGCCAGATCAGTGCGGTGGCGAGCACGGAGATCACCCCGCCGAGCATCATGGTGTTCGCCGCACCGATGGCTCCGGCCCAGACGCCCACCCAGATGGTACCCACGTTGTTGGCGGTCTGTGCGGCCAGGATCATCAGCGCGAAGGCGCGACCGCGCATATGGTCCGGTGTGGTGAGCATGACGGTGGTCTGACGGACCGCCACCGTCACCGCATCCGCGGCGCCGAGCGCGGCGATCATGAAGGCTCCGAACCAGAGTGTGGTAGCGGCACCGAAGCCGAACAGAATGAAGCCGTAGGCGAACGAGGCATACAGCACGAGCATGCCCTTGCGTCGATACCACACCAGCGTCAGCGCCAGGAAAGAGCCGAGAATGGCGCCGGTGGAATTCGCCGCGCCGAGGATGCCGGTCGCGCTGGCACCCCCCGCGAACAGGCCCAGGGCCAGGACAGGCAGTATCTCCCGGTAGAACGACGCGACGGTGATCCCGGCGTCCAGCAGAAACAGGCCGGGCAGGATGGGGTGCTTCGATACGTAGCGGAGTCCGGCGATGGTCTGCTGAACCCGGGACCCGACTGGTTCGTCGCCGGTGGTTGCCGCCCGACCGGGCGCACGGATGCCGAACGACAACCCGGCGGCGGCGAGCGATATGGTGCCTGCCAGCAGAAAGGTCGCGGACAGTCCGAGCTCCACGGCCACTGCCGCGAAGATCAGCGGTCCGACAATGGCGCTGCCGTTCTGAGAAGCGGTATCCGTGGACGCGGCCAGCATGAGCTTCTGCTTCGGAATCACTACCGGGACCAGGGCCGATCTTGCGGGACTCGCGAACATCTGCGAGGCCGCGGTGACCGCGATGCCCACGTAGACCATGGCCGGGGTCAACACGTCCTGGGCGTTGAGCGCGCCCAGAGCGAGCAGCACGGCTGCGGTGGTGGCGTGGGCAATGCCCATCAGGCGCCTGCGATCGAGCTGATCGGCCAGGGTGCCACCCCATAGAAGGGCGGGAATCTGCACCACCAGCTGCACGACGCCGATGAAGCCGACCAGCGTGGCCGATCCGGTCTCGTCGAGCAGCCACTGCGCGGTGCCGAGGATTCTCATCCAGATGACGATGGAGGCGGTGACCAGGGCGGCCCACAGCAGGCGGTAGTCGCGGTAGCGGAAGGCGTCCCAGGGACGCCTCGGGCCGACGGGGTCCGTGGATGCGGCGGAATCGGTCATCTTGGGTCTGCTGCGTGAATGGCAGAGAGCATACGGTATCGAGGCTGTATTCGGCGCACCTCTAGCCTCCAGTAAGTTGTCATTTTATCGGCATGCGGAATCGCCTATAGTTGGCAGCGGATCCTTACATCGTTCTGCTATACAAGAGGTCGCAGCCATGTTCGATAAACGAAAGGACACCAGTCCCCCCGACGAAACGCCCGTCACCTTCAGTTCTCCGCCCCGTTCGGAGCTTCCCGCAGATGCATACAACACGAGGAATACGGCAGTGATCGGATCAACCATCAAGATCAAAGGTGAAGTGAGCGGTGACGAGAATCTGGTTATCGAGGGTTCCGTAGAAGGCTCGGTGGAGCTCTCCGGCCACGACCTCACCATCGGCCAGAAGGGCCAGGTGAAGGCCAATCTCGCCGCCAAGACGGTACGGGTAGACGGTCAGGTCACCGGCGACATCTCGGGCACCGAGAAAGTGATCATCACCAAGTCCGGCCGCGTGCTCGGCAACATCGTCGCACCCAGGGTGACCCTGGAGGATGGTGCGAAGTTCAAAGGCTCCATCGACATGGATCCGGGCGAGACCAAGGCCGCCGCAGCCGTACCGCCGAAGCGGATGGCGGGTCCCACCAAGCCGGAGGCGGTGGAAGACAAGCAGAGTCAGACCGGCGGCTGATAGCTGCCATGCTGACCAGAAAGCGGACGGCGTCGTCGAACGCCGGCGGCCGGCATTCGGAACCGGATGCGGTGTCGAGCCGCCTGTTACCCATGCTGCTGGAGGGCATGGAGGAACGGGGCCGGATCAATGTGCTGGATGCGGGCACCGGCGCGCAGAGCACCGTGGATTTCTTTGCGGGCTACCATGCCCGCATCCACTTCGTGGACCTGCTTGGTTGCATGTTCGTCACAGATCCGCCGGAAGAGCTGGACGCGGCGACGGCCGCACAGGCCTTCAAGCAGTACCTGAGCCTGCCCGAAGGTCTGGTGTTCGACGTGTGCCTGTTCTGGGATACGTTTCATCACATCGATCTGGTCGCCCTTGAAGGTCTCAGTCGGGCTCTGGCACCGCACATCGACCGCCGGACCCTGGGTTACGGATTCGGTGCGCTGCATGCCGGGGCGCGTGCTGGCGACCCGACGCTGAACAGCGGGCGGGAGTACTACCGGTACGGGATCCTGAAGGGGACGCATCTGCTGCTCCGGCCGGGAGAGTGCACCACGCCATACCATGCCCACACTCAGCAGCAGCTCACGGAGCATTTTCCCGCGCTGACCATACAGCGGGCGACCCTGCTGCAGGAGGGTCGGCTGGAACTGCTGTTCGGCAGGTCGTAGCGGATACCGACGGGCTCCTCCGTGAAGATGCCCGGCGGGTATCGGCGGGCGGGCGCGTGACGTGCGCCGGATGTGCAATTCGCGGCATCGCCGCTTACAGTAAGCGTGCTCTGCGGCGACAGAGCACGCTCTGCATAACAATGACGAGGAGATTCACATGTTCAACCGTACTGCCACCTGGATTCTCGCGCTGGGACTCACGCTCGGCTTGAGCGCCTGCCAGAAAGAGGAGGCGCCCTCCGACCAAGCGGTAGAAGCTATGGAGCAGGCCACCGAAGCGCTGGAAGACGCAACGGCCGCAGCTCAGGCAACCGCAGATGAAGCCATGGAAGAGGCTGAAGCCGCCATGCAACAGGCTGAAGAAGCGACCGTGGAAGCCCACGAGGCGGCAGCCGACGCCATGGATGCCGCGGACGAAGCCATGGAAGCAGCAGAGGACGAGGCCGAAGAGGAGGTTGAAGGCTAGCAGACGCGATCTGCGCGCCTGGTCGACGGCCCCGATTCTGTGGGCAGGTGCTTCCCGGTTGCTGCGGCACCCGGGAAGCGCGTTCCTGTCAGTTGCCCCGCTCAGTGATCGCCATGGGCGATGGGCTTGTCGGTGAACAGATAGTCTTTGAGCTCCGCTTCGAAGGCGGGGTCCTTTCGGCGGATCCATTCCAGCACCATGGCGGCGTGCTCTTTCTCCTCGTCACGATTGTGGGCGAGGATGGCTCTCAGTTCCTCATCCTTGCAGGCATCGACGCGCTGGTTGTACCAGTCCACTGCCTCCAGCTCCTCCATGAGGGAGACGATGGCCCGATGCATGTCACGGGTCTCCGCAGACAGCTCGGCAATGGGTTCGTGATAGCCTTCGTTGGACATGACAGCTCCCTGTCGCTGGTTCTTTGTTTGGACGCCGGCTCATTCTGCCAGCCACACGCGGACGGGTCATCCTGCCGGATCAACGCCGATCGAGCCGTTCGATCTCCTCCAGCAGATCCAGCGCCAGCGCCGCACCCGGCCAGTTCACCCCCAGATCCCGCACGAGCCTGAGCGCCCGTTTGGCGCGCAGCAGGGCCTCACCGTGAAAACGCCAGTCGTCCTGACCGGCGATGGGCTCGATCACGCCTTCTTCGACCATCTCGACGATGCGCCGCTGCTCCACACCACAGGCGCTGCAGAACTCCACCAGAGTGAAGGTGGTGCGGGTGTCGAGCACCACACCGTGCACCCCGGTGGGCTTCTTCGCTGTCACTGTCTCACCCTCCTCACACGCCCAGTCCTGCCCGGGGGTTCTGCGGGTTAGCCTTCTCGAGCTCCTCATAGAGTGCACGGGTTGCGCTGTCCGGCTTTTCGGGGACGACGATCCTGAGCTCGACGATCTGATCCCCGGCCTCGCGGCCCGGCAGACCCCGACCTTTCAACCGCAGCTTCTTACCCGTGCTCGAGCCGGGCGGAATTCTGACCTCCACCGTACCGCCCAGCGTCGGTGCCTTCACCGTTCTGCCGAGCACGGCTTCCGCCGGCGTCACCGGAAGCGTGACGTGAATGTCGCGGCCGCGGGCTTCGAACGGCGGTTGCGGGGTGAACTCCACGGTGAGGTACAGATCGCCGGGTTTGGCGCCGCTGCCGAATGCCGGTCCCCCCTGGCCTTCGAGTCGGATCCTCTGACCGGCCGTGATGCCTTTCGGGATGGTGACGTTGAGCGTTTTCTGGCGCCGCACGACCCGACCATCAGAACCGACTTCCGGAACTTCCAGCGCGAGCTGCCTGGTCGCGCCGTGAAAGGAATCGGCCAGCGAGATCTGGATTCGGGCGTTGACGTCCTCGCCGTTCATGCGGGCCTCGCGGTAGCCGCTGAAGCCGCCACCGAACGGATCGCGCTCCCGGCCCCGGCCGCCGAACAGGGTCTCGAAGAAGTCGCTGAAGTGCTCGGCCCCGCCGAACTCGCCGCCGCCGTACGTGAACGACGAGCCGTCCCAGCCGGGCGGCGGCTGAAACTCCTGTCCGGCCTCCCAGTTCTCGCCGAACTGGTCGTAGGCGGCGCGTTTCTCCGGATCCTTGAGGACCTCGTAGGCTTCCTTCATCTCCTTGAATCGGGCTTCCGCGTCGGGCTCCTTGCTGACGTCCGGGTGATACTTGCGGGCAAGCCGCCGGTAAGCGCGCTTGATGTCGTCTGCGCTGGCGTTGCGGTCCAGACCGAGGGTTTCGTAGTAATCCCTGAATTTCATGCGAACCGCCGAGCGCCTCCGGTGGCAACGTCCAGATGGGATGAAGCGGATAGTGCGGGCGCGGCGGCAGAAATCAAGGTCGGCACCGTATCAGCCGCGTGGTGACGGCGGCTCGTTCCAGGTGCGGACGTGGATGTCGCGCTGGGGAAAGGGGATCTGGATGCCGTTCTCTTTCAGGCGCTCCCACAACCCCATGAGCACCTCGCTCCTGACGTTGGCCATGCCGTTCTGCGGATCGGTGATCCAGAACCGCAGGTCGAAGTTGACGGAGCTGTCCCCATACTCCACCAGGTTGCAGACCGGGGCCGGTGCTTCGACCACCCGTCCGGTGGCAGCGGCAGCTTCCATGGCGAGCTTCTGCACGAGCCTGAGATCCTCGGTGCCGTACGCCACGCCGAAAGGTGCGTGCAGACGCACGAACTTGTCCGACCGCGACCAGTTGGTGACGCCCTCCGTGATGAAGCGGTCGTTGGGAATCAGGATCTCGGTGCCATCCCTGGTCCGGATCGCCACGTACCGGGCCTGCATGGCGGTGACCCAGCCGAACGTGTTGTCGATCTCGATCACGTCACCGGGCTTGATGGAACGGTCGGCGATGAGGGTGAAGCCGGCAATGAAGTTCGAGGCGATCCGCTGCAGACCGAGACCGATACCGAGACCGACGGCACCGCTGAACACGGCCAGGGTCGCCAGGTTGAACCCGGCGACCTGCAGCGCGATCACCAGGGCGATCAGGGGCAGGGCGATGTTGAGGATCTTGGAGATCATCGCCTTGAGCGATGGGCTCAGCTCCTCGACCTTCTCCAGGCGCTGCTGCAGGACTCTGCTCAGCGTCGTCGCGCCCCAGAACAGGAGCGCGAAGTAGAACAGGGTGCGGATGACATCGAGCAGGCTGAACTGGATGGGGTGACCGCCTTCGCCCTGGCCCAGGGGGATGGCCAGGTCGCGCATCTGCTCGATGACGGGTCCCAGCATGCCGAAGGCATCCAGGGCGGCGATGGGCCAGGCGATGTAGAACGCGAGTCGCGACCAGAACCTGGAGCGGATCACCAGCGTGACCACGCGCACCAGAATCCAGGCATTCATCAGCGCGATGGCGGCGGCGACCCAGTCCATGGGCTGCCCGGCGCTGCCCAGGCCGATTCGGATCACCGTGAGCGTGAGGTACAGGGCAATGGGGGTGGCGAGCTCCGCAAGCGCACCGGACAGGCGGATGAGGAACGGTGTTCTGGCCCGGCTGGTCAGCTGACCGTCGATCAGTCGGCGCAGCCGTGGACCGAAAATGATGGCCGGCACCAGCGCGCCGACGATCAGGCCGACCTGGATCAGTACGTTGATGTTGAGCAGGTAGGTCTCAGCCCAGTCGGCGAGCGCCAGCAGCGCGGAGGTCACCTCGTCCGCCGGCAGGACGTGGTCGAGCACCGAGTCTTCTCTGGCCTGCATGTCCTGAGTCGTCGTCCTGCGAGCGGGTGGTGGCCGGTCCCCTGGTATCTCCGGCAGTGTACACCGAAGCTCAGCTGTACCGGGCCTCGAACGGCTCCGAATCGCCGTCAGCGGCTTCCTCGAGGCTCACTTTCAGGTCCTCGAGGTACTCGTCGACCACCTGCCGGTGGAACGGAGACAGCATCAGGTGCAGCGCGCGTGGCTGGGTGGTCAGACTGGTAAACCAGCCCTTGCGGAACATCTGCCGGTAGACGCCGAACACGTCCGCAGATCTGTGAGTGAAGGCGACGATGCCGAGCAGCGGGGTGCCCAGCACCTCGAAGCCGAGAGCGCGAACGCCGTCCTCCACCCGTCTTCGGGCGTCCGTGACCTGGGCCTGTTTGGCCCGGTATCCGGCGACGCCCAGATAATTCATGACGGCCCAGGCTGCGGAAATGGCGCCCCCCGGTCGGGTACCGGCAAGGGTGGGCGTGATCATCCGGCCGCCCGGCCAGTTGCTCTCGTCGAAAGCCATGTGCCTGGACAGCGATTCGTCGCGATACAGAACCGTGGAAGCACCCTTGGCGCAGTAGCCGTATTTGTGGAGATCGGCGGACATGGAACGGACGCCAGGCAGCTCGAAATCGAAGGGCGGCACGTCGACGCCGTTCATGCGCACGAATGGCGCGATGTAGCCGCCGACGCAGGCGTCCACGTGCAGCCACAGGTTCCGCTCCACGGCGAGCCGGCTCAGCTGCTCGATGGGATCGATCAGGCCGTACGGAAAGCTCGGTGCCGAACCGACCAGCATGATGGTGGATGCATCGCAGGCCTCGGCCATGGCAGTCGTATCGGCAAGCAGGTCGGGCCCTACGGGTACGCGCCGCACTTCCAGGTCCATGAGCTTTGCCGCCTTGTCGAAGGCCGGATGGGCGGAGAAGGGGACGACCAGGTTGCCCTGGCCGGTCAGCCCGCCTTCAGCCCGGGCGAAGTCCCGGGCGGCCTTGACCGCCATGGTGATGGAATCCGTGCCGCCGGAGGTGATGGTGCCTCTGCCCGTCTCCGGGGCGTGCAGCAGGGACAGTCCCATGCCGACCACCTCTTCCTCCATCTGCTTGAGGCTCGGAAATGCCAGCGGTCCGAGGCCGTTCTCCGACATGTACAGGGTGTAGGCCTCCTTCTGAACAGCCGCCACGTCCTCGCCGGCGTTGAAGACGTACACGGCCGTTCTGCCCTCCCGCCAGCGGGCGTCCTTGCCGCCCCGTTCGATCATCTCGGCCTTCAGGGAGGGCCAGTCGCGGCCCTGCTCGTTCATCGTGATGCGCATTGTCGAGCTCCGTCGGGTTGGTTTCAGGCGGCCTGGGCCTCGATGGTCGCAATCAGCCGGGCCTTGTCTTTTTCGTACCGGCGTCCCGCCATGAAAAAGAGCGGAATCGCCGACAGTGAGATCACAGTGAACCACAGCAGCGCGGAGGTGTAAGGCGCGTCGTGTCCGCGTTCGATTAGCCAGTCGACGTAAACGCCTGCGGTGCTGACGCCGATGGCAACACCAGCCATGTTCAACAGCAGGATGTAGAGCGCAACCACGGTAGCCCGGATCTCCGGCGGCACCAGCTCCTGCACCGTGGAAAAGGTGGGTCCGTAGAAACAGCCGAGCTGAAAGAAGCCGATGAACACTCCGAGCCAGAACCACACGGTATCCGGTGGCACCAATCGGTAGGCGACGCTGAACGGCGCCAGTACCAGCATGATCCAGAACAGGAACATCGGCCGGCCCATGCCGGTGCGGCGCAGAAACCAGTCTCCACCGATGCCGCCGAACAGATTACCGAGCAGACCGGCGATGATGCCGATCCAGCCGGTGATCTGCGCGATCTCCGCGCGATCGAAACCCCGTTCCTGCACGTACCAGAGCTGGTCGAAAGTGGCGGCGCCGAGAATGAAGTGGAAAGCCACGCCGCCGCTGATTGTCATCAGCAGCGCGGGAGAAGTTCTCAGCGCCATGGCCAGGGTGCGCAGTATCCCACCGAAGGACTGGCGCGTCGCGTCGGTAGGCTTGTCGGCCAGATGGCGTCTCGGCGTTTCCGGCATGAACCACATGATGACGGCGAAGACGATGCCGACAGCGCCCAGCAGGTAGAAGCAGTTGCGCCAGCCGATGGCCGGACCCAGATAGCCCACCACCAGGAGACTCGCGCCGACGCCGATGGGCACCCCCATGTAGTAGAAGCCGGAAGCGAACCCGAGGCGCTGGGGCGGGAAGCGGTCGGCCAGCAGCGACATGGCGGTGGGTGTCATGATGGACTCCCCTACGCCGATGAACATGCGCGGAACGGCGAGGCTCACGAATCCGCGTGCGGCGCCGGAGAGCGCGGTCAGCCCGCTCCACGCGGCAAGACCGAAACCGATCAGGCGCGTCCTGTTGGTGGTGTCTGCCAGGGCGCCCATGAAGAGCCCGGCGGCCGAGTAGAAGAACAGAAAGAAGAGTCCCGTCAGCAGTCCGAACTGGGTATTGGTGAGCCCCAGATCGGGAACGATGAAATTAGCGAAGCTGGCGAGCAGCTGGCGGTCGACGAAATTCATCACGTTGAGCAGCGTGAGAAAGCACAGAAAGGCATAGCTGCCCGCACTGACCCTGAAACGGTCTTCCACCTCGTCTCCCCACCCCTGCTCGATCCAGCGATCGAGCATAGCATCTGCCGTGCCTGCTGCCAGCCGCCTCTCAGAGCCAGTCGATCCGCTCCAGCAGCAGGAGCTCACAGGAGCCGTTGCCCGTATCGGTTCGCGAGCGCGACGACCGCCAGCGCCAGCCGTCCTCGCCGTAGATGTCCACCAGCTGACCCTTGAGGCGGATCATGTCGTCGCGTTTCACCCTTTCGAGATCCCGGGCGACCAGTTCATTGGCCGGTACCATGTGCATGTTCGCGCTCTGAGCGATGATTCTGGCTCTGGGAATGGGGAAGGTATCGCTCCGCCAGAAGTACCAGCGACCACGCTGGCTGACGTCGAGCTGCGCCGCGACCGATGGGTCGGCCATCTCACCCCAACCCAGCGCGAGATCCGTGGGAGAGAGTGCAGCGCCTGCGTCCAGATGGTAGTCCTCCCGCGACAGCACACGCGCTTCCAGTTCGAACGATTCCGGATTCCGGATGGTGTAACCGGGAAACTGATAGGTACCGTCGGGCAGCGTCGACGCATCCCCGCCCGGTGAGGAGAAGACCCACCAGGTGACGATGCAGGAGACCACGAAGATGATGATTCTCGCCATGTTGCGTTTCCGACCGGACCCGCAGGGCGAGGGTGTCCAACGGGCCGCAGCCCGTCGATTTTGCATGCAGGCACACGCCGTTACTGAGAACTGGTTCCCCCGTGGGAACCTCGGGTCTCATGTGACTCAGACGTAAGGCACGATGTCCCGACCGACCCGCTCAATCACGTCGAAGCGGGTGTCGAAGTTGGGCAGAATCATGACCTGATTCAGCCCGGCGTCCTCAAGCCGCTGCAGACGTTCGATGAGCACATCCCTGGAGCCGATCATGCACGCGGCCGTGAGCACCTCGGGTGTGAGAAACCGTTCCTCTTCCGGCAGCACCCAGCAGTTGTGACCGGCATGAATGCGCTGGTGACGACGCTCCTCGGGCACGGTCTCGAGCAGCGCGGTGTAGTCCTCCCAGATACCGGCGAGGTGGTTGGGCGGCTGGTGACCGAAGTTACGGTGCTGATCGTAGGCGTAGTGCACGGCCGCCATGGCCATGGCGCCGCACTGCGCTTTCACCCGTGGCGAGTCCACCGCCTCGTCGGGGTCCAGCACCACCATGGTGGTCAGCGCCGTGGTGTAGAAGTTCGACCCTGGCGTGAGATCCCGGCCTGCGGGGCGGGCGCCTGCCTCCACCATGTGCCACATGCTGGCCATGGAGGTATCCCGTGCGGCGCCGATCACCGCACCGTCGCCATATCGACCGGCCAGTGCCAGGCTCTTCGGACCGAATCCTGAAATGTAGAGCGGGATGGGATCGGCAAAATTCACGAATCCGCGATCGGGCATGATGTGTCGGATGAGATGCCGGCTGCCCTTATGCTCGTACTCCGCTTCTTCTCCCTTCAGGAGCGGAACCAGGGTCTCGAGGTAGCGTTCGAATTCGCTGATGCGCTGCGGTGGCAGGCCCATCACCCGACGGGCCGTATTACCCGCACCGACACCGAAGAAGGTTCGTCCCGGTGCCAGCACGTTGATGGTGGCGATGCCCGCGGCGTTGACGGGCGCCGGTCGGGTTCCGCTGACGGCGACGCCGGTACCGATACGGATGCGGCTCGTGCGGACGGCAGCAAGGGCCAGTGTCGCGTAGCAGTCCGACCAGAGCATCTGTGAGTCGGCCAGCCATGCATGGCTGAAACCGAGCGCCTCTGCCCGGACGATGTAGTCGATGTCTGTAACATGCGATGCAACGCAGATACCCAGATCCATGTTCCCTCCTTGTCGTTGCAGATTCTGCCCGGACGGTCACCGGGCCCGGTCCTCCTGTGGCGTTTCGACCAGCGGATCCAGTCGACGGATCCAGCCGTCCGACTTGGTCAGCAGGTACAGCTCGCCCTGTGCATCCTGCCCCAGCCGGAGGTCGACGCGGGATCCGGGCGCATAGGTGTTCGGCATGCCTGCGACGTCGAGCAGGGTGCGGCGTGCTCCGTCGATGACGAGATCGATCTCGCGGATCGGTGCGGGATGGCCGGGGCTCAGGCCATCGGTGTCGACGTAGAAGATTCGACCGCGGACCAGGTCGGTGAACACGTAGCGCCCCTCGAGTTCCGCGATACGCCTGCCACGATAAACGAAGCCTCCGCTCACCGCGTTACCTTCGTCGTGGTCGTACTGAGCCACCGGATAGACGAAGGGTTCCGGATCGGACGCCGGTAGTGGAAACACGGGGCCGGGCGGCGTGCCCGGAAAGGCCCAGGCCGTTGCGAAGGTGCCCTCGCGCAGGCGCCAGCCGTAGTTTGTGCCGCGCACACCGAGATTGATTTCCTCCACCTGGTTCTGACCGATGTCGGCGATGTACAACCGGCCCGTCACCGAATCCCAGGAGAAGTGCTGCGGGTGACGCAGGCCCCAGGCCCAGATCTCCGGGGCCCGGATCGTATCGCCGGCAAAGGGATTGTCCCGGGGGATACCGTAACGGGCAGGGTAAGTGCCTGCCAGCGGATCGATGCGGATGATGGCACCGAGCGGTTCGGTAAGGGATTGTCCGTAGTCTCTGGGATCGTTGGCTGCGCCGCCGTCGCCGAGGCCGGCATAGAGCAGGCCATAGTCCGGATCTCCGGGACGCACCGTGGGATTGAAGGCGAGGGTGCCGATGTTGTGGTTGGGCGCGAACTGGCCGATGCGGAAGATCTCCCGGGACGAGCCGCTGAATCGGGTGGCGGCCGGATCCGACAGTGTCCACTCCCGGATCACACTTTCGTGGCTGGTCGCATCGTCGTCGAGATAGTCGGCGACGCCGGTGTCGGCGCGGGCGGAATAAGCGGTGTAGAACCGGCCATAGCCGGGTCTCGATGCGTCGGCGAAGTCCGGATGAAAGGCGAACCCGGCAAGACCGGACTCGTTCGGCAGCATGCTGTCGTCGAATCCGAAACCGCCGTACTGACGCAGGTCGAGAAACACGGTGGGTGGGCTGCCGTTCCCGTCCGTGAGATAGAGCAGCCCCCGGGTGTCGTTGAACACGAGACGGCCCGAACCGTCCGGAATCGGCGCCAGGTACTGGATACGTGCCCAGGCATCGTTCGCCCCCCGCGTGGCGCTGTCATCGGTTCTCGGTGCGCGGACGAAGGGCGTTGCGCGCAGCACGATGTCTCCCATCGGGATCTTCTCGCTGATGGGATCGGCGATGGCCTGCGCCGGATTGCCGGTCAGCGCGGTGCCGGGCAGCAGACCGGACAGCAGAATGACCAGGCCGCGCAGGTGATGTCGGATTCGCCCGTGCATGAAAAGATTGCCGCTCGTGAAGAGCGGCAATCTATCAGGGGGTGATCCGGTCGGCCAGAGATGTGGCGATGGTCCAGGCGTCAGGGTCGGCTCTTCAGCACCTCGTTCGAGTAGGCACTCTCGTTGCCGTCACCATCGAGCGCCGTCATCGCCATGTAGTAGTCGCCGGAAGGCAGGTACAAGGTGTGGCTCGTGCTGCCTGGTGCGGTGACGTCCACCATGTCGCTGTAGGCCCGGGACTCGGTACCGTAGTAGATACGATAGCCGGCCAGATCGTTGAGGGTTGTGCCGTCCACGTTCTGCGTCGGTGCCACCCAGCTCAACGCAACGGGTCCCGTGGCGCTCACCGTCAGCATCTCCATCACGTTGCCGCCCGGACCGCTGCATGTGAGCGAAAAGGTGCTGGCGGCATTGATGGGACCGACCTGCTGGGATCCGCTCACAGCACGGCTGCCGGACCAGGCGCCGGAGGCGGTGCACGCGGTCGCGTTGGTGGCCGACCAGGACAGCGTGACGTTGGCGCCCTGATTGACCGTCGCTGCCGAAGCGTTGAAAGACAGCGTCGGCGCCTCAGCATTGACGTTCAGGGTTGCCGTTGCCGAGTTCGATCCGCCGTCTCCGGTGCAGGTGATCCCATAGGTGGTGGTAGAGGCGGGAGATACGCTGGTGCTGCCGCTCGTGCCACGGCTGCCACTCCAGCCGCCGGTTGCGCTGCACGTATTGGCGTTGCTCGCGGACCAGGACAGGGTGGTGGACCCACCCGCGTCGATGGTGCTGGCAGCGAGGCTGAGACTCACCACCGGCGGATCCACGGGCGCTGCACTCACGTCGACAGTCACCGAATCGCTGACGTCGCCGCCGGCACCGGAACAGCTGAGGTTGTAGGTGCTGGTCTGTACCGGCGCGACGGTCAGCGAACCGCTGGTACCTCGGGTCCCCGACCAGCCACCGGAAGCCGTACAGCTGGTGGTGTTGGTGCTCGTCCAGGACAGGGTCGTCGTGTTTCCTTCGGTGATCGTTCCGGGTGAAGCGTTCAGCGTCAGCGTGGGCGCAGGCGTTCGCACCGTCACGCTCACCGTGTCGGTACCGCTACCGCCCCCGCCGGTGCAGGTCAGCCGGTAGGTGGTGTTGACGGTCGGGCTGACCGCCTGGGTGCCACTGGTGTTTCTGCTGCCACTCCAGCCACCGGAAGCCGAGCAGCTGGTGGCATTGCTCGTGGACCAGCTCAGCGTGGTGCTGGTGCCCCGGTCGATGGTGAGCGGCGCGGCATTCAGATTCACCACCGGTGCGGGCGGGGGTTGAACCACCGTGATGGCGCGACTGGCGCTCACCTGACCGCCGGCACCCGAACAGGTCAGTCCAAAGGTGACGTCGGCTGTGAGCGGCCCGACGCTGAGGCTGCCGGATACGGACCGGGAACCGCTCCAGCCGCCACTGGCCGTGCAGCTGGTCGCATTACCCGCCATCCACGACAGCGTCACACTCTCGCCGGCGTTCACCGTGGTGCGGTCGGCGCCGAGGCTGAGCGTTGGGGCCGGTGCCGGGGCCGGAATCGGTTCGGGTGCCGGTGGCGGATCCGGCTGCGGCACGGGATCCGGTTCCGGTTCGACTGGCGCGGTGACGTTCACGAACACGCGTTCCGCCGCCACACCGCCGCGGCCCCAGCAGCTCAGCACGAACTCCGTAGGTGCGTTGAGTGCCGGAGTTTCGACGGATCCAGCCAGATCCCGCGCACCGCTCCAGCCGCCGTCCGCGACGCAGGCCTCGGCATCGGTGGTCGCCCAGCTGAGCCGGGTCGTCGAGCCGCTTGTCACGGTGGCGTCGTCGGCAGCGAATGAGATCAGCGGGTTCCAGGCGGCGCTGGCCTCCCTTGCGGCAAGGTCCGCGATCTGCGTGTCGTCGGCCAGCGCCACGGTCTCCGGCAGGTCGGCGAGCAGGTTAAGGCGCGTGTCGGTCAACGCCGGTTGCAGCTGACCCCTTGCAGTGGACGGAGTCGCGCCGTCCAGTGCCAGGGCCAGCCCGACGAGCTCGCTCTGATCCAGTATCTGAAGCACCCCCAGAGCGTCCTGGGTCTGCTCGATCAGCGCCTCAACCGGCGCCACGTTGGCCACGCTCTGGGCGGAGCCGGGGAGAACCGTCTGCAGGGCGTCGTCGAGGCGTGTTCCCGCGTCCTGCCCGTCGACCTGCAGCGAGCCGGCAATCACCTCCAGCCGGACAGCGGCTGCCGTGGCAGTCAGGGTGAAGGTGGTGCGCAGGTCCGGTGCGCTACCGAGCCCCTCAAGCTGGTCGCCGGCCAGATCGCAGGCGAGGTGTTCGAGCACCTCGTCATTGCTCATTGGTTCCGCGGTGACTGCCAGTGCGGCGGACGTGCGCCGTATCACCTCTCCCAGCGCTTCGTTCGCAAGCAGCACGGTGGCGATGTTCTGCTCTGCGACCAGCTCCGCCATGGGATCAGCGATGAGTGTTCTGTCCCAGCCCAGGTTCATGGTCTCGTCGATCAGATCCCAGGCCGTGGTGAGGTTTTCCGGTGTGAGCTCGCCGAGGCATTCGGCCGTTCGTACGGCCAGCGTCGTATAAGGAGATGCGTTCAGGATGACCGGCCCCGAATCGAACGTGGCGCCGACGAGCTCGAAGTCCGCGGCGCGGCCGGTCACCAGATCGGTCCCACCGGAGACGCGAACGATCACGGGCAGCGGGGTGCCATCCGGTATCTGAATCTCGTAGCCGGCGTTGCCGTCGCTCGTGCCGGTGAGCACGGTCTCGCCGCGGGCATCCTCAACGACGATGTCCGCACCGGTGATGGGTCCGTCACCGACACTGCCGGAAAGGATCAGCCCTTCGCTCTCGGTAAACTGCTGGCTGCTGCTGCCCGTACAGGCGGCAAGCAGGATCAAGGCTGCGCACAGGCAGGCCTCTCGGCTGCCCCAGGTCCCTCTGGGGAGCCGTCCCTCTCTCTTTGGTCCCACGGTCGTCTCTCCGCTCTAAAAGCCAACTGCCGCGGCGCAACGGGTGGGGTCGGGCACCGCATAGCGATAGAACGGGATCAAGTATCCGCAGGCGGGATGGGCGTTCCCGTGAGGGATTCGACAGTTTTGAAGAGAATGTAAGGAATCCCGGAAACTGTGATCGGGCGCACGCCCTGCCGTCAGCCAGACAGGGCTGCCGGTGTCGGACCCCGGCTACCGGGTACGTTTGCGAACCGGGTACTATCCCGGCTTCCGAAGGACCAATGGAGACTCTAAATGAAGGGATGGATCACGCTGGCTGCCGGTTCGGTGGCGGTTATCGTCGCACTGGCGGTCATCGGTGCGGAGGAGGGAACCGCACCTGATACGCCGGCTCCCGCTGCCGGAACGGAGAACACTGAGCAGCAGCAAGGCAGTGACCGCTATGCCGAGCTGGTGAAGGAAGATGGTGAATTCAGCGAAACCTGGATCCTGCCCGGGGTCAACTTCGGACAGTTCGACAAGGTTTATTTCTGGCAAGGACAGTTCGAGTACCGGGACGTGGGGCCGGCCCGCCGCACCCGCTCCACGATGCTCAGCACACGCCATCAGGAATTCGGCATCAGCGAGGCGGATCGCCGGAAGTTCGAGGAGATCGTTCGCGAGGCCTTCGGCAAGGAATTCGCCAAGGCCAAGACCTTTTCCATCATCCAGGACGTGGACGCCATCGACGCCTCGACGTTGATCCTGAGAGGCGGCCTGCTGGATATCATCTCGCGGGTGCCGCCGGAGTTCGTTGGCCGGGCTGATATCTACCTGTCGAGCGTGGGTGCCGCCACCTTCGTGATGGAGATGATCGAGGCCCGAACCGGCGACGTGGTCGCGCTGGTGGCGGAACGCCGCGAAGCGGAAACGCTGAACACACGGGGTATGGGCGTGGCGGTGCCTGCCAACTCGGCGACGATCATGGGGGATATCCGCCGCTGGGCAGGCAGCCTGGCCCGTCGACTGAGGTCCGCGCTGGACAAGGCGATCGGCGAAAACAAGACGTCATGATCGCCGTGCGGAGCTCGCTCCTGGTTTCTCTGGTGCTGGTGGCGTTTGCTGCCGGCGCCGAAGGACAGGCGGCCGAAACCAGCCCGGTGGAACGGAAAGATGCGGATCCGCGGCTCGCAGAAAGCCGGGCGCTGGTTGCGGGATTTGCAGAGAGCCTGCTCGAAGCGCTGCAGCAGGGTCTGCAGAACGGCGGACCACTCGCCGCTATTCCGGCCTGTCGAGATCTGGCGCCACAGCTCGCGTCCGATGCGTCCCGTCGCGCGGGTGCCGCGGTGGGCCGAACCAGTCGCCGTTACCGTAACCCGCTCAATGCTCCGGAACCCTGGCAGTCCGTGGTCCTTAAGACTTTCGAAGTGCAGATGGCCACCGGTGTGGCGGGTGTGCCGGAATACTTCGCGGTTTCGGAAGACGGCAGCGCGCGCTACATGAAGGCCATCCTGCTCGGACCGCTGTGCGCGACCTGTCACGGCGCGTCGCTGGCGGCGGAGGTGGCTGCGCAACTGGATGCAGACTATCCCCATGACCTTGCGCGTGGCTACGCGGTGGGTGACCTGCGGGGCGCGTTCACGGTGTACTGGCCAGCACCGGCGGAGTAGACAGACCCACTTACAGGCGGTAACGGGCACCGATGGTCATGGCGTACATGAGATAGGTGCTGGTGACGGTCTCGCCGTCGGTTCGCTCGAGGGTGAAATGATCGGTGAGCACACCACGAATGGCCGTCGCGATCGTCCAGCGCTCGGACAGCGCGAGATCTACGCCGAAGGAAAAACCCCCGGAGAAGGGCGTCACGGTGTCATCGATCAGCGGCGCACGGCCGATGGCGACGTCGACTTCGTAGTGAATGCGCGAAGCGCCTAGACCCACGGTGAGATAGGGATCGATGGCCCGGTTCGGCCGGAAACGATAGCCGAGGTTCAGACTCAGCGTGTTGCCGTCGACGCTGCCCTTGGTGCGGGTTTCGTCGATGCGGGTGTCGTAGATCTGCATCTCGTTACTCTGCCGGGCCAGGTCCAGCTCGAGGTACCAGTGGCCGCCGAACTGATAACCAGCGGCGAAGCCCAGCATGGGGCCGATGTCGAAGGCGTCGAACTGGCCACCGATGTACCGAAAATCGCGGTCCGGCCCCCAGCTGGTGCCCATCGTGGCTGCGAGGTAGAAACCCCGACCCTGAATCGGGTCTGCATTCTTCAGCGTGGTTCTGTCGTAACCGCCTGGCCGATAGTTGAGCCGCAGCCAGCCGGAACGGATCGCCTGGCTGCCGTTGAGCGGGTTGCCGTCGAGGTCCTTGAAGTCCACATCCGGTGCCCGCCAGTAGCGGTACTCCACACCGAGGTCGAAGCGCCGGCTGAGCGGCACGGACAACCCGGCGATGGCCTGGTAGGCGAACGACCAGGTGCTGTCGTCGACGAGCGGGTTCTCCCAGACCGGCACCGGCGTGTATTCGGTATACGTGAGGTGCAGGTGCGCCGCGCCTGCACCGACGGCGATGTAGGGCCTGACCGCCGTGCCGAAATGGAAATCCCGGTACGCGTTCAGCAGGAAGCTCGACGTGCGCAGCTCGTCGTCGCCGCGCGTGTCGAGCTCGATGTCCGTGCCCCGGACGTAGAGCACCTCGGGCGCGTTGTCGTGAAAAGACCCTTCCAGCTCGAACCGCCAGCGGTCGGAGATGACTAATCCGGCGGCAATGGACGCGACAACCGGATCGAGGTCGTAGTCGATCACCGCGTTGATGTCCTTCATGACGAAGGGCTCAGCGTAGCTCCAGCCCAGACCCACCGACGCGTAGAACCGGGATGTGGACGGTCCCTGCTCGGCCCATGCGAAGGTGGATGCGCCACCCCACAGCATGCCCGCCAGCACGGCAGCTCGACAGACGGACATATGGAAGGACATCGTCATCAATGTCGACAGGGCAGAGCTGCTCAATCCGGCAGACCCAGCACGCGTTTGGCGATGATGTTCCGCTGAATCTCGTTGGAGCCACTGTAGATGGAGGCCGCACGCGTCGAGAGGAATGCGCGCGTCCACTCCCGTTCCTCGGAGCTGAAGGTGTCGCCCGTCCATCCATAACCCTGCACGCCCCGGATCCGGCACATCAGGTCGGATTTCTCCTGCTGCAGTTCGGTTCCGTACATCTTGAAGATGGAGGTGGCCGGGCCGGGCGTGCGGCCGTCCTCTGATTCCTGCACGGTTCGTCGCTGCGTCAGGCGGAAAGCGTGGCTGTTCATGTTGTGGGTGAGCACCTGGCTGCGAAGCGCGGGATCGTCGATGAGGCCGTTTCCGTCGCGACCCACATAGTCGACGGCCACGTCCTGCAGGCTTCTGCCGGGGTCGCGGTTCCGCGCGCCTACCAGCGCCGACATGCCGGAGCGCTCGTGCTGCAGGAGGCGTTTGCCCACGGTCCAGCCTCTGTTGACCTCGCCGACCAGGTCTTCCTTTCGGGCGATGGCGTTGTCGAAGAACGTTTCGCAGAACGGCGAGTTGCCGCTGATCAGCCGGATGGGTTTCACCGTGACCCCGGGCTGGTCCATGGTGAGCAGCACGAAGCTGATCCCTTCGTGCTTGGGCACGTCCGGGTCGGTGCGGACGAGGCAGAACATCCAGTCGGCGAACTGGGCGCCCGACGTCCAGATCTTCTGGCCGTTGATCACGAAGTGATCACCGCGGTCTTCCGCCCGCGTTCTCAGGCTGGCCAGGTCCGAGCCGGCACCCGGCTCACTGTATCCCTGGCACCAGGCCACCTCGCCGCGGGCGATGGGCGGCAGGTGGCGCGCCTTCTGATCGTCGGTGCCGAGCTCCAGCAGCGTCGGACCGATGAGGCCGGTTCCCATGCCCATGAGCGGCGGGCGTGCGTCGATCCTGCGCATCTCCTCCACCAGGATCACGAACTCCTCGGTGGTGAGACCGGCGCCGCCGTACTCCGCCGGCCAGGTGGGAACCGTCCAGCCCTTTTCAGCCATCCGTTCGAGCCAGAGACGGACGTCGGGATGCTCGATGGGAATCTTCGTGCTGCCGGTGGCAATCTGACCCTCACCCCGGGCACCTGGTGGGCAGTGCTCCTCCAGCCAGGCTCGAGCCTCCATGCGGAATTCGTTGCTGCTCACGTGATTATCCCCCTGATCTCATCGACGCACGATGATAGCTGCTTTCGCAGACGGTAAACACGTCACTCCGCGGTGTGCAGAGGGCGCTGCGTTGTCGGCCCGGATCGCCTGCGTGATCGTATCTCGATGGCCGGTCCCTTCCGATCGTTGAACCCGATCGATCGTTGGTGTTGGTATAGTGGCCCGAATGACCGCCGGGGAGGGATCATGAGCGAGCACCCGCTGATTGCGGCGTACCGTGCATTCGCGCCGACATCGGATGCTCTATCGAAGCGGGCGCAGATGGTCTTTCCCGGTGGCGACACCCGCTCGAGCGCCCACTTCGCTCCGTATCCTCTGGTGATCTCGAGCGGCAGCGGCTGCCGGCTGACGGATGTGGACGGTCATCAGCTGCTCGATTTCATGAACAACTTCACCTCGCTCGTCCATGGTCACGCGCACCCGGCCGTGGTGGCCGCCATCGAAGCGCAGGCACCTCGCGGATCGGCCTACGCGGCACCCAGCCTGGAGCAGATCGAGCTGGCGGAGCTGATCGTCGAGCGTATCCCGTCCGTTGAGCAGCTGCGCTTCACCAGCTCCGGCACGGAAGGCACCCTGATGGCCATCCGCTGCGCCCGTGCGGCGACCGGACGGCAGAAGATCATGAAGATGGAAGGTGGCTATCACGGCAGCTACGAGCTCGCCGAGGTATCGCTGATCCCTGCGCCCGACCGCCGCGGACCCGTGGAAGCGCCGGCATCCCTTGCCGTGGACGACAGCTTTCCGGCGAGCGTGCTCGCCGACACGGTCATCTGCCCCTACAACGAGCCGGCACACGCACAGCGTCTGATCGATGCGCACGCCGGAGAGCTGGCCGCCGTGATCGTGGAACCCGTGCTCGGCTCGATGGGCATGGTTCCGGCGACCACGGACTTTCTAGAGGCGCTTCGGCAGGCGACGTCGAAGCACGATATCGTGCTGATCTTCGACGAGGTGATCACCTTCCGGCTCGATGCCGGTGGCGCCCAGCGCCTGCACGGCGTGACTCCGGATCTCACCTGCCTCGGCAAGATCATCGGCGGCGGATTACCCATCGGTGCCGTGGGCGGCAGCCGTGAGCTCATGCAGCTGTTCAGCCCGGAGCGGGAGCGGCCCGTCATGCACGCGAGCACCTTCAGCGGCAACGCGCTGACCATGGCGGCAGGTCTCGCGGCCATGCGGGCCTACACCGACGTGGAGGTGGCTCGCCTCAATGCGCTGGGCGACCGGCTGCGCAACGGTTTCAACGAAGCCTTCCTGCAGGCAGGCATCCGTGCTCAGGCCATCGGCCAGGGGTCGCTGGTGAACGTGCTGTTCACCGACGGGCCCGTCCACAGCGCCAGGGATTCGCTGCCGGGCCTGGCAGGCGCGGGACACGTGCCGAGGCTGCTGCATCTGACCATGCTCCGCCACGGTGTGGCCTCCGCGAGCCGCCTCATGTACTGCGTGAGCACTGCCATGTCCGAGCTGGAGATCGATCGGGCTGTTTCCGCGATGAACGAAAGCCTTCGTGAGCTGCGACCCTTCGTATCGACCGAACGACCCGCGCTGCTCGGTGCGTCCAGGTGAGCGTGACATCCCGTCCGGCCGTGTTCCGGCCCGGCTACCGGAACTATGCGCTGGCGCTGCTGTTCGTCGGTTACGTGGTCAACTTCATCGATCGGTCGATCCTGGCGATCCTGCTCGAGCCCATCAAGCACGATCTCGATCTGAACGACACCCAGCTTGGCCTGCTCGGTGGGCTTGCCTTCGCACTCTTCTATACCACCCTCGGTATTCCCATCGCGGCACTGGCCGACCGCTGGAGCCGGGTGAAGATTCTTTCGCTGGCCATGGTCGTGTGGAGCGGCATGACGGCGCTGTGCGGGCTGGCGCAGAGTTTCTGGATGCTGCTGCTCGCGCGGGTCGGTGTGGGGGTGGGCGAAGCCGGTGCCAGTCCGCCCAGCCACTCGCTGATCTCCGATTACTTTCCGATCGAGCAACGGGCAACGGCACTGTCCATCTATGCGCTCGGGATTCCATTCGGCTCCATGATCGGCAACTTTGCCGGGGGTTGGGGCGCCGATGTTCTGGGCTGGCGCCACACCTTCGTGCTGGTCGGCCTGCCGGGCGTTCTGGTGGCGCTGTTCATCTGGTTCACACTCCGGGAACCACCGCGGGGCATGGCGGACGCGGCGACGTCGCCGGTTCGCGACCAGGCGGCACCGGGTGTACGGGAGACGCTGTCGCTGCTCTGGGATCGGATCGCTTTCCGTCACCTGGCCTTTGCTGCCGGGCTGCATGCCTTCGTCGGCTACGGTGCCGGTACGTGGAACGCGCCGTTCCTGATCCGAAGCCACGACATGCCCATCGCCGAGGTAGGATCCTGGCTCGCGCTGATCAGCGGCATTGGCGCCATCGGCACCTTTCTCGGCGGCTTTCTCGCCGACCAGCTCTCCGAGCGCAGTGGGGACCGACGCTGGTATCTCTGGGTACCGGGCTGGGCCACGCTCATCATGGTGCCCTTTCAGTTCGTGGCCTATCTCTACGGCGGGATCTGGGCGGTGATCCCGTCGCTGATGGTGGTTTCCATCCTGGGTGGCATGTACCTGGGTCCGTCTTTTGCCATGACCCAGGCACTGGTCACCCTGAGGATGCGGGCGGTTGCCTCGGCCATCCTGCTGTTCGCGCTCAACCTCATCGGCATGGGCATGGGACCGTATCTGGTCGGCGTCGCCAGCGACCTGCTGGCGCCCTGGGTGCAGGTGCATTCACTGCGCTACGCGCTCTGTCTTGCCGTGCTGGTCAATCTCTGGGCCGCCTGCCACTACTTCCTGGGCGCACGCTCGGTGCGGGGCGACCTGGAGGCCACCGAAGCGCTGAACGCGGCCGCCTGAGAGTCAGCGGGTTCGCCGGGCCCTGACCAGGGTGTCGAGTGCGGTACCACCCGCGTCGCCACCGTGTCCCGGATCGGCGGTGACTGCCCGTTCAACGATCCGGGCCTCCTCGATTCGAAAGCCCGGCAGGGCGGCGACGATGTCCTCCGCGGCGGGCAGGAACTCGGGATCCTGCGGACCACCCACCCCGTGGGTGATGTTGCTCGGATCGTGGCCGATGTAGAAAAACAGGCCGCCGGGGGCGACCGCGTCCACCAGCTTTGGCAGCCATCGAGCGCGTTCACCTGGATCGGTGTGCAGATAAAGGATGCACACCAGATCCCAGGGTCCCCCGGCAAGCGGGTCGTTGGCCACATCGACGACCTGCCAGTCCACCTGCACCCCGCGCGCTTCGGCGATCCGTTGGGCCTTGGCGATGGCCACGTCGGAGAAATCCACACCGGTCACCATCCAGCCATTGGCCGCGAGCCAGAGGGCATTGCGGCCCTCGCCGCAGGCGGCGTCCAGCGCTCGACCGGGTTGCTCACCGGTGAGGAGCTGCTCGAGCAGCTGATTCGGTCCCGCTGACCAGACGAGCTCGCGGGCGGCGTAGCGTTCGTTCCAGCGCGCACGCTTCGAATCGGAGGTGGTCATCGGCGGTCCGTGGGTCGATGGAGGTACGACTATGCCGGTCGGGTCGGCGGGCTTCAATTCGGTGCAGGGCCGGGGCAGGAAGCCGGGAGCACCCGGATGGTGCGAGCAGCGTGGCTGCTGGGCGGACAGTATTGTCCCTGAAAGACCTTGGTAATGTTTCTGAAACTTTTAATAGCAATTACGTCTAAAAACCGGCGAAATTCGTCACTAACTGTGACCATCGTCACTAGAACAGAGGTTATGATGCGCCGCGCAAAGGTCGGACGACCGGTTCGACCAGAGGAATCCCTTAAAAAATCCTAATGAAAACCTTAGGGGCGTCCTCTCCCGAAACAATTGGTAACAATAACGGTAAACACGGGGTAACTAATGACTATCCAGAAACCGACGGGCGAACCGCTCGTGTGGGCGCTGGTATGGGCCCTGGTCGTGACAGTGCTTCCGCAAGCCTCCTTCGCCGAAGAAGGTGTGATGGAAGAGATCGTCGTGACCGGATCCCGCATCAAGCGAATCGATGCAGAGAACGCCAACCCGCTGGTGACCATCACGGCGGATGACATCCGGGATGTGGGCTACAACAACTTCCAGGATGTGCTGGCAGATCTGACTCAGAACTCGGGTGGCTCCCTGGACCAGCAGCAGGTATTCGGCTTCACGCCGGCGGCCTCCGCAGTCGACCTCCGCGGCGTGGGCATCGGCCGAACGCTGACCCTGATCGACGGTAAACGGACGCCGAAGTATCCGATTCCCGCAGGCGGCACCGACAACTTCTCCGATACCGCGAACATTCCGCTCGCGGCCATCGAGCGGGTGGAAGTGCTGACGACCGGTGCATCGGCCATCTACGGCTCCGACGCCATGGGTGGGGTGGTGAACATCATCACCAAGGAGTACTACAACGGCGTCAACATCGACGCCCGTTACAGCGACACGGACCACGGGGGCCTGGGAACCAGCAACATCAACTTCATGATTGGTGCCGGCGACGAGGACCGTAACATCCTGTTCCTGGCAGAGTACGAGGACCAGCAGTCCCTCAAGGCCAGCCAGCGCAACAACTTCAACGATCTGGGTTCCGACCTGGCCTATGGCGGTCTCGGCAGCTACAGCTCCTACGGTATCTCGCTGATCGAGCTGCTGCCGCCGGGCTACTCGTCTTCGGTGAGGACCACGCTGCAGGATCCGGAATGTACGGACCGCGGTCTGCAGCGCTGGGACAATGCCGACATCTGCGGATTCAACCGTTCGGCCCGTCGCGATCTGTTCCCGGAACGGAATCGTGCGTCCATCATGACCAAGTTCAACTATGCCCTCAGCGACACCGTCTCGCTCTACGGCCGACTGGACTACACCAAGACCAACACGTTCATCACCATCGAACCCATGCCGGTAGCGGACTATACCTTCTACGTCAATGACGACGGTACGGTAACGGGTGAGACGGATGCGACGGGCACATCGGCCACCTTCCCGCAGGATGTAGCGTTCGGCGGCGATTTCGCGGACTCGGTCCCCGGTACCATCGCCTACTACACACGACGCATGATCGAGTTCGGTGACCGCCGCCAGGATACGGACGTGGACAACTATGCCGCCCTTCTGGGCGTGCGTGGTGACATCGGTCAGTGGTCCTGGGATGCGGACTGGTCCTTCATGCGCACCGACTACCGGGACAAGCTCATCGGTTACGCGAGCGCGGATAACTACTTCGCGTTCCTGAGCTCCGGTACCGCAGGTCGTTCTTCCTTCGACCTGATGACGCCGGAGGAAGTGGAAAGCGCTGCCTATACGCCGTTCAGCGATGCACAATCGACGATCAACCAGTTCAGCTTCACGGTCTCGACCCCGAGCCTGTTCCAGCTGCCGGCGGGCGCCGTCGGCTTCGCGGCCGGTGTGGAGCATGCGAAGGAGTGGTTCTACAACACCTCCGATTCGGAGTCGATCAAGGGCAACATCCTGGCTATCGGTGGATCCTCGGGTAAAGGCAGCCGGGATTACTCTGCCGTCTACGGCGAGACGCTGATTCCGGTCCTCGACATGGTGGAAGTCCAGGCGGCTCTCCGTTACGACGACTACAGCGATTTCGGCAGCAACTGGGCACCGCTGATCGGCGTGCAGTTCCGGCCGGTCGACTCCCTGCTGCTGCGCGCGAACTGGGCCAAGACCTTCCGTGCGCCGGACATGCAGCGGGTTTACGGCGATCCCACCGCGGCGTTCGACCAGGTCACGGACCCGTACTCCTGCAGCTACCAGGGCGGCACCATCGGTCCGAACAGCCCCTATGCGGCGTGCCGTGGCGAAACCTACGTCGACGTGACGGTAGGTCCCAATGCCGACCTGGACGCCGAAAAGGGCGAAAACTACAGTTTCGGTGGCGTCTTCCAGATGGCCGGCTTCGATGCCTCCATCGACTGGTGGCACGTCGAGGTCAAGGACATCGTCAACGACCTCTCCGCCCAGACCATCGTCAACAACTACGATATCTACGGTGGACTGATCGATGCTCGCGACCCGGTCACCCAGGAGGTGCTCGGTGTGAATGCCACGGCGCAGAACCTGACCTTCCAGGAAACGGAGGGTGTGGATTTCTCGCTTGGTTATCAGCTGCCGTGGGACCAGATTGGAATCTGGAATCTGCGCTGGCGCGCGACCTACATGATCAAGTGGGATGAGCAGTTCGACCTGACTTCTGAAGTGGTGGACGTCATGCAGGACGACCGGGTACCCGAGTGGCGCTGGAACTTCACCACCAACTGGACCTACGGTCAGTGGGGTGCGACGCTGTTCGTGAGCTACATCGACTCCATGAATGGTCTGTACAACGAGCTGTATAGTCCGGATGATGGCGTGAAGCTGACGATCGGTTCCTGGACCACGGCGAACCTGTCCGGCTACTGGACCAACGACTCGCTGCGCATTCAGGCCGGTGTGAACAACCTCACCGACGAAGGCCCGAAGGCGGACGAGACGGACTCCTGGCCGTTCTACCCGCAGGAGTACCACAACGCCATCGGACGTCAGTTCTATCTCCGGGCTTCCTA
>QJYB01000078.1 GCA_003247835.1 Gammaproteobacteria bacterium | reverse complement strand
GTTCGGTTTGTCATCCGCCGTTTATAGCGCAGTTCCGGCTATCGCGCAGTTCCTGCGCGCCCTCATACCGTCCCTGATCCGGACTAATCTTCCCAGATCCTGACGGGCATGAGCAGATAGGTGGCATCCGGGCTCGCGGGCGATTCAAACGAGAAAGTGCTGGCGCGCCCCGAGAACCGGATGGTGACGTCATCGCCTTTGATTACCGCCAGTATCTGGTCGAGATAGCGAGCGTCGAGACCTGTTTCCAACGATTCGTCGCCGTAGTCGACGTTCAGCGGGTGCCATTTGTCGCCGTCCGTTGAAACCGCCAGGCGGTTTTCGGTCATCCTGAATCGCAATGGCGCGTCAATCGGTTCGATCTGTGCGAGTAGCGTCCGCAATGGCGCAACGGCCGTCGTCACAGCGCTGGTGTGGCTCGGGATGACGGCGCGATAGTCCGGATAGGTGCCGATCAGCAGCGGAAACTCGCGATGCACGTCTCCCGCTGTCACCACCAGCGCACCATCTTTCACCTCGAGTCTCGCGTCGCCTGTCTGTTCTTGGAGAAGACCTGCCAAGGCGAGGGCATCGTCGCGATGTACGATCATGTGCTGAACGCCATCCATCTCGAGATCGATTTCGGCATTGCACAGGGCCAGGTAATGCCCATTTGTGGCAACGCAGCGGATAACCCTGTTTCCGATCTCGAGCAGCAGTCCGTTCAGGTACTGCCGCTTGTCCGATTCGGCCATCGCAAACGCGGTCCGCTCGATCATGTCGGCCAGTGTGTGCGCGGCAATGGAAAACTCGATACCGGGGTTGAGCAGTACTTCCACCGTTCCCGATCCGATCTCGACTTCATCGGCTTCCGAGAGCGCTGCGAGCAGCTCGCTGCTCTGGCGGACGCACTGATCGCAGATGTAGGTGCTGACTCCGGAGAACAGCACGCGCGCCTCTGACTGCATCGCGCCGCATAGCCCGCATCGCTTCGACAGATCTGCAGTTACGGATTTCACGTTCATATTGATAGCCCTCGTGGTTGCCTGTTCGTAGCTGAGGACCGCACGGTTGTCCGCGGGAATATCATCGTCGGGAACGACACCTTTGATCGTTCGAGAGAGATAGCCGCTGCGGACCCGCCAGCGCACAATCCAGCGCGAGACGGACTTACCTTTCTTGTAGCCAAGGTGCAGCGAATCCGAAAGCCGAACGAAGTAGGGCTTGTCTCTTACGTCCAGCCGTTTACGTTCGGCAGGTGTCTTGAGTGACAGTGGCATCTTTCTCCCGGACAGCGGGTCCAGCGGCAATCACGCTAGCAGGACGGGGGCAGTGAAATTGTCGAGAATCCGTCCAAACGGACAACGCTCGGGATCTTCGATATAGCCACAGCACGGACCCGACTCCGCCTCATCTCCCGGTCGTAGTAAAACTAGCGAACCGAACCGAGCTGCTCGTCCAGCCAGTCGGTCACCGCCCGGTAGAAGCGGTGGCGCGGAAAGCCGTAGTGGCCCAGCTCGTCGAACAGCACCTGCCTGTTGGCCGGATTGGGCAGCAGCTCGAGCAGGCGCTGCTGCGCGAGTCCCCAGGGCACGATGGGATCGAAGCGCCCGTTCACCATCAGCACTGGCTGCTTGATCCGTGGTGCGTAGTTGGTGACGTCGAGACTCGCCTCGAGCGGCACGACGTTGAAAATGCCGCCGGAGATCAGCACACCGGTCTTCAGCCGCTCGTCCAGCCCCAGCAGCAGCGAGCCGAACAGGGCGCCGTAACTGAAGCCCATGAAGGCAACCCTGTCCTCGTCGAGGACGGGATCGTCCCGGATGAAGGTCATGGTTCTGCCGAGGTCGGTGTACCAGCCGGACGCCGCTTCCTGCTGCCGGTCCGGTATGAAGCTCTGGTACCGATCCCGGCTGCCCTTCCAGATGGGCACGATTGCCGCCCGACCGGAACGGACGATGAAACCGAGCTCGCCGCCGTCGAAGTGGAACAGCGCGTCCCGGTTTGGCGTTCTGCCTATGAGAAACGCCCCGCCATGCGGCATGTAGATCACCGGTTGGGTGCGTGCGGGAATGGGTCTGGGGAGCGCCAGGTACAGGGTGAACGAAGTACCGTCCCGATAGCGCAGCACGATCTCCTCGATCTGCTGATCTACAGTTTGCTCGATGACCTCGCGGGTGACCTCTTCCGGTGGTTCGTCGACAGCAACGAATCCGGAGCGCATACCTTCGAAGTAGGCGTCGCTCACCGGTTCTCGGAATGGCCGGGGTGTGTCGGTGAGCAGCACCACGGGTTCGAGCAGCGCTGCGTCGATGGGCGGATCCTGATCCATGAGTCGCAGACCGTTGTCCGCAGAACGATCCAGCGGGGGGATCGAGTAGATCTGGAAATAGTTGGACGCGTAGTCGTTCCAGGAACCACCCATGGCGATCCGGCCCTTGCTGGTGGCGTTCTGCACCCACTCGCGGACGTTACCGGCCATGTCGACGGTACCCCAGGGGCCCAGCGCGTCGATGCTGGCCGGCCTTGGCCCCGGCGAGGTGTAGTTGCCCAGGTTGGCGACCAGATTGACCGTGGCGTAGGTGGCTTCCTCGGGACCCTGGGCGACGCGGGCCCAGTGATACACCGTCGGCAGCGACCGGCCCCGGTAGCGCGCATAGGCCATGGCCTCGAACCAGCTGATGCCGCCGACCGGCTCTTCGGCGGTGCCCGTGGGATAGTTGCCGAGCTCCCAGCCGGCCGGTGCTAGACGTCCCGTGGTGTCGGTCAGTGCGTCGGCCTGTTCCGCGAGCCGGAACGGCCGACCGTCCTCGAAGGTGAGTTCCAGCCAGAGGTGCTCGTCGCGGTAGCCGCCGGCGTCCACGAACTCCTTGAATTCCAGGTTGGTCACCTCGCGCTCGTCGATCCGGAACGAGGGCAGGTCGATGGGATTGGTGCCGAAGGTCCGCTGGGGCGCGCCCTGCAGCACGACGGGCAGCCCGGTCGCAGGAACTCTGATGCGGCCTGCACTGCTGTCGGGCGTCAACTCGATGGATGGAAACGGGCCTTCACCGACGTAGAACGCGTTCTGGTTGCCGAGCAGCACGCCCGGATTGGCGACGAGGAAGTGCCCGGTGCGATAGCCGGCTTTCTCGATCCGGAACTCCAGGATGCCGAGCGGTGCGGAGAACGGCTGCAACGGTGTTTCGCCCAGAGCGATCCACTCCGTGTCGAAGCCGAGCTCCCGCGGCCGGAAGAAGACCTGGGCGCCGTCTTCCCGGATGTGTGGCGTCACCGTACTCAGTATGTCCGTCTGGAGCTGCTCGAGACGCGGATGCCCGTCGAGCACCGGCGCGATCCGACGGAGCACGTAGAAGGCCCGGCCGTAGTGGTCCTCCGTAACCAGTTGCTCGGCGTCACGCAGGAGCTCCAGGGCATCAGCGCGGTCGAGACTCGGTTCTGACAAGGGAACCGGCGCATCGCCGGACTCCCGCTGCAGCCACCAGAGCGTCCCGATGCCGACGAGCGCGATCAGTGCGACGAGTGGCAGGATTATCGACTGCCTGCCGGTCGGGCGTCCGGAGGGCGGTACTGGAGCCGCAGGTCGTATCGCTTCGACCGGTCGATCCGCGTCCGGCAGATACGCACGCAGCGCTTCTGCCAGGCGCAGCCGATATTCAACGGGCGACAGCTCGAAGGCGTTGATGGCCTGGCGGTCGCTGATGGCGAGCCTGACGCCACCGGGCAGAACCGTGGGTACCAGGTGCACGGCGAGGAACGGTTTGCCCAGCTCGAGCGCGTAGTTCAGCTCCCGCAGGCAGTCGTCGCTGACGACGGAGTGGGGCGTGACGAAAAAGACGAAGATCCGGGCACCGTCGATGGCGTCGGCGATCTCCTCCCGCCAACGCTGGCCTGGATGGATACCGTCGTCGTAGTAGGCCCGGTAGCCCTGCGCGGCCAGCTGCCGGATCTCATCGTGCACGCTGTCCGCGTCCCGGTGTGAGTAGGCCACGAACGCATAGGGTTCGTCGCCGCGATAGGCTGTCGGCTTGTCCACGGGGGGAGAATACCGCGGGATCCTCCTCAAGTAGCATTCCCTTGCCGGGATATGTTGAAGTGGATTCAGTTCAGAGACGTGGAGCGAATCATGCCTGACCCGTCAGAAAAGCGCCGGATTGCACTCGGCAACGGTGTTTACCTCGCCTGTATGGAACGTCCGGGCGGCGACGTGCCGCTGGTGCTGCTGCACGGCATCACGGAGAACGCCCGCACCTGGGCGCCGGTGATCGATGGCATCGACGCCCGCTGCAGTGTCTATGCTCTGGATTTCCGTGGCCACGGCGAGTCCGACAAGCCTGAAGATTTCTACGACGCCGAATCCTACGCGGCTGACGTGCGTCACTTCATCGATGAGGTGCTCGGCGAGCCGGCACTGGTGCTCGGTCACTCCCTCGGCGGGGTGGTGGCGGTGCAGGTGGGCCGGACGGCCCCGGCGCTGGTGCGCGGGCTCCTTCTCGAGGACCCCCCTCTGTACTTCGTGAACGATCTCAATCCGATCTATCGCGGCCTGTTCGAGGCCATGGTGATGATGTCGACGACCCTTCAGGACGGCAGCCGCAGCCGGGAAGAATGGTTCGACGTGATGGCGAAAGCGCCGGATCCATACTCGGGGCGGCCCGGTATCGAGACCATGGGTGCGGAGAAGATCAATCTCCGGCTCGACTCCGTCGGCATGATGAAACCCAAGGCGCTTGCGGACGGTCTCGCCGGCTCGCTCAAGTGGGACACGGACGCGGCGCTCGCCGGCCTCGACTGCCCGGTGACGCTGATCACGGGAGATCCGGCGCTGGGGGCGGTGATGACGGCCGAGGAGGTTTCGCGGGTGACGAACATCGTGCGCGGCAGCAAAGCAGTCGCCGTCGGCGGGGTAGGTCACCTCATTCACGACCAGCAGTCCGCTGCGTGGCTTGCCGCGGTCAACGGCTGGATCGACGGCGTGCTTGGCGGAGGCTGAAAATCAGGAGGCGGCGAGCCGCTCGGCGATCCGACGCGCTCTGGCGCGCACACGCTCAGGCAGTGGTTTGTCCGGCTGGTCTGCGACCAGCCCGGTGAACAGCGTCGCTACCGGCCGGGCGCCGATGGTGCGAGCCGCCATCTTCAGCTGTTTGACGGAGCTGTACAGCCAGCGGCCGAGAAAGCCGGGCGCGGCGGAGGACGAGACGAGCACTGCCGGTTTCACCGCGGCTTTGCGGTACTTCGGCGCCGGCCGGCCCCAGGGCCACCAGGCATAGACCGTGAGTCGTTCGAGGAAGCGCTTGAACAGTGCGGTCACCGAGCCGAAATTGGTGGGGGCCGCGAGCACGTAGGCGTCCGCCGCTTCGATGGACCGGACGATGTCGGCCATGCCGTCCTCGTGCACGCACTCGCCCGGCTCGGTACCGGGATGCTGAGTGCAGTGGCGGCAGTTCAGACAGAACTCGATGGGCCGGTCGCGCAGGACGATCTGCTCCACCTCCGCGCCGGCCGTCCTGGCGGCCGCCGCCATCTCCGCCACCACCTGGTCGGTGATGCCGTCGTCCCGGTAGGAGCCGTTGATGAGCAGGATGCGTCGGGTCGTCATGTCAGAACGTCAGCGTGAAACGCGCGCCACCCCCGGCGCGGTTGGCGAAGGAGATGGTGCCGCCGTGGGCGATCATGACCTGACGGCTGAGCGCCAGGCCGACGCCGCTGCCGTCTTTCCTGGTGGTGAAGAACGGCACGAAGATCCGGTCGGCCACGTCGACTGAGATGCCGGGCCCGTCGTCCGCGACCTCGATGGCAACGTGACCGCGCTGGTTCAGCCGCGCGGTCAGCTCGACGCTGCCGCCGCGGTTGCCGAGTGCCTGGGCCGCGTTCTGCAGCAGGTTGATGAGCACCTGGGAGAGCATCTGCCGATCGGCGACGGCCTCCAGACCCGGTGGCTCGACGGCGCTCGACAGCCGGATGCCGGCGGTATCCCAGTCCACGGTGGCCACCTTGCGGACCTCATCGAACAGCTCCGCGAGCGGCACTCTGGTCTTCTGTGGCTCGGGCAAACGGGTCAGGCGACGGTAGCTCGAGACGAAGCCCATCAGGCCGTCCGAGCGTCGTGCCACCGTACCCACCGCATCCCTGACGTCGGCGAGCTCCTCGAGGATCGCCTCGTTGCCGGTGAGACGGGCACTGACGTCCTCGAGCAGATCCGAAGCGGTTCGGGCCAGCGACGACACCGGTGTGATCGAGTTCATGATCTCGTGGGTGAGCACCCGCACCAGATCCTGCCACGCCGTGAGCTGCATGCCGTCGAGCTCGCTCTGGATGTTGAGCAGGCTGATCAGTCGCTCGGTGCGGCTCGCGACGGTGATCTCGCTGGCCACCACGGCGAACGTCTGCTCGGTGCTTTCCAGATGGAACTTCACGAGTGTCCGTTCGCCCGGCCGGATGGTCTGAAACCGCGTCGGCAGATCGGCGCCGAAGCTCGCCAGGTCGGCGACGTGACCGATCCGGGCGCTGCCGAAGAGCTTTCGTGCTGCGTTGTTGCCGAGACTGACGCGATCGTCGGCGTGCACGGTGATGAGCGGAACGGGAACGTGCTCGAGGATGGCCTTGAGGTGCCGGAGCTCCGCCTCCTGATCTTTCCGGTCCTGGCGGAAGCGATCGAGGATGCTGGTGAAGGTCTCGCCGAGCTCATTGAACCCGGCGCCGAAGTCGCTGAACTCGAAGCGCTGTCCGAAGTCGGCGTAGCGCGCCGCGTCGAGAAACCGGGACACCTCCAGGTTGGTGCGGCGGACGTAGCGGACCACCTCCCAGCCGAGAGCCCCGGCGATGGCGATGACCAGCGCCGTGGCCACCGGATAGCCGCTCAGCGTCAGCAGATAGCCGGCGAGCCCGAGCACCGCGAACAGCAGCGCGAGCCTTGCGGTGAGCAGCGCGCCGAAGCGGTTAAAGGCCATGCTTTTCCATGCGCCGGTAGAGGGCCGCCCGGGTCAGGCCCAGGTCACGCGCCGCGTGGGAGATGTTGTAGCGGTTGCGGTTCAGCGCGCGCTGGATCGCGTTGCGCTCGAGCTTCTCCAGGTTCAGCTCTTCGTTGCCGTCGACATGCCTGTCGGGTGTGTCGGGGATGGGGCTGCCCTGCGGTGTCGTTTCCAGGTTGAGATCTCCGGGCTCGAGACGGTCACCGGCAGCCAGGATCACGGCCCGCTCCACCGCATGGCGCAGCTCGCGCACGTTGCCGGGCCAGTCGTAGGTCGTCATGGCTGACAAGGCTTCCGGGCTGAACGTCTTCGGCGCGGTGTTGTACTTCCGGCTGTAGAGGCCCGCATAGTGCTCGGCGATGAGCGGCACGTCGTCACGGCGCGCGCGCAAAGGTGGCATCTCGATTTCGACCGTGTTGAGACGGAACAGCAGGTCCTGCCGGAACCGGGCCTCGTCGTGCAGCTGCGTGGCGGGCAGGTTGGTCGCGGCGATGACACGCACGTCAACGGGGTGAGCGCGCGTCGACCCCACGGGGAAGACCTGACGCTGCTCCAGCGCCGACAGGAGCTTCGCCTGCAGGTGCAGCGGCAGGTTGCCGATCTCGTCCAGGAACAGGGTGCCGCCGCTGGCCGCCTGAATCCGGCCGACCCGATCCTTGTGGGCGTTGGTGAAGGCACCCTTGATGTGGCCGAAGAGCTCGGACTCGAACAGCGACTCCGGCACCGCACCGAGGTCGACGGACATGAACACCGAGTCCGCACGTGCGGACTGGGCATGCAGCGCCCTGGCGGCGAGCTCCTTGCCGGTGCCGTTCTCGCCGAGGATGAGCACATTGGCCTCGGTGGGCGCCGCCCGCTCGATGAGTGTGCGCACGACGCGCAGCGCCTCGGAGTCGCCGAGCATCGGGTCGCCGTCACCGGCCGCGAGGGCGGCCTTGAGCTGCGCCGCCTCGGAGCGGCTGCGTTTGAGCTTGACGGCGGCGGACAGGGTCGCGATCAGCTTCTCGTTCTGCCACGGCTTGGCGACGAAATCCGTCGCGCCGAGCTTCATCGCTTCCACGGCCAGATCGACGCCACCGTGGGCGGTGATCAGCACCACCACCGCGTCCGGATCCAGCTCGAGAATCTTCTTCAGCCACTGAAAGCCCTGGGCGCCGCTGGACTCACCCGGGCCGAAGTTCATGTCGAGCAGAATTGCGCCGTAGTCGGTGGCGCCGAGCAGCGCCGGAATCCCGGTCGGGTCGGAGCAGGTGTCGACACGGGCGTAGTGGCGGCGCAGCAGCAGCCGTCCGGCGGCGAGGATGTCGTCGTCGTCATCGACGATCAGAATCGGATTGGGGTCCATGAGGTGTCCGCAATCGGGTGTCCGCAATCGTACACCCGGTGTGTCCGATATCGAACAGGTTTGCGGCCTGGAGGTCGCGGCTGGAACGTGATTCCGTGTTAATTCAATGAGTTGTAGCGATGGCACGGGGTTTGCTGTTAGAAGGAGAAAGTCAACGCGGCGAGAGACCGTCTCAACGATGGAAGTGGTAGGCAACCAGAAATCCGCCCGGCGTCCGGTCAGCATCGGCCTGTCCGGTGCCGGCATGGACCGGCAGATCAAGGACCGGCGGCTGCCGCTGGCCCGCATCGGTGCCATTGCCGGTGCACTGTCCCTCGTCGCGGTGGTGGCGTGGTTCCTGATCGATCAGGCCGGCTCCCGGACGTTGAGCCTCGACAACAGCCGCCTCGTCACCGCCCGCGTCAGCGAGGGACTGTTCGAGGATTACATCCCGATCCGCGGCCGGGTCACCCCCAGGAAAACGGTCTATCTGGATGTGATCGAAGGTGGCCAGGTGGAGCAGCGGCTGGTGGAAGACGGCGCCATGGTAGCGGCCGGCGACCTGCTGGTGGTGCTGTCGAACACGGCGATGCAGCTCGACGTCACCCGCAACGAGGCCATGGTGACGGAACAGCTCAACAACATGCGCACCATCGAGCTGCAGCTGGAGCAGAACCGCCTGCAGCACAAACGCAACCTGGTGGAGATGGACTATCAGATTCAGCGCCTGACCCGGACCGTGGACCGGCTGGCCAATCTGGACAACGCCGGGGTCGCGGCCAAGAGCCAGCTCGAGGACGCCCGGGACGAGCTCGACTACTGGGTAAGGAAGCGCGACGTCACCCTCGAGAGCCAGGCGACCGATGCACGGCTGCAGGAGACGCAGCTCAAGTTTCTCCGAGAATCCGGCGACCAGCTGCAGGCGAGCCTGGCACTGGCACAACGCAACCTGGATGCGCTCAACGTGCGTGCGCCTGTCAGCGGCAAGCTCTCGGGCCTGGACGTGGAGATCGGCCAGAGCATTCAGCGCGGCGGCCGGCTCGGCCAGATCGACGATCCGGACAGCCACAAGCTGCGGGTGGAGGTCGACGAGTACTACCTGAACCGGGTGGATATGGGGCTGCCTGCCCACTTCGAGCAGGGCAGCAGGCGCTTCGACCTGACCGTGGACAAGATCTACCCGCAGGTCACCAACGGTCAGTTCGAGCTGGATCTCACGTTCGATGACGAGGAGCCGGGCGACATCCGCCGCGGCCAGACGATCCAGGCGGTGCTGACCCTGGGCGACGCGGTCTCCGCGCTGCTGGTACCGAACGGCGCTTTCTACCAGGACACCGGCGGCAACTGGATGTTCGTGGTGGATCAGGGGGGCACCTCGGCCGTGCGCCGCAACGTCAGGCTCGGCCGCCGCAACGCGAAGTACATCGAGGTGCTGGATGGCCTGGAGAAAGGAGAAGAGGTGGTGGTCAGCCCGTACTCCAGCTTCAAGGACATGGACCGGCTCAACCTATCCAGCGACTGAGCTCGCGAAGAACCAACACACATCAGGGAATCGACATGCTCAAGATGCACAACCTTTCCAAGCTCTACCGGACAGACGAGGTCGAGACCGTGGCGCTGAATCACGTCGACATCGAGATCGCGGCGGGCGAGTTCGTGGCGGTCATGGGGCCGTCGGGATGCGGCAAGTCGACGCTGCTCAACATCATCGGCATGCTGGACTCGCCGACGTCCGGTCACTACTACTTCAAGGGTGAGGACGTGGCCGGCCTGCCGGAGATGCGGCTGGCGGACATCCGCAAGCACAACATCGGCTTCATCTTCCAGTCCTTCAACCTGATCGACGAGCTCACCGTTGCCGAGAACATCGAGCTCGCGCTGCTCTATCACGACATCCCGACCCGGGAGCGGCGCGAGCGTGTCGCGGCGGTGATGGACCGGGTCGGCATCGCGCACCGCGCGAAGCACATGCCGAGCCAACTCTCCGGCGGTCAGCAGCAGCGCGTCGCGGTGGCGCGCGCCATCGTCGGCAACCAGGGCCTGATCCTGGCGGACGAGCCCACGGGTAACCTGGACAGCGCCCACGGTCAGGAGGTGATGGAGATGCTGCTGGGACTCAACGAGGAAGGTGCCACCATCGTCATGGTCACGCACTCTCCCGCGCATGCCGACTACGCGCGACGCACCATCAACCTGTTCGACGGCCAGGTCGTCACCGAAAGCCTGCGGGCCGTGGTCTGAGAGGTCGATCATGCTGCAGAACTATCTGGTCATGGCCTGGCGGCAGATCCTGAAGAACAAGGTCTATGCGGCCATCAACATCATCGGGCTCATGGTGGGGCTCGCGATCTTCGTCTTCGGCACGCTGCTGGTCCGCTACGAGACCACCTATGACATGGACTGGCAGAAGGCCGATCGCGTCTTCACTGCGGGCAGCGTGTTCGGCCCTGCGGCCCAGATCGGTCTCGGCGAGACGGACGGTATCTACACCGCCTTCGCCCCGTTCATCGACACCGAGGTGCCCGAGGTGGAGAAGATCGCCCGCACGGTGCAGGCGGAGTATCTGCTCTCCCACGACGACGAGCTTTTCTACGAGTCGATCCAGTTCGCGGATCCGGCGTTTCTCGAGATCTTCGACTTCGACTATCTGGAAGGTGATGCCCGGGCACTCGAGGATCCCATGGGACTGGTGATGACGGAGAAGCTCGCGAAGAAATTCTTCGGTGACGAGCCGGCGCTCGGTCAGATGCTGACCCTGGACCACGGCGTCGCCGTGCACGTGACCGCCGTAATCGCGAATCCGTCACCGCACACCCACCTCGTCTCCTCCCTCATCGACGATCGCCGTTTCGGCCTGATCGCGCCGCTGACGGCGCTGAACGCGGCCAGCAGCTACGACCTCGCCGGCAACTTCAGCAACCTGTCGACCGGCGACTTCACCTACATGCTGCTCGAGGAAGGCAAGGACCGTGACTGGCTGCAGGCGGCTGTCGACGGCATCTTCGAGCGGCACTACCCGGTGGAGCGTCGCGACTTCATTTCCGGGCTCAAGGTGCGGCCGCTGCGCGAAGCCAACAACATTCTCTGGGATGCCGTCGGCCTGCCGGTGCTGAACACCATCAACCTGCTCGCATTCCTCGTGCTGGTCGTGGCCATCGTCAACTACACCAATCTGGCCACCGCCCAGTCGCTCGGACGGGCCCGCGAGATCGGACTCAGGAAGACCATGGGTGCTAGCCGGCGCCAGCTGGTGGCGCAGTTTCTGGTCGAGAGCACGTGTGTGGCCGTGCTGGCGATGCTGATCGCGCTGGCGCTGCTGGAGCTGATCATCCCGGCGTTCAACAACGTCTCGGGCCGCAACCTGTCCATGGACTATGGGAAGACGCTGCCCTGGCTGCTCGCAGTCACGCTCGGGGTGGGTCTGGTGGCCGGCGCTTATCCGGCGTACCTCATCACCCGTGCATCGCCCATCGACGCGCTGCGTGACGGCGGCGGTCGGGGCCACAGGGGTGCCCGCTTCCGTAGTGCCATGCTGGTGCTGCAGTTCTCCATCTCGATCTTCATGCTGGCCATGGTGATGGTCACCTACTTCCAGAACCGGCAGATCGAGAACGCCAGCAACATCTATCCGAAGTCACAGATCATCACCCTGCAGCGGCTCGATGTGCCGTCCATCCGCACGCGCCTGGCGACCCTGAAGAACGAGCTCGAGAAGCTGCCGGGTGTGGAGAGCGTGAGCTACTCGACGCTCATCCCCTACGAGCAGAGCAATTCCGGCTTTCAGGTAGCGCGTGAGAAGGGCGACGAGAATGGTGCCATGCTGATGAACCGGCTCTCCTTCGACGAGAGCTTCATGGAGACCTACGACATTCCGCTGCTGGCCGGCCGCGGGTTCGATCCGGCGATAGCCGGCGATACCGCGCGGCCGGATGTGCTGACCGCGAACGTGATCGTCAACGAGATGGTACTGGACCGGTTGGGTCTGGGTTCGCCCGCAGCCGCACTGGGTCAGGTCTTCTACGACGTGCCCCACGGGCGGGAGCCGCGTGCGTACACCATCATCGGCGTGATACCGAACCAGAACTTCCAGGGCTTCCACAACCAGATCAAACCCACCGTGATGAGGATGGCGAATCACAGTGACGATCTGGATGGTTCCGATACCTATCAGTTCGCATCGGTCCGGGTTTCCGGCGCCGGGCTGGCCGAGACGCTGGACCAGGTGGAGGATGTCTGGAACGAGCTGATCACCGACTACCCGCTGCAGAGCGAGTTCCTGGAGGAGACGTTCGACGAGACCTACCGCGTGTTTGCAGGCATGACCTTCGTGCTGGGCGGCTTTGCGTTCGTTGCCCTGTGTCTGAGCCTGATCGGGCTGTTTGGCCTGGCCGCGTTCATGGCCGGCAGCAGGACCAAGGAGATCGGTATCCGCAAGGTCATGGGGGCGAGCATGGGACAGATCGTGCGTCTGCTGATCTGGCAGTTCTCCCGGCCCGTGCTCTGGGCACTGGTGGTGGCGCTGCCGCTGTCCTACCTGGCCGCCAACACGTATCTCGATTTCTTTGCCGAACGCATACCGATGCCCGCCGGGATCGTCGGCTTTGCGGGGCTGCTGGCCGTGTTCGTGGCCTGGTCGATCGTCTCGGTGCACGCGGTTCGAATCGCTGCCGCGAACCCGATCCACGCGCTGCGCTACGAGTAGTCATCGTCGCGACGCTCCGGGGTTGACCTGAGGTCGACCCCGGCTGGCGCCACACCATCGCCGTCTTTAGACTCCTTTCCATCGGGATGGAGCACAGGACAGGGTGGCGGAACCGGCGTATCAGACGGAGGTCGCGCGCGATCGGCTGATCGTGAGCCTCAGCGGCGACTGGGTGTTCGACAACGCAGAAGCCATCGAGACCTCCCTCAGGCAGCTGGGCACGCCGCGCGAGACCAATGTCGAGTTCCGCTGCGCGGGACTCTCCAGCATCGACCTGACGGGTGCCTGGCTGCTCTACTCCAAGTCCCTGGAGCTCGAACAGGTCGGCCACCAAAGCGAATTCTCCGGCTTCAGGGACGTGCACCTGAAGTTCCTCAGTGAGGTCATCAAGCGACCTACGGAGCTGCCGCCGCCGCCTGAACGCCCTTCCGTGGTGATCGCCGTGCTCACCTTCATGGGCAGTGGCGTGGTGGAGCTGGTCCGTGAGCTGGGCGAGATGACGGTGATGGCCATCGACGGCATCCGCCGGCCGTCGGCGCTGGCCTTCCGCGAGACCGTCAACCAGCTCATGGACGTGGGCCTGAAGGCCATTCCCATCATCTCCATCATGTCCTTTCTGATCGGCCTGGTGCTCGGCTACCAGGCATCCACCCAGCTCGGCAGGCTCGGCGCGTCGGCCTTCACCATCGATCTGGTGGCGATCTCCATCCTCCGGGAAATGGGCGTGCTGCTGACGGCGGTGATGGTTGCCGGCCGCTCCGGCAGTGCGTTTGCGGCTGCGCTGGGCGCCATGAAGCTCAACGAGGAGACGGATGCCATGCAGGTCATGGGCCTCTCAGTGAACGGCACGCTGGTCTTTCCACGGATTCTCGGCCTCGTGATCGCCGTGCCGTTCCTCACCGCGATCTCCGATCTCTCCGGCATCGCCGGCGCCTGGATGGTGGGCGTGACCCTCCTCGACATCTCCACCACGGAGTTCATGGCCCGCATCGTCGATGCGGTGGACCTGGATACGGTGATGGTGGGCCTGTCCAAGGCACCCGTGTTCGCGGTGCTGATCGGGGCGGTGGGCACGCTCCGCGGCCTGCAGGTGACGCAGTCCGCGGAGGAGCTCGGCCAGCTCACCACCCGGGCCGTGGTCGAAGCCATCTTCCTGGTGATCATTGCCGACGCGGTGTTCTCCATCATCTACACGGAGCTCGGCATCTGATGGCCGATCTCGCCGTCTCCGTGCGCGGGCTCGTCAACTCGTTCGGCGATCACAAGGTGCACGACGGGCTGGACATGGCCGTCCGGCAGGGCGAGATTCTGGCCATCGTCGGTGGCTCGGGGTCCGGCAAGTCGGTGCTGCTGCGCTCGATACTGGGGCTCAGGTATCCCCAGGCGGGCGAGATCGAGGTGCTGGGCATGCCCATCGGCGCGGGCCTGCCGGTGCCGGACCGGCGCTGGGGAGTGCTCTTTCAGCAGGGCGCGCTGTTCTCGGGTCTGACCGTGCTCGAGAACGTGGAGCTGCCCATCGCGCTGCACTCGAAGATGGCGCGGGAAACCCGCCTGAAGCTCGCCCGGCTGAAGATACAGATGGCCGGACTGCCTCTGGAAGCCGAGGACAAAGTGCCGTCGGAGTTGTCCGGTGGTATGGTGAAACGCGCGGCGCTGGCCCGGGCGCTGGCTCTGGATCCGGAGCTGCTCTTTCTGGACGAGCCCACCGCCGGGCTCGATCCCATCGCCGCGGAAGAATTCGAAGACGTCATTGTCTACCTGCGCGAGAGCCTGGATCTGACCGTTGTGATCATCACGCACGACCTCGACACGCTGTACTCGATCTGCGACCGGGTCACCATTCTGGTGGACCGGAAAGCCATCACCGGCACCCTGGACGAGGTCTCGAAGATCGACCATCCCTGGGTGAACGCCTACTTCAACGGCTCCCGTGCCCGCATCGTCCGCGCCGGGGAGACCAGGCGTTGAATCCCCATACCAACTACGTGGCCGTGGGCCTGTTCCTGATTGCCGGAATCATCAGCGTCGTGGTGCTGGTCATGTGGCTCGGCAAGGCCGGCGACACCACGCCCCGCGAAGCCTACGTGGTGCAGATTCACGGCAACGTCAACGGACTGTCGAACGGCAGCGTGGTCTACTACCTGGGCGTGAACGTCGGCAGCGTGGTGGACATCGTGCTGCACACGGAGGACGAGCCCATGGTGGAGGTGCATATCGAGATTCAGAAGGGACTGCCGATCAACGAGCACACCTACGCGACCCTGGTGGTTCAGGGCGTGACGGGTATCGGCAACATCGATCTCGCCAATGATCCGAACCTCGAAGCGCCGCAGTACCGCCATTCTTCCGGCGTTCCCGTGATCCCGTTCCGAGCGAGCGGGCTGAGTGCCTTCCTCTCCGGCAGCGGCGACATCACCGTGGACATGCAGCGGCTGCTGGCCCGATTGAATGCCTGGGCGGGGGAGGAAAACCGTGAGCGCGTGGAAGGCATCCTGGAGAACGTGCGGCAGGTGACCGGTACCCTGGCCGCGGAGCGGCAGTCGATACCGGAGCTGGTGACGTCACTGAAGGAGGCCATGGCGAGCCTCGAGCGGACGGCGACACGTATCGAGACCTCGGTGGACAAGGACTGGCCGGCGATCGCCGATGATCTCAAGAAGACGTCCGGCCATCTGGCCGACGCCTCGGCCCGGGTGGATGGCTGGCTCGTCGAGCACGAGGCGAGCATCGAGCGGCTGATGGGGCCGGGATTCGACGACGTCAGCGGCCTGGCGGCGGAGCTTCACGACGTGACGGAAGAGGTGGGGCGGCTCAGCGCCCGGCTCCGGGAAGATCCTTCGCGGCTGATCTATCGGCCGCGAACCGACGCCGTGGTGGCGGAACCATGAACGGATCGAAACGCACTCTCGTGCGCGTTGCCGCTCTGCTGCTGATCGCTCTGCTCGGCGGTTGCGTGCCGGATTTCAGATCGACGCACCCGCCGCCACGCGTCTACTGGCTGTCGCCGGTATCGATCAGCGATCCGCCGCCGGTGACGGTGACGCTCGCAGTGGTGCCGGGGCTCGACACGGACCGCATCTGGGTGCTGGAGCCCGACCAGCGTCTCAACTACTACGCCGGTGCGTTCTGGCCGGACCGGCTGCAGGTGGTGCTGCAGAGTGTCCTGGATCGGTCTCTGGACTCCCGGTCCGGTGCGCCGCACGTGGATGTCCTGCTCGAGCGGTTCTTCGCCGTGGGCGATCCGGCATCCGGCGCGCCGGTGGTGGAGATCGCAGCGCGGATCGAAACGCCGGAACTGCACTGTCGGTTCGAGTCGAGCAGCCAGGCGGGGTCGGATCGGCTCAGGGACATCGTGGCGGCGCATCAGACGCTCCTCGATGAGCTGGTGCGGGCGGTAGGGGTGGCATCGCGGGGCGATGCCTGCCCCTGATCAGAGGTGAATGTAGTCGCCTTCCTTGACCCGGGTGCCTTCGACGAGCACGGCCTTTGCGTAGGTATCGGTCACCTCGGTGATGCGTACCTGACCCACCTCGCGCTCGATGGTGTCGAGCAGCAGGCCGGTGGACGGATCGATGAGCGTGCGTACCACGGTGGAGACGCGGAAAAGATCGCCTTCCTTGACGCCGCTCGCCAGGTTGGCGTTCAGGTACACCTCGTCCGCATCCGAGCTCGCTACCTGGAAGCGGCGCTCGGTACCGTTCTGCAGATCCTGCGCCAGCAGCAGCACGGCCTGACCCAGGGCGTTGCGGGACGCGATGCCCAGTGGTGACTTGGCAAACGTGTCACCGCCGACGCTCGCCTGCTTGAAGTCGAGGCCGAGGGTCCAGCCGCCGGTCTTCGAGTCCGCGGTCACCCGGTGGGAGTACTTCACCTGACCGGTGGTGGCATCGATCACGCTGACATCCAGACCGACGTGGGCCTTGCTGCCGTTGCGGCCCAGCCGTAATCCGAGTGGCGTCTTCGGCAGCGCCATGCCGAGGGTGAGCCCGCCGCCCTGCTTGTTGGGGTCGAACTCGGTGATGGTGCCCTTGATGATCACTTCGGCACCCACGAGCCCGCCCGCACCCGGTGCCGTGCGGCGGTTGACCACGCCGGCGAGTCCCAGCTCCTGCTCTCTCAGGATGTCGGAGAGCCCGGTACGGTCGAGCACCACGAAGCAGTCCGTTCTGGTCAGCTCGGTGGCGAGCTGCGCGGCGAGACCGTCACCCACGTTGTAGCCTTCGAAGGCGGCCATCTTGCCGGTGGCGTAAAAGCCGTAGATCGCGACGCGGGGCTTGAGCGCCGGGCAGCTCACGTCTGCCAGCGCCTTGTCCAGCTCCTCGGTGCTCGCGGCTTTGTCTTTACCGGTCTTGGCTTCCGCGCAGGTGAAGAGCAGCGTCGCGGCGGCGCCGATCAGCGTGAGTACGAGCAGTCGGATTGTGCGGTTCATGATGATTGTCCCTGTCTCTCTGATGGTCAGAGGAGCGTCCTCGGACGCTCCGTTTCTGACCGGTAGGTCACGCGCACGGCGTGTGTGGTTCACTGCTTTGCGGATTTTTCCGCCTCATCAGCCGCATCGGCCCGCTCGAGCGAGTCGATCGCAGCGGCTGCGTCCTCGTTGGCACGCTTGTCGAGCAGCGACTCCAGGTAGCGGATCTGCGCGCCTTCCAGACGAGGCGGGTTGATGCCGATCGGGTACAGGTAGTAGAGCTGGCCGCGCTCGAGCGGCATTGCCGTGAGCTCGAGCTCCGCCATCAGGCGCTGAACGGCCGGATCGAACCGGTCTTCGGCGGTGATGATGAAGCCGGGATAGGTCGCGGCAACGGCGCCGGACGACAATGCCGTCAGCACCGGCCCGGCCAGCACTGCTGCCAGGATCAGCTGTCGGATCGAGCGGCTCATGGCGTGCCTCCCGGCAGGGTGACGATATCCCGCCCGGCAGAAACGTTGCTGCCGGAGATGTCGCCGCTGTTGCCGCCGCAGATCACCACGGTGTTGCCCGTGTTGTTCTCGACATCCACATCGAGGCATTCGAACTGGCTTTCGAAGCGGGCCAGCTGAGCGTTGGTCTGTGCTCTCAAGCCGGTCACGGTGGGGGTGTCTGCCGCCACGTTGTTGGGCTGGGTCACCAGGCGGACGTTGGCCCGGGCTTCGTTGTCCCGGTTGGCCCGCTCCTGGTCGTATTGCATGCGGATGTTGTAGATCCGCTGCAGGAGCGCGCGATCCTGGTCACGCTTACTCGGTCCGGTGTCGGCGACGCCGTGCACGGAAGCCGTGGCGCACACCAGGAAGATCGCGATGACCACCGCGGTGAGGAGATTGATATCGGTTCTGCGCTGCATCGGTCTTCTCCTGTCTGCTGAAAAAAGAGGGGGCGCTGATGGCCCCCTGTCAGTTGGATTGAAAGTCGCCGTCGTCGCTTACCGGATGACCGAGCTCATCGGATCCGCGATGGAGTTCGCGGAGTCGCCGCTCTGGTCCACGGAAGCGCCGGACTGGTTACCGACGTTGCCGCCAACGATGGCCGAGGTGTTGCCGACGGGGGCGAACACACCCTTCGGACCCATGTCACGGCCGGCGAAGGTGTTCGCCTGGCTGATCGGGGCGCCGTTGCTGCCCTGAATGAACAGGTTGTTCTGAGGCAGCTGGTTGGTGTTGGTGTTCACCAGAGCCGGTCCGTAGTAAACCGTCTCGTCATTGCCGGCAGAAACCACCGTCGTGCCGCCTTCAACGCCCACGCTGTGGCCGCTGGCTGCGCCGTAGACCTGGGTGTCAGCCTGGTGGCCGGCGTCCTGGTCCTGGAACTTGTAGGACGACATGGTCGGTGTAGCGATCTGGAAGTCGAGCATGGTGGTCACGTCGTTGTCTTCCGAGACCGTCGACGTGTAGTCATTGTCCTCGGAAACCGTCGACGTGTAGTCGTTGTCTTCCGACGTGGTGACGTCGTTGTCTTCGCTCGTCTTGTAGATCGAGGTGTAGTCGTTGTCCTCGCTGTGGGACTTCCACACGTCGTTGTCTTCGCTCACCTTGGAGATCCAGGTGGACGTGTAGTCGTTGTCCTCGGAAGACGACTTCGTGATGCTGACGTCGTTGTCCTCGGAACGGCTGCTCGACCGGTCGCTGTGGTCGTCGGAGCTGATGCTCGTGTCGACCGAAGACTCGCGGTTGAAGCTGTCGTCGATCCGGACGATGTCGTCGTCGGATACGGAAGGCTGCCAGTAGTCGTACGGACCTGCAGCAGCGCCACCCGCAGCGATAACGCCGGCGAGGATCAGGCTCAGTTGAAAGGGTGCTTTTTTCATCTCGTCTCTCCTTGAGAGTGTCTTTGGGCTTCGGGTTCGGCAGCGGGTGGCTGCCTCACGGGTTGGGTCACGGCGGCGGAGAGGGAGGTTCAAAGTTTTTTTTCTTGTTGATGCCGAAGCGACTGCGGCGTGACGCATCGGCGGGCACGCTTGGGCCGAAGCAGGAACTTCGGCCCACCATCCATGGGCGCTCGGCTGCGGCGCATCCCTGCGCCGCAGACGGCCCGGCGCTACGTCACGCCGCTGCCGCTTCTGCGTCGATCAGGACGGAAGAACGTTTGAATCTCGCCGGTTTCCCTGACTGGGCGGGCTGCCGCGGCAAAACGGCGTGGCTATAATTCGACTTTTGCCGGGCAGGGTTCGTGTCAGCAGTCGAGCCGACCATTCAGCTCAATCTTCTGGGCGCCATGTCCATCACCGTGGACGGTGAGCAGCTGGCGTTGCCGAACTCGCGCAAGACGCGGGGTCTTCTGGCCTACCTGGCGGTGACCGGCCGAGCGGAGCGAAGAGATCGACTGTGTGAGCTCTTCTGGGAGATACCGGACGATCCGCGTGGCGCCCTGCGCTGGAGCCTGAGCAAGCTGAGACGGCTGGTGGACCGACCGGAACAGCAGAGCCTGATCGCCGACCGTGAATCCGTGCGGCTGGCACTGCCGGAGGAAGCCATCGATTTTCATCGCCTCCGGTCGATCGTCCGCGGAGGTGCGGCGGAGCCGACGACGGAAGCACTGCGGGCGACGGTCGAGGATGCCGGTACCTTTCTCGAAGGGCTCGATCTGCCCGACTGCGAAAAATTCAATGGCTGGTGCATCGCGCAGCGGGAATCCGTTCGCCAGTGGCGCGTCATGGTGCTCGATGAGCTGACCGGCAGGGACATCGATCAGGAAGAAGCAGTCAGCCTGGCGCGCTCCTGGACCATGCTCGACCCCTATTCGGTGGTCGCCTGGGAGCGACTGATACAGCTGCTCGATCGTAACAAGCGGACACGGGAAGCCGACCAGCAGCGGATGCTGGCGGTCCGGGTGCTGACGGAGGCGAACGCGGAAGTTCCGCTGGGCCTGCGACGCCCACCCCGGGTGGCGGCTTCACCGGTCGCAGCGGCCGGCGCCGGATCGGGGCCAATCGAACAGGATGTTCGATTCTGCCGATCTTCGGACGGGACGCAGATTGCGTATTCCCAGATCGGAGAGGGCCCGCCGTTGCTCCGCGCCGGTTACTGGATGAACGATCTGCAGCGCGATCTCACCAGTCCGGTCTGGCGCCCGTGGATCGACCTGCTGTCGTCGGGGAGATCGCTGGTGCGTTATGACATTCGCGGTCTGGGCATGTCCGACCGGGACGCGGACCAGAGTATCGATCTGTTCGTGGATGATCTTGCTGCCGTCGCCGATGCTGCTCAGCTGGACCGGTTCGACATCTACGGCATGGCCCAGGGTGCGGTAACGGCCATCGCTTATGCGGCCAGAAATCCGGATCGCGTTCGACGCCTCGTGCTGCAGAGCAGCTATGCGAGGGGCTGGATGCTCCGGCAGGAACCCCAGGAAATAGAGCGTCGGAAGGCAATCATCACCCTGGCCACATCGGGCTGGCAGCAGAACAATCAGGCTCTGATCAACATGTTTCTCGGTCTCTACCTGTCGGAGGCAGATGAGGCCGAGGTCCGCTGGTACGAGAAGTTTCTCCAGTCGATCATGCTCCACCCCGGCACCCGGGAACTGCAGGAGGTGCTCGGGCATGCGGACGTCGCGGCGCTTGCCGAACGCGTACAGGCACCGACGCTCGTCATCCATCCCCGTGGCGAAGTCATCATTCCCCTGGCTGCCGGCCGGGAGGTTGCGACCCTGATTCCGGACGCAAGCTTTCTGATGCTGGATACCTCCAGCCATGTGATCGTTCATGGTGATTCCGCCTGGGACAGGGCCAGGGCGGCAATCGAGGACTTCCTCGCCTGAGCCTGTTGAGGCAGGCCTGGCTCCTGCCCTCAGATACCACGCCGAATACCACGCCCGCTCACTCGGTTGCCTGTGACACTGCGCCTGCAGATTGGGGACAACCCCCGATCCGAGACAGGTACCGACCAGTGATCCACGAAATTAAGAAGTTTTCTATACAAAAAGCGTCCAGGCTGGGGGCTCGGGATCCACGTCGTGCCGAACGGGCACGCTATCGTCGACGCGGCGCGCGCTTTTCCCGCATGCTGGACCTGGCCTTTTCCGAGTGCTGTGCCGACACGGAGCCGACTGCTACGGGTGCAATGGATTGACCGTCCGCCGGGGACTGCAGCCACCGGCGGGTCGTCAGCTATTCACCCGGGGTGGAATCTCCCGACGCCAGGCTGAAGTCGATGCGTCCTTCCGGCCCGAACGACATGTCGAGCGGAAAACCCACCGTCCGGTAACGGCCCTTCTCGACGTTGGTGATGTGAATGACGGCGATGGTGCCTGGCGGAAGCGTCTCGGGTGCGACGCGGAACACGCCGCCGGCGGCGCGGATGCCCTCGGTGGGCTCGGCATACCCCATGGCCGCCCAGGCCGGGGTGTCGATCTCCCGGCGCAGCTGCGCGAGGTAAGCGTCGTCCGCGTTCAGCAGCATTCGGCGGTCCTCGCCGGGCAGCTGATCCCAGAGCGAGAAGCCCCGCGAGAAGTCGAAATCCCCGGAGCGGGACCAGCCGGAGGTGCTGCTGGACTGGTCGATGAGCTTGCCGTCCTGGTAGGTGCTTTTCGTGGTGGTTACGGAGACGTTCAGGCTCCAGCTGCCCCACAGGCCGTAGCCCTGGTACTGCTCGGGAAAGATACGCGTGCAGTTCGGCTCCTCCAGAAACATCGTGTGGAAGGTGCCCTTGCCCTTGGCCTTGTCCACCTTGGCGGAGATGAGAATGCCGTCCGAGTACGCCTGACCGCCGACCTGGATGCGGGCATCGCCGTCGGCCGAGTCGATCTTCTCCTTGAACTTGTTCTTGATGGGGTCCTTGGCCATCCGGGGCTGCTTCTTGCTGCTGCCACCCCCGCCGCCGAGTAGTCCCCCCAGCACCTGACCGATGGCCGCGTTGGCCGCCGCCCCCATGAGGTTGCCCATGAAGCCATCGGCATCGCCGAGATCGAGCGGCGCAGCCGCCAGCGGGGTCGCACAACGGGTGCTGGCCTCGGCGGCCACCTGGCGCTCGATGGGTGTCAGATCCAGGTCGAGCTCGGGGAAAGAGGGCGGTTCCGAGTACTGAAATCCGCCCTTGTCACTCGGCTGCACGTAACTCGCGTACTGGGGTCCTGCGGGCTGCGCGAACACCGGCAGCGACGCCGTGGCAACGGCAAGCAGCAGGGCTGCCAGGGCAGCCAGCGGGTATCGGCGATGATCAGATGGCATTCTGGTCTGCATGGTCTCCTCCCAGACTGCAGGACACGGCGTCCGCAGTGGCGGCGGCAGCGGTACGGCAGGCGTCCACCAGACCGGCACCAAACTCGGCGTCGGCACCGGCCGCGCCCAGGTCCCGGGCGTTGCTGCGGATGATCAGTCCCACCTCCTTCGCACTCAGCACCGGGCCGAGCTCACGGATCAGCGCCGCCACGCCGCTGACGTGGGCAGCCGCCATGGACGTTCCGGACAGCGGCGGGTACTGCCCGTTGGGTGCGGTGCTGACGATGTCGACACCGGGTGCGGCCACGTCGATGTAGTCGCCGTGGTTGGCCTGCCCGTACAGGTGATCGGACACGTCCACCGCCGTGACGGCGAGCACGCCCGGGATGGCGGCGGGAAAACCGGGCTTGGCATGCTCACCACCGTTGCCGGCACCGGCCACCACCAGCCGGTCCTGCTGGAGGGCGAGATTGATGAAACGGGCCACCAGATCGTCGGGTGGGCCGGCCAGGCTCATGTTGATGATGGCCACGTCCTCCTGGATGGCCACGTCCAAGGCTGAGACCAGGCTGCTGGTGGTGCAGCGTGCCTTGAGAGCCCCTTCCTCCTTGGGCTGGCAGGCCTTGATGGGCAGGATCTCGGCGGCCGGGGCCACGCCGTAGCTGCCGATGGCGTTGTCTGCCGTGGCGGCGATGATGCCGGCGACGGCGGTGCCGTGAACTTCTGCCGCGTAGCCGTTGCCCGTCGTGTCCACGGGCTCCCGCAGGCGGCCGGCCAGGTCCGGATGGGCGGTATCCACCCCGGTGTCGATGAGGGCGATCACCTGACCGGCGCCGGTGGCCGACGCCTGCAGGGCGAGCGCGCCGGTCATGCCTGGGCCGTAGTTGAGCGCAGCGAACGGGTCGGAGTAACCAGGCAGCGGCGCTGCGGTGGTCCCTGGACCCGGCCCGGCATCTGCCTCCACCACCAGGTCGGTCACCGGCAGGTCGGCAGCTTCTGCTACGGCAGCTTCTGCTACGGCAGCTTCTGCCGCCGTTTCAAAGACGTACTCGGGCTGAGCGCCGTCCACCCGGGCGTCGGCGGCCATGGCGGCAATCACGGTGAAAATGTTCTGTGCCGTGGCATAGACCACCAGATTCTGGCCGGTGCTCACCAGCGCGAGCTGACGGACCACCGTCAGCCCGTAGGTGTTGGCGACGGGCACGACGTTGCCCGCGTCCACCAGGGCGACCACGATACCAGGCAGACGGGCAGGCTCGATGGCGTTCAGCGGCACCTTGACCTCGGTGCAGCCGGCGCCGACCACCAGGGTCCAGTCGCTGGTATCCGCGGGCAGGTCGTCCGTGCCGAGGTTCACGCCGCCGAGCGGATTGAACTGGCTCAGTACATTGAACGCGAAGGATCGTTTCTGCGGTGCTGCGGCCGCGGGCTCTGCCGCCGAGCCGGCGGTTGCGTCGGCATCAGCAGCGGCTGTTTGTGCCACGCCCTCGGCACCGGCTGCCTGCGTCGCGCCATCGGTTGCAGCGCTGCCTGAGGCTGCCGCCGGTGACGCTGCAGCGGTTGATGTGTCCATGGACTTGTCGACCACCGCGCCAGCGCTGTCCTTGTTCTGATCGAGCAGTGTCAGGTCGATTGTGACATTCTGGCCAGTGCCGGCGGCGGCTTCGTCGAGCGGCGGTACCAGCGGCGGCCCCCGGCAGGTGCCTGCCTCACCGGTGGGCTCGTCCGGCACGTTCAGCGATTCCGGTGGGTTGCGCACCAGGCGTGCCTGCACCGCTTCCGGTCCGTAGCCGTCCGGCGCGGTGGCGCTGCCGGCCAGCTGGATGCTCTGGCAGACGGCAGTGTCGCAGCCGGCCACGTCCGGGCCGCTGCACAGCTCACCCTCCCGGTCGTTCCACGTTTGCTCGTCCATGGGCACCTCGAGCAGGGTGCCGTTGCGCCCCATGGGCACGACGCGGGCACCGTCCAGGCCTTTGGCGGCGGTGAACGCAGCCACGTCCGTGCGCGGTCGCAGGGTGATGGTGCGGGTGGGTGCCGGCAGCTCGATGGTGAAGGGCTCACGCCAGGCGAAGGCTTCCTCGGCTGCCTGGTCGGCGACCGGGCTCCCTTCCGCAGCCTGAGTCTGGTCCGTGACCAGTGACTCGCTCACGACCAGAGCGTCGTCCGCGACCGGCGGTTCGTCGACGGCGAGCACCGGTGTGGCGGTGACGGCGGTCAGTGCCAGCGTGGCGGCAAGCAGGAATGAACGCTTCATTCTGCCGCCTCCGTCTGCGGTGTTTCCGGCACGGGCAGCGCCATGGTCAGCCGCGATTCGCGCTCACCGCCGCTCGCGTCGCGAACGACCAGCCTGAGCTCCCAGGCACTGGCGCCGCCGGTCATGGCGGTCAGGGTATCCAGATCCACCCGGCCGAGCGCACCGTCTTCCACCGGTCCGCGGATGCCGGCGCCGAAGGGCTGCCAGTCGTAGGGCGAAGGTCCTTCCGGTTCGTCCTTCTTTTTCTTTTTCTTCTTAGGGTCTTCCTCCGGCACAGTGACGGATCCCTCCGCGGCGCGTACGGAGAGCTCGGCGCCGGCGAAGGATCTGGCGTCCGCGTCGCCGCGCACGGCCAGCCAGATCTGCTCGTTCTCCAGCGCCAGGTCCACGCCGGAGAGCCGCGCGCGGATGAAGGCGTCCGGTGCGGCGGCCAGGGCGCGGACGTAATCCGCCCGACCGTAGCCGGACAACTGATCGACTCCGGCCACCCCTACGTCCACGGCGGACTGAACCAGAATGCGGCGGACCTCGTCCACGGACAGCCGCGGCCGGTCGGCGAGCAGCCGGGAGGCCAGGCCGCTGACCAGCGCGGCCGAGAAAGAGGTGCCCGAGGCACGGTAGTAGGCGTCGCCGTCACCGACGAAGGCGGCGCCGCCGTCGTAGTCGGGCGGGTTGGTCAGGGCGATGAAGTCCGTGTCCCGGGCCCGCAGGGACAGCACGTCCACACCGGGAGCCAGCAGCTCGAGACGGGTGCCGAAGTTGGAAAATCCCGCCCGCTCGCCATCGAGGCCGCTGGCGCCGACCACCAGCACACCCGGCAGGCTGGCATAGCCCGTGGTCTCCGTGGGCAGACCCTTGTTACCGGCGCTGACGACGATAAGCACGCCGTTCGCCTGCGCGTGCTCGGCCGCTTCCCGCTCGAGATCGGTGACCAGCTCGCTGCCGAGGCTCAGGTTGATCACCCGGGCGCCATGATCCACCGCGTAGTAGATGGCGGCGGCGACCGCGGAGCTTCTCGCCTGGCCGACGAAGTTGGCCACCTTGAGCGGCATGATCAGCGCGTCGCCGTCCACGCCGGCGATGCCGAGACCGTTGTTGGTGCAGGCGGCGATGATGCCGGCAATGTGGGTGCCGTGGCCCGAGGCATCCCAGGGATTGTTGTTGCCGTCGACGAAGTTCCAGCCGATCAGATCGTCCACATAGCCGTTACGGTCGTCGTCGTAGCCGTTCTTCTCCTCCCGGCTGTTGCGCCAGAGGTGGGACGCGGCGAAGTCCTCGTGAGTGTAGTCGAGGCCAGTGTCGATGACGGCCACCACGGTGGCGCGCCGCCCGCCCACGCTGCCGCCGGCGCTGTCAGCGCCTGCGGTGCCGGCGGCGTCGGTGTAGACACGCAGATTCTCGAGCGCCCACTGATCGTCGAAGTCCTGCTGCCAGCTGCCCCGGGAGTGCAGGTAGGGATCGTCCGGGACCGCGGCCATGGCGACCGCGGTGGCAGCCACAGCCAACCACACCACGAGAGGTGCCGCGATGAACGCCGAACGCGCCGGTTTCACGGCTGCGGTACCGGCTGCAGGAAGACGACCAGCGGGCTCGCGGTGAGGTCCGTGGCCAGAGCGGCCAGATCGGCGCCTTCAGGGGCGGCGAGCTGGTAGATACCCAGTGCCGACGGCCCGCCGACGATGCTCATCCGGTGCGCGAGCAGCAGGGTACGGACGTCCGCCTCGGAGGCGCCGGGGGCGAAGGTGACGCTGAAGTCGGCGGCGAGCGCGGTCGATTCGCCAGCGACGGTCTCGAAGCCGCCGGTGCCCGCGGTTTCGTCGGTACGGCCTCCGATCATCAGCGCCAGACCGAGCAGCAGGGCAAACTGGCCCACGACCACAACCCTCGCAAGGGTGGGGGTGGACGACCACTGCAGGGCGTCGAGCAGCCGCTGCACCAACCCCGGTCGGTCGTCTTCCCTGCCGCGGCGTCCGTGAGCACCCGCATCCCGACCGACCTCGCCCACCACCAGAGGCGGCTCCGGTGCTTCCTGAGTGATGCCGTCGAGCTGCGACAGCGCCCGCTCGAGGATGGCCGGATCGTAGGCGGGTTCCGATGGGGCCCGCTCGGCCACAGTGCCGGCGAAGAACTCGAGCTCTGCCACCTCCTCGGCGGAGATGGCGCCGCTGTCAATGAACGCCTGCACGGCGCGGGATTCCTCGTCGCTCAGGGTGCCCGCCACGAACCAGGGCAGCAGTTCTTCTGCTTCGCGGCGGTTCATGACGCCATCTCCACGCTGTCCGGGTCGATCCCGGCGGAGACCAGATAGCCCTTGAGCTGCTTGCGGGCATGGAACATGCGGGTCTTCACGGTGTTTTCCGGGCAGCCGACCACGTCGGCGATCTCCTGATAGGAGAGACCGTGAAAGAAGGTGAGCTCGATCACGTCACGGTGATCGGTGGACAGCTTGCCGAGCGCTTTCGCGAGTGCGGCCTTCAGCACGTCCCGGTCGTGGTCCAGGGCCGCCGGCACGTCGTGCTCGTCCGCCACTGGGGCAGCTTCGTCCACGTCCACAGTGTCCAGCTGTTTGCGGCGCACGGCGTTCAGCGCCAGGTGCCGGGTGATACCCAGGATCCAGGTGCTGACCTTGGACCGGCCCTCGAATCGGGCAGCGGTTTTCCAGACTTCCAGCATCACGTCGTTGGTTACCTCTTCAGCTTTGGTCACGTCGGATATCAGGCGGTGGGTGTAACGGAAGACCCGCTCGCCGTACTCGCGGAACAGCAGCTCGAAGGCCGCCCGGTCGCCCGCGGCGATGCGGGCCACCAGGGCCTGGTCCTGCTCGTCTGTCGCGGCGGTGTCTGTCGACATGCTCCCTTTCCTGGGCAAACAGCCTGCGCTGTTACCGACTGCTCCTCATACCGGACCGCGACCGCTGAACTGCGTTCCGATGATTGGGTCACGGTGACCCCGGAAAAGGTTCAACGGCACTGCGACGGGTTTCGGACAGGGAAGCAGGCACAGCCGCGGCGTGGCGGGTGCTGGCGGTCGACGTTTGCTTGTGTGCCGCGCTTAAGGCGGCTGCTTCCCCCCGGAAACCTGTTCATTAACGCCCCAAACCGCGGTTTTTTCAACCGCAGGGGTCGTGGCTGGCAGCGTGTATTTACGCAGGGATTTCCGGGCGAAAAAAGTTTGAACCCGTGATTCGAGGGTCGTGACTCAACGGGTAAGCGAGGCCCAGCCCGCGAACGGATTCGAGAGAAGAGAGCGAGGGAGAACCGTCATGATGACCGTTAGAGAGAAGCTGATGAGCGATGCCCTGACCGACGCCGAGCGTGATCTGCTGGAGATCTGGTTCAACGACAAGGCCGAACCCCACGTCGCGCGGCAGCGGGCCTGGGAAGAGGTCGCCCGGCGGGCGCGTCGCGGCCAGCCGGACCTGCTGGTCCGCTGGTAGGACGGACGCGGATCTGCCGGCCCGGCGGGGCGGCGGCGGGGCCTGGTGGCCGACCGCCGCCGCCCGCAGATTGCGGCAGCCGAATTGCGACCTGCGGCAGGTGAACCGACGGCTCACGCCGCCCGGCAGCCGTCCACGTCGTCCACCGGCTCCGGCAGACGCTCCACCGGCCGGAAGTCGATGGGACGACCCACCGTGAGCAACTCCCGCAGCGACTCGTCCATGTCGAGAAAGGACGCGTCGGGCTCACCACCCACGGCCTCCACGACCCCGGAGAAGAACGCCCGGGCCGTGGCCACCGCCGCGATGTCGAAGATTTCCGCGTCGCTGAAGCCGTGACCTCGCAGGGCGGCCACCTCACCGGCGGTCACCCGCCAGGGGCTGGTCGCCGCCTTCCTGGCGTAGTCCATCATCGCGATCTCCGCCGGTGACAGCACCGCCCTGGCGGCCTCACCACCGGTGACGATGGCGCGGATCTCCTCCTCGGAAAACCACTGCAGCAGCGCCTTACCGTGTGCCAGCGAGCAGTAAGAGCTTCGTAAAGCGAGCGCCGCGGCGAGCGTAGCGAGCTCGAAACGTCTTGGCTCCACGTGGGAACGAATACCACGCTGGAGGTCTGCCCACAGGTTCATGATCTCCGGACGGTGGCTGAACGGCCGGGCATAGTTGGGGACGAATCCCCAGCCCTTCTGCTGGCGTTCGTAGAGCGCCAGCACCGCACCGGTCGCATCGCTCGGAGGCGTAGTTTTCAAGAATGACATTCATCTTCTCCTTCCTTACGGACTGTTCGTTGCCCCTTCCGGGGCTCGGCCGGCCGTGCCGGCCGCGCCAACTTCATGGGCGTTAGCCGACCGCGTAGTGACTGATCTGTACCTCATCGCCCTGGTCGGCGTAGTCGCCGGCTGCCCGGAGGCGCCGGAACTCGCCCCAGTTGATGGGTCGGTAACGGGCCGGGTGTGTGTCGTCCACCGTGCTCGGCAGCGGCGCGTAGTGCGCGGCGTACGCCGGGTTCAGGAAGAACGGCACGCTGTAGCGGTCCCGCTCGGTGTTCGTGGTGACCCGGTGCAGGGCAGCCTGGTAGCGGTCGTTGGACCACACCTGGACGATGTCGCCGATGTTCACCACCAGAGCATCGCTGCGCGGCTCCACCAGGTGCCAGGCACCGTCGTGAAAGACCTCGAGTCCCGGCTCGTCCGCCTGCAGGAGCACCGTGAGCGCACCGGCATCGGTGTGATGGTTCACGCCGAGCCAGCCCGCGTCCGGCACCTGAACGCCGAGCGGTCGCGCAGGCTCCGGGCAGGCCGGGTAGTGGTTGATCCGCACGAAGCTCGTGTGCTGCGGCCGAAACGGTGCCTCGAGCGTCGTCGCCGGCATGCCCAGGTTCCGAGCAATGGCGTCGAGGAGCTCGAAGGCGAGTCCCTCGCAGGCCCGGTAGTAGGCGAGCACGGCGGGCTTGAAGCCCGGCACGCAGCGCGGCCAGCGCGGCACGAGTACGGGTTCGGTACCGTCTGTGGGCAGCTCCGCCGGGCCGTAGTCGAACACCTCCTTCCAGTCGAGGGTGTTCTTGGTCAGCTCCTGGTCGAAGTACCCCCATGGGTTCTCCGCGGTGCGGGCGATGGTCCGCTTGGCGGCTTTGGGCAGCTCGAAGAACTCGTGCGCCTTCTGCTTCAGGGTGTCGATCACCGCGGCGTCAATGCCATGGTTGACCACCTGAAAGAAGCCCCACTCCCGGCAGGCGGCATCGAGCGCCGCCAGCGTCGCCGGATCGTCGAGGCTCGTGATGTCGATCACGGGTACGTTGTCCATTGTCCGTCTCCTTGTTAACCGGTAGCTCAGGCGGCCGTCTGCCGCGGGTGCAGCCACTTCGGCAGCAGGTCGTAGGGGTTCACGTGTGTGTTCCGGTCGAACGACACGCCCTGCTCAACCAGCCTTTCCGCCATGGTTCCTTCCCGACACTCGTCGAAGAGGTCCGTGGCGCCGCCGATGTGCTCACCGCCGATGTAGATCTGCGGGATGGTCGGCTGGCCCGTTCTGGCGAGCAGCACGGCGCGGATCTTTCCGCCCAGGTCGCCGTCCTGGTAGGCCACCGAATCCAGGTCGACGCTCTTGTAAGGAATCTTCAGTGCTGCAAAGAGCTTCCTGACCGACCAGCAGAACTCGCACCACTCGAGCGCGAACAGCACCACCGGTTCCGTGGCCGTGACCTCGTCGACGAACGCCTCGGCCGCGGGGTCGAGTGTCACCGTCGGTGCACGCGCTGCGGTCACCGGCTTCGGTGCCGCCGGTGCCGCGCAGACGTCGAACCGGTAGCTCGGCGTGGAGCGGGAGATTTCCACCTCTGCCGCGTTCATGTCCTCGCCGATGTCGGCGAACAGCGGCGTGGACAGGTACCGTTCGCCGGTGTCGTGCAGGATGCAGACGATGTTGCTGCCCTTCGGCGCCGTTCGGGCGATGGTCAGGGCCGCCGCCAGACTGCCGCCGGATGACGTGCCGGCGAAGATGCCCTCGCGTCGGGCGAGATCCTGGCAGAGCTGCATGGCATCGCTGCCGGCCACGGGGACGATCTCGTCCACCAGGTGCGCGTCCATTGCCTCCTGGGTGAGCCGGGAGATGAAGTCCGGCGCCCAGCCCTGCATCAGGTGCGGTCGGAACATCGGGTGGCTGCCGGCGGGCGAGCCGTCCGCGTTGCGCGCCTGGGGGATGCCGCTGCCGAGCACGGGCGAGTTGTCCGGCTCCGCGGCGATGATCCTGGTCGCCGGATCGTGGGCCTTGAGCCCCCGGGCCACACCCTTCAGCGTGCCACCGGTACCGAAGCCGGATACGAAGTAGTCGATCCGCTCACCGGCCATGTCGGCGATGATTTCACGCGCCGTGGTCCGGGTGTGAACCTCGGCGTTGGCTTCGTTCTCGAACTGCCGGCAGAGGTACCAGCCGTGGGCCTCGGCGAGCTCCTTCGCCTTGTTGATCATGCCCGTGCCTTTCTCGGCAGCCGGGGTCAGCACGACGCGGGCGCCGAGAAAGCGCAGCAGCTTGCGCCGCTCCACGGAGAAGCTCTCCGCCATGGTCACCACGAGCGGGTAGCCCTTGGTTGCGCAGACCATGGCAAGGCCGATTCCGGTGTTGCCGCTGGTGGCTTCGATCACCGTCTGACCGGGCTTCAGCTCACCGCTGGCCTCCGCAGCCTCGATCACCGCCCGGGCCATGCGGTCCTTGACCGAGCCCATGGGGTTGAAGGCTTCCACCTTGACGAAGACGTTGACGCCTTCCGGGGCGAGCCGATTGAGCCTGACCAGGGGGGTGCCACCGATCGTGTCAAGAATGTTGTCGTAACGGGCCATGTTGCCTCCTCGCTGACGGGTTTATCCGACTGTCGAGGGGCATCTTCTGCGCCGAGCGAGGTACTGAGCGTTGTAGCGAGCGTGGTTTTTTTCATTCAGCATGCCTGGCGGCGCTGAAATGGGAGGTGGTGATGCGGAGATGGTATCTGGTGGGCACGCTCTGGGTGCTGGCGGTGGCGTCCTGGGCCCGGACGGATGGCGCCTGGGTCATCGGCGAGCGTGAGCTGCCACCACCGGCGGGGGCCAGCGAGGTGCTGCGTGCCGCCATCGCCGCGAGCCCCCAGCCGGATGTGGCGGGAAGGCGGCTACAGGCGCCGCCGTCTGCCGAGGAGTGGCAGGCGATCATCGCCGCACGTGCGCCCAGCCGAACGCTCGAGGAAGTAGAGCGGATGACGGGTACACGTATCGAGCGTGGGGTCATCGACGGGGTGAAGGTGCATCGGGTGGCGCCTGCCCATGTCGCCGAACGGTTTGCCGGCTGTCTGTTCCTATACGTCCATGGCGGTGCCTACGTATTCGGCGGCGGCGATGCGGCACCGGTGGAAGGGGCGGTCATCGCCGCCCGCGCGGGTATTCCGGCGCTGTCCGTGGACTATCGCATGCCCCCGGCGGATCCGTTTCCAGCGGCGGTGGACGACGTGGTCACCGTCTACCGGCACGTGCTGGAAACCGTGTCGCCGGGCTGCGTGGCGATCGGCGGCACCTCTGCCGGCGGCGGCCTGTCCCTCGCCGTAGTGCATCGGCTCAGGGCGCTCGGACTGCCGTTACCGTCGGCGATCTATGCGGGTACACCCTGGGCGGACCTGACGGACACCGGTGACACCATTCATGCCAACGAAGGGGTGGACCGGACTCTGGTGACCTATGACGGATTGCTCAAGGCCGCTGCGCTGCTCTACGCGGACGGGCACGATCTGCACGATCCGCTGCTGTCACCGGTCTATGGTGACTTCCAGGATTTTCCGCCGACCTACCTGGTGACCGGCACCAGGGATCTGTTTCTGTCGGATACGGCTCGCACCCACCGCAAGCTCAGGGCCGCCGGTGTGGACGCGCAGCTGAACGTCTACGAGGGAGTCTCGCACGCCGAGTACGCCATCCTCATGGATGCGCCGGAGCACGATGCGGTCTATGGCGAGCTCAGCACGTTCCTCGCGGAACACCTCGCTGGTGGAGGGACGCCGGCAGGCGGCGGCTAACCGCCTGCCGCCTGACCCGTCTGCCGCATCAGCTCGCCGACGTAAAAACCGCGGCGTCGCATGCCGGTCCGGAACTCGTCGAAGAAGTTCTCCGGCACAGAGCCCGCCACCACGTCACTCTCCACCAGGGCCCGGGCCCAGGCTGCGACCAGCGGGAACTCGTCGAGCAGCTTCGTGCCGAGCCAGCGGTCCACGTAGAGAAAGCGCTGCAGGAACGGCGCGTAGGCCGCATCCACCAGGGACAGGTTCGGACCGTTGAAGTAGGGTCCGTCGTTGCCGCGCTCGTTGGCGAGCGCTTCCTCGAGTTTGGCCAGCCGTGGCTTGGCAGCTTCGATGCGCTCGTTACGGTCGTCGGGTGAGTCCGTGTAGTAGATGCCGGACAGCGCCGGGGTGAACGTGGTGATGAAGTCGGTCCAGGCCCGGTTCCTGGCGCGCTTGATCAGGTTCTCCGGATGCAGGTGCGGTGGCTCCGCTTCCTCGAGGTACTCGGCGATGGCGTTCGACTCGAACAGCGGTTCGCCGTCCACCTGCAGCACGGGCACCTTGCCGTGTGGAGAAATGGCCAGGAACCAGTCCGGTTTGTTCCTGAGATCGATGTAGGTCACCTCGAAGGGAATCGACTTCGCACGCAGGACGATCACGGCGCGCTGAACCCAGGGTCAGGTGACGGAGCTGACGAGATGGTACTTCGCCATGGTCTCTCTCCGTTTATTTTGTCGCACCCTAATACCATGGACCTTCACCGTCACCTTCGCAAGGTGGTGGCCGCGGATCGCGCGCGGGTAGACTCGCGCTGTCGTCGGGATCACGGGGGAGACATGACGCGCACCGTTAACGGACTGTCGAGACGGAACTTCGTCGGTGGCATGGCGGTGCTCGCCGGTTCCACATTGGCGTATCAGGCGCTGGGCACAGCCGGCGCCGCCCGGGCTGCGACCGTCGACGAGGCGCTGGCCTTCGAATCCGCCCTGTCGCTCGCGGAAAGGGTCCGCCGACGGGAGATCAGCTCGGTGGAGCTGACCCGCTATTTCATCGGCCGGATCGAGCGTTACGACAAGGCGCTCAACGCAGTACCGGTGCGGGATTTCGACAGAGCGCTGGCAGCTGCCGCGGCGGCGGATGAGGCGCTGGGCCGGGGTGACGTCCTGGGGCCGCTGCACGGTCTGCCCATGACCATCAAGGAGTCCTACGACATCGAGGGACTCCCCACCACCTGGGGCAATCCGGCCTGGAAGGACAACATCGCAACGGCGGACTCCGTGGTGGTGAGCCGGTTCAGGGGTGCCGGTGCCCACTTCATGGGTAAGACCAACGTGCCGTTCATGCTCGCGGATTTTCAGAGCTACAACGAGATCTACGGCCAGACGAACAATCCCTGGGATCCCTCCCGCACACACGGCATCGTGCCCAGACGGGGTCAGGCGCCACCAGGCGCGGTGTCCGAGCCGGACCTGGAAGTGGTCGGGCCGCTGGCGCGCAGCGCCGGCGACCTGCAGGTGGCGCTCGACATCGTCGCCGGTCCGGATGTGCTCACCGCACCCGGCTGGCGGCTCGATCTGCCCGCGCCGCGCATGACGTCCCTCGACGGGCTGCGCGTGGCCCTGATACCCGATCACGACGCCTCACCGGTCGACCGGGAAGTGGCGGAGCGGGTGACATTTTCCGGGACTGGGACGTGCTGGTCTGTCCGATCATGCCGACGGCGGCGTTCCCGCACGATCACACGCCGGATACCTTCGCCCGGACCGTCGTGGTCAATGGTGAACCACGTGACTACTTCCGGCAGATCTTCTGGGCGGGCATCGCGACGCTCTGCTACCTGCCGAGAACGGTGTTCCCGACGGGCGTGTCCGAAGCGGGGCTGCCCATCGGGCTGCAGGTGATCGGCGCTGAGTACGACGCCACGACCATCGAGTTCGCGCGGCTCATCGCTGAGGAGATCGGCGACTTCGTGCCGCCCCCGGGGTACGCGGCCTGACAGATACGCATAGAGGCGGAGCGCCCATCAGAGCCTTCCTGGAAGTCCTGAAGTTTCGCGAGTACCGGCTCTTCTGGCTGGCTGTCGCGATCTCGCTGACGGGCGATCAGCTGAGCTTCATCGCCCTGCCGTGGCTGGTGCTGAAGCTGACGGGGGATCCGCTGGCCATGGGCGCGGTGCTGGCGGTGGCGGCGGTGCCGCGGATCGTGTTCATGCTGATCGGTGGCACCTTCGCCGACCGTTACTCACCCCGGCGCGTCATGCTGGTGTCCAACTGGGTGCGCATGGGGCTGATGCTCGTGCTGGCGCTGACCACCTGGCAGGGCACGGTGAGCATGGCGCTGATCTACGGCATCGGCTTTCTGTTCGGGCTGGCGGACGCCTTCATGTTCCCCGCTTCCAGCGCCTACCCACCGCGGCTGCTGCCGCCGGAGCAGCTTGCTGCGGGCAACAGCCTGTTCCAGGGCACGGCGCAGACGACGCTGGTGCTCGGACCGCTGCTGGCCGGCTGGCTCATCGTTGCCTTCGGCGACGGCGGTGACGGCGCGGGTGGCATCGAAGATGCGACGGGCCTCGCCATGGTGTTCGCCATCGACACCCTCACCTTTGCCGTGCCCATCGGTGTCCTGACAGTGATTCGTGACCGGTTTCCACCGCCGGTGGTGGAAACCGCGCCGATGTGGACGAGTCTCGTCGAAGGACTCCGGCACGCGTGGAACGACCTGCCCCTGCGTACGGTGGCGCTGCTGCTCGCGGGTCTCGGACTCGTCTTCCGCGGTCCGTTCATGGTGGGCATTCCCGCATTCGCCAATGCCTTTCTGCCGGAAGGTGCTGCCGCTTTCGGCATCATCATGTCGGCGCTGGGTGTGGGTTCGATCATCGGCACGCTCGTCGCCGGGATGACGGCACATCCCGCACCGCAGCGACTCGGGATGCTGCTGCTCGCCGACTTTGGCGCCTTTGGTCTGATCATGGTGTTCATGACCCAGGTGCCGGTCACGGTACTGATCGCTGCGGCCGTGCTCGTCAGCGCGGTGCTGGATGGCTACATCATCGTCGTGCTGACGACGTGGATGCAGCGGCGCGTGCCGGCGGAGCGGTTGGGGCGTGTGATGAGTGTGGTTGGGGTGGCCATTCAGGGGACCTTCCCGCTGTCTGCCGCCGCGGCCGGCTTGCTCGCCGGTTGGAGCATTTCCGGGATGCTGCTCGGTGCCGGTGCGCTCATGGTGGGGGTCACGTTGACCGGTTTTGCCTCGAAGACGGTACGTCGGCTGGGGTACGGCTGATCGGACGCCGGCTTGCGGCGGGCGGGATGGGAAACCTATAGTTTCGCGCTCGGTGTACGCGGGCGGATCGATGAGCCAGCTGGAGCTGCGTTTTCTCGGCGATCTCGAGGTGATTCGGGACGGCAGGGTGCTGACGCTGCCGCCGTCCAAGAAGACCCGCGCGCTGCTCGCCTACCTGGCCCTCAATGACCGCGCCTTCCGGCGGGAGCACCTCTGCGAGCTGCTCTGGGAGATTCCCGATGACCCCCGGGGGTCGCTGCGCTGGAGCCTGTCGAAGCTGCGCCGACTGGTGGATGAGGACGGCGCGCCGAGAATTCTGGCCGACCGCAGCAACGTCCGCCTGCAGACGGAAGGCATGATCATCGACGCACTGACCCTCCGGCAGGCGGCCGCCAATCCGTCGGCTGCGTCCCTCGAGCAGCTGGAAGCGCGAGCGCTCGCCTATCGCGGCACGTTTCTCGAAGGCCTGGAGCTCGCCGGTTTTCACGATTTCCATGCCTGGTGCGTGGCCGAGCGGGAAGCGTGCATCCGGGCGCAATCGGTGCTCCTCGAGCACCTGGTGACGCGCCTCGACGACGACCCGGAACGGGCGCTGGGCCCGGCCCGGGCGCTGGCGAGCCTCATGCCCTATGACGAGGCCGTGCGGGCCCGGCTGATCCGGCTGCTCGCGAAGACCCGACGGGTAGAGGAGGCCGAGCAGCAGGTGCAGCTCGGCGAGCGCCTGTTGAAAGAGGCGGGAATGGAGTCCGGTGGTGCACTGATCGCGGCCCGGCGGGAGATCAGCGGCCGCCGCAGCATGCCGGTGAGCGAAGGTGCCCCGGTCGTGGAGGACCGGGCGCCACCAGCGGCGGTCCCGGATCCACCGGCCGGCCTCGTCGGCCGGGAGAGCGAGTGCGGCCAGCTGCGGGCGCATTTCGACCGGGTGCTGGCAGGCGGCACGTTCCGCTGTCTGCTGCTCAAGGGCGAGCCGGGCATCGGCAAGACCCGACTGCTCGATTGGTTTTCCGAACTCTCCGGCAGCGCCGGGGCGCTGGTGCTGGAAGCCGGCACCTTCGAGTCGGAGTCGCTCAGGCCCTATGCCCTCTGGATCGATGCGCTCAGAAGCCTCGGCGTGGCGGGATCCGTTTTCGGTGATGCGGACCGTGACCGGGACGGCCTGTTCGGAGCGCTCTCCGAGTATCTCATCGCCGCAACAGCGGGCCGGACACCGGCGGTGGTGACCTTCGACGACGTCCAGTGGGCGGACGAATCGAGCATGGCCGCCCTGCATTATGTGGCCCGGCTCTGCCGGCGGGCGCCGGTTTGCGTGGTCCTCGCGGCCCGGGAAGGAGAGATCCAGGACAACTCGACACTGCAGCAGACGCTGCGTGGGCTGCGTCAGCTCGGTCTGCTGGAGGAGCTGCGCGTGGGCCCCCTCGCCGAAGGTGCCATCCGCGAGCTGATCGCCGACCGCCTGCCGGGGACGGACAGCGAAGCCATCAGCCGGGAGTGCGGCGGCAATCCGCTGCTTGCCATCGAGCAGGCCCGCCGCGTGGCGGCAGGCGACAGCGCGGAAACCCTGGACGAGCTGGTCGCCGAGCGGCTGTCCCGGTTCGACGTGGACGATGCGGAAGTGGTGCGCTGGGCGGCGGTGCTGAGCCCGCGCATCGACCTGGGGACCCTGGTGGCGGTGACGGGCCAGGATGCAAATCGGGTGGGTGAATCCCTCGAGCGCGCCGAGCGGCACGCCATGCTGCGGCCCGGGGAGCCCGGCTTCCGCTTCAGCCACGAGCTCATTGCGCGCGGCGTCTACACCGGAATCGCCCCGGCACGGCGCCGGGTCATGCACCGCCGCGTCGCGGAGCTGATCGAGCAGGAAGCAGCACAGGATCTCGAGCACGCCGCGGACCTGGCGCACCACGCGCTGGCCAGCGGTGATCCGGGTCTCGGCGCCCGGGCGCTGGTTTCTGCGGGCCGGCTGTGCCTGCGGTTTTTCGCCAACGACCATGCGCTGGTGCTGGCTCGTCGCGGCCTGCAGCTGGCGACGCAGCTGGCCGGTGCCGAGCAGGTGTGCCGGCGCATTGAGCTGTTCAACGTGATGCTCACCGCCGCCCCCGTCTACGACTGGGAGGCCGCCGCCCGGGAGTACGCGGCGCTGGCGGAACAGGCCCTCGATCACGGCGAACTGGCTCACGCCCGGCTCGGGTATCAGATGTCGAGCACGGTGCGCTGGGCGCACGGCCACTGGGCAGGCGCAAGGGAGGAGAGCCTGCAGGCGGAGCTCGTCACTCGCGGCGCCGGTGAGCAGGAGCACGTGCTGGGCCTGGCGGAGACGGCCCGGTGCCTGGCCATGCTCGAGCGGGACGTGAGCCGTGCGGATGCCATGGTCATGGAAGCCCGGGCGATGGCCGAGCGGTACCGCATCCCGCCGACCGCGGCGCTGCCGGCGGCAGAGGGCATCCTCCGTTATCAGGAGAACGATATGAACGCCGCCGAAGCGCTGCTGAAGGAAGCCCGGACCCTGTGCAAAGGTGCTGGTGACCGGCTCGGCGAGTATCAGGCCAACGAGTACCTGGTGATGGTGGCGCTGGAACGTGACCGCCTGGAGGTAGCTGCGGAGCGGGTGACCGGGCTGGTCGAGCTGGGTGAGAAGCTCCGCGAAGGCAGCGAGGCGCCGTTCGCCCGGGGCTTGCGTGGGCTGTGCGGTTACCTGAAGGGGAGCGAGGACGGGACGCTGGAGGCGGCGCTGGCGGAGCTCCGGGCGGTGGATGCCAAGCACCGGCTCGCCTATGTGCTGAACCGGATGGCGGAGTATGAGCTGGACCAGGGTTGTGTGGCCCTCGCCCGGGAGCATGCGAGTGAAGCACTCGCCTGCGCCCAGGTGCTGGAACGGGCGAGCGAAATGCTCATCGCCCACGGCACGCTGGCCGGTGTAGCGGCGGCGACCGGAGAGGAAGCTGCGTTCACGGAGCACCAGCAGGCCATCGAGGCGCTGGCGGTGGGGGGCGTCGCTCCCTGGGCCCTGGCGCGGGCGAGACGACACGGGGAGCCGGCATGACGGAACTGATTCTCGAGCGACGGTTCGATCCGCCGATCAGCCGGGCGGACGTCATGGCCATGGCCGAAGAAACCGGCGGCTGTTTCTCTCTCTACCGTGTGGACTGGAATCAGAGTTTTCTCTCCACGGACGGTCGGCGCCTGCTCTGCTGGCTGTCGGCGCCGGATGCGGAGTCTGCCCGGGCGGCCCTGCGTCAGAGCGGCGTCGGCGAGTACGAGATCTGGCCGGGCACCGTGCATGACGCGACGGACGCGGACGCACCGTCCTGGCAGCTCGCCAACGTGGTGGTGGAGCGGCGCTGGGACGAGCCCGTGGCGCTCGACGACATCCAGGCCATCGAGGACGCGGGGGCAGGGTGCCTGACAACCCACCAGGTCCGCTTCGCCCGGACGTTCTTCTCCACGGAACGCCGCCGCATGATCTGTCTGTACCAGGCTCCGGATGCGGAGTCGGTGCGCAACGCCCAGCGTCAGGCAGGGATGCCGCTGGAGTCCGTGTGGGCCTGTCGTCTGGTGCTTGATCCGGCCTGATTGGCTCAATCAACCTGGCTGATAGAGCCAGATCACGGTGCTTTCGGCCCGTGAGACTTTTTTCCGCGTCTCGGGTAAATACCACGGCAAATAACACGCTGGGTTCAACGCTCGGCCCTCAATCTGCGTTCATCCAATCGAGGCCCATCGGCCGAGAGCGGTTGAGACTCAAGGTCAATTCGCAAGTTGAGGAGAAAGCGAAAGTGAACACGAACACCAGTGAGATGACGGATATGGGCATGATCGACAACGGCGTCAACGTGGAGGCCCTGCTCGGGGCCCGTGAGGCGCTGACTCAGGCACCGGAAGCCGCCCAGTTCCGCTGGAAGGCCACCTCCCGGTGGATGAACGGCACCCACACCCGCTCCAACTGCAAGGGCTTCTTTGGCCTGGGTGAGGAGCAGAGCCACAAGACGGAGTTCAGCTTCGACACGGACCATCCGGAAGTATTTGCTTCCGAAGACCACGGTGCGACGCCGGTGGAGATGGTGCTCGTCGGGCTGGCCGGCTGTCTGACTGCCGGTGTGGCCTCCGTGGCTCAGAACCGGGGCATCCAGCTCAACTCGGTCAAGGCGACCATCGAAGGCAGCATGGATCTGGCCGGCATTCTCGGCATCGACTCCGATGTCAGAAACGGCTTCGACGACGTGCAGGTGACCTTCGACGTGGACGCGAATGCTTCCCGTGAGGACATCGAAGCCCTGGTGGCCCAGTCCCAGAAGCGGTCGGCCGTCTACGACATCGTCACCAACCCCACCAACGTGACGGTCAAGGTGAAGTGATGACGGCTCCCCGCGCAACCAGCCTCAAACAGGCCGGTCCACGGGGGTGCTCCGCGTCGGTGATCATCATCGGCGCGGGGCACGCCGGGCTCGCCATGAGCCGCTGCCTGTCTGAACGCAGCATCGACCACCTCATCCTGGAGCGCGATTCGGTGGCGTCGAGCTGGCGGTCGCGCTGGGATTCCCTGCGTCTGCTGACGCCGAACTGGCTGACGCGTCTGCCGGGCTGCCGTTACAGCGGTCCGGATCCGGACGGCTTCATGGATGCCGCTGAGGTCGCGCGCTTCATCGAGGATTACGCGACGCTGATCCGTGCGCCGGTGCAGACGGAAACCGCGGTCAGCGCCGTGACGCCTGCGGTAGATGGCTACCGGATCCGTACGGATCGGGGTGACTACTCGGCGCGGGTCGTGGTGCTCGCGAGCGGCGCTTTCGGCATACCCAATGTGCCTGCGGCATCGTCGGCGTTTCCGGAGACGATCGCGCAGTTCACGACCAGGGACTACCGACGGCCGTCCGATCTGCCGCAAGGCGGTGTGCTCGTGGTGGGTGCATCGGCCACCGGACTGCAGCTTGCCGAGGAGATCCAGCGTTCGGGCAGGCCCGTGGTGCTCTCTGTGGGCGAGCACGTCCGCATGCCGCGCACGTACCGTGGCCACGATATCCAGTACTGGCTGAAGAGCACGGGGCTGCTCGACGAATCCTGGCAGACCGTGGACGACATCGTCCGTGCGCGTCGGGTGCCGTCACCGCAGCTCGTCGGCACGCCGGAACGGGTGACGCTGGATCTGAACCGGCTCACCGACCTGGGTGTCGCGCTGGTCGGACGATTTGCCGGGATGAACGGCCGTCGCGCTCAGTTCTCAGGCGGTCTCGCAAACAACTGCGCGCTGTCGGATCTGAAGCAGGGCCGGCTGCTCAGCACCATCGACGACTGGATCCGCCAGGCGGGCCTGGAGGGGTCGGTGTCACCGGCAGAACGCTACGCGGAAACCCGCGTGCCGGCCTCTCCCCGCCTCGACGTGGATCTGGCCAGCGGCGAGATCAGGAGCGTCGTCTGGGCGACGGGCTTCCGGCCGGACTACAGCTGGCTCGACGTGCCGAAGGCGTTCGACCCCCGCGGTCGGCTCAAGCACGATGGCGGCGTGATTGCGGCACCCGGGCTCTACACCCTCGGGCTCACGTTCATGCGCCGGCGCAAGTCGAGCTTCATCCACGGCGCCGAGGACGACGCCCGGGATCTGGCGACGCACGTTGCCGGCTACCTGGACGGGCTGGCGAAGCCGCTGGCGGCGGCGGGTTGATCCCGCCGCTGGATTCGGGCGGGCGCGTGATGCGCCTGCGCCTGGCACGGGCTCTGGTGCCGCGCTACCCTTTCCTTCCTGTCGCCGGTCTTATCAGGGGGAAGGATGGCAATCGTCGAAACCACTTACGGTCCCGTGGAAGGGCGCGCCAAGGACGGCACCCTGCTGTTTGCCGGCGTGCCCTACGCGGCACCGCCCACCGGCGATTTCCGCTTCAAGGCCGCCAGACCGCACGAGCCCTGGCATGAGGTCCGTCCGGCGACACGTTTCGGAGCGGCCGCGCCGCAGACCCCCACGGGCGGTCTGACGTCCGCCGCGGAGGTGCGCTGGAGCGAAGACTGCCTGACGCTCAATATCGCCACGCCCGCTGCCGACGACCACCGGCGACCGGTGCTGTTCTGGATTCACGGCGGTGGCTACCGCACCGGCCAGGGCGCCATACCCTGGTACTCGGGCGCCCGGTTCGCCGCTCACGGCGACATCGTGGTGGTGAGCATCAACTACCGGCTGGGCGCCTTCGGCTTTCTGGACCTGACGCATCTGGGACCGGAGTACGCTACCTCGGGCGTCAACGGCCTGCTCGATCAGATCACCGCCCTGCGCTGGGTGCGGGACAACATCGAACGCTTCGGCGGAGATCCGGCAAAGGTGACCATAGCCGGTGAGTCGGCCGGTGGCTTCGCGGTATCCACGCTGCTGGCGAGCCCGGAGGCGCAGGGCCTGTTTCGTGCCGCGATTCCGCAGAGCGGAGCGGCGCAGCACACACTGCCGAAAAAAGCGGGAGAGATCTGTGCCGAGCAGTTCCTGACCACGCTCGGATGCCGCACTGCCAGCGAGCTCGCGGCGGTCACCGCCGAGTCGATTCTCGAGGTGCAGAACACGGTCGCCAATGCCATCGGTGACGGACCACGAACGTTGGCGACCTTCGGCGTGCCCGTGTCCGCGTTCTATCCGGTGGAAGGCAACGCCGTGGTGCCGAAACGGCCGCTCGATGCCATCGCAGAAGGCTTGGGCAGCGGCGTCGCCGTCATGACGGGCAGCAACCACGATGAAACCACCCTCTGGGGTTACGGCGAGGTGGACGAGGACAAGCTCGCGCGCCACGCGGCTGCCTACGGCGCCGCGGACGTGCTGGACGTTTATCGACGCACCCGGCACGGCGCGTCGCCGGAAGCGCTCATGGTCGCCATGACCACGGATCACATGTTCCGCATCCCGGCCATCCGCCTGGTGGAGGCTCGACTCGCTGCAGACGCCAGGAGCCGCAACTGGATGTATCTGTTCAACTGGAAGTCGCGGGCGTTCGAAGGTCGACTCGGCGCCACTCACGCGCTGGAGATTCCGTTCGCGTTCGACAATCTGGACAAACCCGGCGTCAGCATCTTCCTCGGCCCGGGTGAGAAGCCGCAGCACGTCGCCCAGACCATGCATAAAGCCTGGACGGCCTTCGTGCGGGATGGGCATCCGGGCTGGAGTGCCTACGATACGGACGATCGGCTCACCATGTGCTTCGATGACACCTCGGAGCTGGTCGCGGACCCCGACGGGGAAGAACGGCAGGCCTGGGAAGGCCTGCGCTGACACGAACCCACCTGAACACCGGAGCCGTCCCATGCCGGAGCTGCAGTCGCGAACCATCGATACACCCACGACGGAAATCCTGGAGATCATCCGCCGGGACGGCGCCGTCATTCTGACAGGCGCGCTCACGGAACCGGCGCTGGCCGAGCTGCGTGACGAGCTCACGCCCTACATGGAGGCGACCGGACCCGGCCGGGACGACTTCGCCGGCCGCTCGACCACGCGCACGGGCGCGCTGGTGGCGCGCTCGCCGGCCACCCGTGAGCTTGTCACGCATCCCGCCGTGCTGGCGGCGACGCAGGCTTTTCTCGAACCTTACTGTCTGCGCATTCAGCTGCACCTGACCCAGATCATCCGGCTGAAGCCGGGCCAGGGAAAACAGATGATCCACCGCGACCGCTGGGCGTGGGGCAAGTATCTGCAGGGCATCGAGCCGCAGCTCAACACCATCTGGGCACTGACGGACTTCACGGCGGAGAACGGGGCCACCCAGGTGGTCCCGGGCAGCGTGGACTGGCCGGACGACCGCCGTCCCGAGCCGGCCGAGATCTGCCAGGCAGTGATGCCGGCCGGGTCTCTGCTGCTCTATACGGGATCCGTCTTTCACGGTGGTGGCGAGAACCGCTCGGCGGCGGACCGGATCGGCATCAACATCACCTATTCCCTGGCCTGGTTGCGCCAGGAGGAAAACCAGTACCTGTCCTGCCCGCCGGAGATCGCGAAGGATTTCTCCCCGGCGCTGACGGATCTGCTCGGCTACACCATCGGCAGCTATGCCCTCGGCTACTACACGCCGCCTCTGCCGCCGGGCGAAGGGCCGGAATGTGTCGGACCGGAATGGGCCGTTGGCCGGCAGAAGGCCGGCGTGCTGGGCGACGAGGAGATGCTCCGGGCGGTAAAGGAAAGCTGAGGCGTGATACCGCGCATCGAGCACCGCTACGAGCACCTGGTCTTCGACAGCGGCCGCTGGGCGGATTTCAGACCCCGGGCCGGCGACATCCTGATCTGCACGTCCTACAAGGCCGGCACCACCTGGACTCAGATGCTCTGCGCGCTGCTCATCTTCCGCACGCCGGACTTCGGTCAGCCGCTGACCACGCTGACGCCGTGGCTCGATCTCCGGGCCACACCCATCGACGAGCTGCTCGCCGTCTATGATGCCCAGACGCACCGGCGTTTCATCAAGACCCACACGCCGCTCGACGGGCTGCCGTACTTTCCGGAGGCGTCCTACATCACCGTCGGTCGCGATCCCCGTGACGTGTTCATGTCCATGTTGAATCACCTCGGCAACAATGACCCCGAAGCGCAGCAACGCATATTCGGTGCGCAGACGGCCGAGGGTCCGCCGCTGCCGGAGGACGTCAACGAGATCTTCCGCCTGTGGCTCACCACCCCCGGCTTCGAGTGGGAGGAGGACGGCTTTCCCTACTGGTC